>NZ_JBFUJN010000051.1:0-35753 GCF_056401335.1 Rhodococcus sp. P4_F3_2
TCGAGATAACGCCGGCTTCCACCACCCGGCGGAGACGAATCCCCCACGACGGCTTCGTCTGCGGATGATTGTGCGTGCACTACGGACTGCGTCGACATAGATCTCCTCGCCGGACCCCGGATCCGGCTGCTGGGCAACATGTTCGAAGCGAATCGGCGATCGGTATCGCCGATCGACTGTGACCATGGTAACCGCGATTCCTTACCGTTCCCTTAGACGCGAACCCAGACGTGGTCGACGTCACCGCCGCCCGGCACTGTGACTCGAACCTGAACGTCGGTCCAGAAGAGCGATCGAATTGCTTTAACCCGCAAGCATTTTCGTACGGGTCGCCCGAGTGTTCAGCACACCTGAATGCCGTCGGCGATAATGGTCGGGAGTAAATGCTCAACCACAACGATGTGAAGGCAGGCACCATGTCCGATCAGTACGTCGCCGCGCAGGATCGCTACGAAGCCATGCCCTACCGCCGAACCGGTCGGAGCGGTCTCAAACTCCCGGCGATCTCGCTCGGGCTCTGGCACAACTTCGGCGACGACGTACCGATCGAGAACCAGCGCGCAGTCCTGCGGCGGGCATTCGACCTCGGAATCACGCACTTCGATCTGGCCAACAACTACGGGCCGCCGTACGGAAGCGCCGAGACGAACTTCGGCAGGATCCTGCGTGAGGATTTCTCTTCGTACCGCGAGGAATTGGTCATCTCGTCGAAGGCCGGGTGGGACATGTGGCCCGGTCCTTACGGGTTCGGCGGTTCCCGCAAGTACTTGCTGTCATCCCTCGACCAGTCGCTCGGCCGACTCGGAGTCGATTACGTCGACATCTTCTACAGCCATCGCCCCGACGCCGAGACTCCGATCGACGAGACCGCAGGCGCGCTGATCAGTGCCGTTCAGCAGGGCAAGGCGCTGTACGCGGGTATCAGTTCGTATTCGCCGGAGCGTACCCGTGAAATCGCCGCACTGCTCGCCGCTGCGGGGGTCCCTTTGCTGATCCACCAGCCGAGCTATTCGATGCTGAATCGGTGGATCGAGCAGGACCTGCTTTCGGCTGTCGACGATCTCGGAGTGGGCGTCATCGCGTTCTCGCCGCTCGCGCAAGGCATGCTCACCGACCGGTATCTGAACGGCGTCCCCGAGAATTCTCGCGCCGCCCAAGGTAAGTCACTCGATCCGTCGTGGTTGACCGACGACGCTCTCACCCACATCCGCGCGCTCAACGACATCGCGGCAGACCGCGGCCAGTCACTGGCTCAGCTGGCACTGAGCTGGTCACTCCGCGATTCGCGGGTCACCTCGGTATTGATCGGTGCATCCAGCGTCGCCCAACTCGAAGCCAACGTCGGCGCGCTCGACAATCTCGAATTCAGCGCAGCCGAACTGGCCTCCATAGATCAGCACGCAAAGGACAGCGGCATCAATCTGTGGGCAGAGGCCAGTTCGATCTGAGCGATCATCTGCGCTAGAGCTGAGGCAACTCCACGTTCACGTGCTCGCCCTCTTCGAATACGGCCGAAGCAGGCCCGACGATCAAGGGATCCGGAGTACCGACTGCCCGGTGATCCTTGTTGGGATAGTCGAAGCTGGCGAGCACGTGACGCATCGCTTCGAGGCGGGCGCGCTTCTTGTCGTTGCTCTTGATCACCGTCCAGGGTGCATCCCCGGTATCGGTGTAGAAGAACATCGCTTCCTTGGCCTGCGTGTAGTCGTCCCACTTGTCGAGCGAAGCCAGATCAGTCGGTGAGAGCTTCCACTGACGCACCGGGTCTGTTCGACGGGCTGCGAATCGCGCCAACTGCTCTTCCCGGCTGACCGAGAACCACAGCTTGTGCAGATGGATCCCGGAGTTGACGAGCATCCGCTCGAAGTCCGGGGTCTCTCTCATGAACTCGAGGTACTGAGTCGGCGTGCAGTAACCCATCACTCGTTCGACACCGGCGCGGTTGTACCAGGACCGGTCCATCATCACGATCTCGCCGCCGCTGGGTAGGTGTGCGACATACCGCTGGAAATACCACTGTGTTCGCTCGATGTCTGTGGGCTTCTCGAGCGCGACGACCCGGGCACCACGAGGATTGAGATGCTCGGTGAACCTCTTGATCGACCCGCCCTTACCGGCAGCATCGCGACCTTCGAAGATGATGAGCACTTTCTGCCCGGTTTCCTTGACCCACAGCTGCAGCTTGAGCAACTCGATCTGCAGACGCCGCTTCTTCCGCTCGTACTCGCGGCGCGACATCTTCTTCTCGTACAGATAGCCCTGCTTCCAGGCATCCGCGAACTCTGAGGGCTCGAGTCCGCCGAGCTTGTGCTTGAGACTCGAGAGCTCGTCGATCTCGGCCGCATAGTCCTCGGTGACGGAAATTCTGGTCGACGGGGTCGGCAGGTCAGGAACCCGACCGTCCACACCGCTGGCGTCGGGGCTCATGAATACGCACTCCCTGTCGTCGAAATGAACGAACGTCCGGAAAGTGAATTTTACGCGCCGCAGCACTCCGCCGCGGGACCGAAGCGAATGTTGCTTGGCATCGAGGAGGTAACGACAGGTCCGGCTTCCCAGGCGCCGAACCCCCACGCGGTACCTTGATCGAGGTAACTGAGACGGTCGGTAACCCCCGAGAGAAGAGAGTTCTGGCGAGATGCGAGTAGACGGACGGGAGATCCCGGTAACGGGAAGCCTCCTGCCACCACTGCACCGCCGTACGAGCGACATCATGCGGGTCGCGATCGCTGCCGTGCTGCTCGGCGGCGTCATCGCGGGTTCTCTGATCACCCGAAGTCAGTGGGACGCCCTCGAAACGTCGGTGTCCAACATCGTCGGAGTGCTGTCGCCGAGCCTGTCCGACACTGTGTACCTCCTCTACGGCATCGCAATCCTGGCGCTACCGTTTGCCATTCTGATCGGGCTCATCGTGGGGCGCCGATGGAAGTTGCTGGCCGGATACGCCGCTGCCGGCCTGTGCGCCGGACTCGCGCTGTCGTTCACCGGAACAGGACTCGCCGCACCCAAGTGGCACCTCGACGTCCCCGACCGACTCGACGCCACGTTCCTGTCCCAATTCCTCGACGATCCGCGGTGGATTGCGATGCTCGCGGCGGTGCTCACCGTCTCGGGTCCGTGGCTACCGAAAAAGTGGCGACGAGCCTGGTGGACGCTGCTTCTGCTGTTTGCGCCCATTCACCTGATCGTCAGCTCGATCGTTCCCGCCCGATCGATGCTGGGTCTCGCCGTCGGCTATCTGATCGGCGCGGTGATCGTTCTTGCCGTCGGCACACCTGCCCTCGAAGTGCCGTTGGACTCTGCAGTACGCGTGCTCGCGCGGCGTGGTTACCGCGTCACCGCTTTCCGCGTCGTGAGTCCCTCGGGAATCGGCCCGCTGGTCATGTCCGCCGACATCGACAAGGCTCCGGACGACGAACCGTTCGACGAACTGATTGTCGAGTTGTACGGACAGAACCAGCGAAGCAGCGGAGCAATTCGACAGACGTTCCGCTGGATCTCGTTCCGGAACCGTGAAACTCCTCCCCCTTACGGATCGCTTCGGCGCGCCGTCGAACATCGCGCGCTGATGGGTATCGCGTTCGCCGACATCGGTCTGGCCAGTTCCAAAGCCGTCGCCATCTCAGTGCTCGATCGCGGATGGGAGATGTACGCCCGCCCGAGCCCCCGCGGTATCCCACTTGCCGTCGCCGTCGAAAACCAGGCGGACGAGGAAGAATCCTCCAAACTGATCGACGCGTTGTGGCAAACACTGCACACCATTCACGTACATCAGATGGCGCACGGTGACCTGCGCGCTTCCGAGATTCGCGTCGAGGGCGGAACGATCCTCTTCGGCGGCTACGCGTACTCCGAATTCGGCGCCACCGAAGTTCAGATGCAGTCCGACAACGCCCAACTTCTTTTTGCCACCGCATCACTGTTCGGCGTCGACGCAGCGGTGGACGCCGCGATTCGTGCGCAGGGCGCAGACACGATTCTCGCTGCCTCCGGCCGATTGACCACCTCGGCGTTGCCCAACCGAATTCGGCGGACCGCCGAGGATTCCGCAAAATTGATGACCGAGATCCGAGACGAGGTCGGCGCGAAGAACGGGATCGAAAAGGTCGCTCCCGCACAGGTCACCCGATTCAGTCGCAATCAACTAATCCAGCTCGTTCTGCTCATCGGATTGGTCTACGTCGCCTATCCCTTCATCAGCCAGGTACCCGCATTCATCACGGAGTTGAAGACAGCCAACTGGTGGTGGGCACTGCTCGGCCTCGGCGTCTCCGCACTGACGTACGTCGGCGCGGCAGCGGCCCTGTGGGCCTGTGCGTCTTCGATGGTCAGTTACCGCAACCTCCTGATCATGCAGGTGGCCAACACCTTTGCCGCGACGACTACTCCGGCCGGAGTCGGCGGGCTCGCCCTGAGTGTGCGGTTCCTGCAGAAGGGCGGGCTCGGTACCGTCCGTGCAACGGCCGCAGTCGCGCTTCAACAGACGGTTCAGGTGGTCACCCACGTCGGCTTGCTGATCTTCTTCTCGATCGTCGCCGGACGCGATACGAACCTCTCGCACTTCATCCCGGGATCCACTGTTCTGTATCTGGCGGGTGGCGTCGCGCTCGGAGTTCTCGGTGCATTCATGTTCATTCCGAAACTTCGTGGGTGGCTGCGCGACGATCTGCGTCCTCAGATCACCGAGGTGTTGGGTGAACTGAGCCAACTCGCACGAAACCCCACCCGATTCCTCATCATCGTGGGCGGCAGCGCTGCAACAACTCTCGGTGCCGCCCTGGCTCTGTGGGCAAGCGTCGAGGCATTCGGCGGCGGAACGACGTTCATCACCGTCACCATCGTGACGATGATCGGTGGAACCCTCGCCTCGGCAGCGCCGACACCGGGTGGCGTCGGAGCCGTCGAGGCCGCCCTCATCGGTGGCCTGTCCGCGTTCGGATTGCCGGCAAGCATCGCTGTGCCGTCGGTTCTGCTCTACCGAGTCCTGACCTGCTGGCTCCCGGTGTTCTGCGGCTGGCCGACCCTGCGATGGCTGCAGAAGAACGACATGGTCTGAGCGTTCACTGCCGGCGAACGATGTGCGCCTGCAACGCTTCACCGTCGTCGTCGACCCAGCCCTTGCTTTGGGCGTAGTCGACCATCGCCGCCACTCCGTCGACGTCAGTGGCGCTCTCGCGAACACGGGCTACCGAGATGAATGCACTACCACCGCTGACGTATCCGTAATTCCGAAGGCGCAAGAGCTCGTCCAGTTCGGAATCGGCGATGTCGCCGGTCACCTCGACGTGAAAGGCCTTCAGGTTGTCCACATCGCGGACGCTGACGCGGCCGTTGTCCACCAGTACATACATGGCTTTCCTTTCCTGGATCACTCACGACGGTGAGTGCGTACCGAATACACGCCGGTGATAGGTCAGTGGATTCGCCTCGCAGTGCCAGGCGTCGTCCACCGATCCTGTCACGATCTTGTGATCACCACCGTCCACGACGGCATCGACGGTGCATGCGATCCAGATGGGAGCGTCCGGCAGTCTCGGAACACCGAGATGCTCCGCCCACTCGATACCGTCGAACTTCGCACGGCCCTTCCTCGCAAAGGCAACCGCCAGTGAGCTTTGCGCGGTCCCGAGGACATTGATCGCGAACCTCCGCGTTCCTTCGATCAGGCCGAGAACTTCCGACTGTCGATCCAGAGCCACCGCGGTCATCGGCGGGTCCATCGACAACGACATGAACGCGCTGACCGTCGTCCCGTGCGGCCGGTCGCCGTCCATTGCCGTGACGACGGCGACCGGTGAGCACACGTGCGCCATGGCTTCTCGAAAACGCAACGCCCGGTTGCCCTGTGGAACGTTCACGATGTCAGCCCTTGTCTGCCAACTCTTGTGCGTACTTCTTCGTCATGTGGTCGACGGCGTCGAGTTGCGCCTTTGCATGCCCCTCCCTCACGGCACGCGCGTGAGCTGCCGCATCGAGCGTCGCCTGTGCCTGCCCTTGGAAGTGCGGAAAGACTTCTTGCGCGAACAGTTCTGCCGAACGGCGAGTGTCCTGCGGGTTAGCCCAATCGTGGCCCATCTGCAGCATGCAACCGAACCCGCCGGACTGGTCCCACAGTCGCTGTACCTGACGCCTGGCCTGCTCCGGTGTGCCGATGACACCGATGCCGGCCTCGTTGATGAAGTCGATCATCTCGCTCAGACGCGCACCGGAGACCGCCATCTGGGGGAAGGCCGCGACGTGCTGGAAATAGTCGAACCACTCCTCGATGCCGTACTCGACCTGCTTGCGTGCTTCCGCCTCGGTTTCGGCGATGTGGAAAGGCCCGGCAAGAGACCACTGCCGACGATCCACCGTCGTCCCGTTGACCTCAGCGCGCTCCTCCATCACATTCCAGTGGTGCGCCAAGGCGTCGAAACCGTCGGCGGACAAGGTTGCTCCGATGGAGAGCAGACCGAGACCGTGTGTACCGGCCAGGCGAGGTCCTGTCGGGGAAGCCACTGCGGCCACGGTGATTTCGATGCCGTTCTCCGAGTACGGAGCGAGCTGCAGCTTGGCGTCGTACAGCTCGTGGGTTCGAGTCTTCGCGGACACCGTCTCGCCACGAAGAAGGCGCACGACGATGTCGAGGTTCTCCTGCAACAACTCTCGGGTGTCCGTCGGGTTCAGACCGATCATCGCCGAGTCGGTGGGCAACGAACCGGGCCCGACTCCGAAGATGGTGCGCCCCTGAGTCAGGTGATCCAACTGCATGATTCGATCCGCTGCCCACAGCGGGTTGTGATACGACAGGGACGTGACACCCGTGCCGAAACGAATCCGAGGTGCGCGCTGCGAGGCTGCAGCGATCATGATTTCCGGCGACGCGATGATCTCGCTTCCGGCAGAGTGATGCTCACCGAACCACGCCTCGTCGTAGCCCAACCGGTCGAGATGCTCGACCAGTTCGAGATCGCGCTGAAGTGCGGCAGTGGGATTGCGTCCGGGGACGTGGAAGGGTGCCATGAAATACCCGAAACGAAGCCTGCTCATGAGTTCTCCTAGTGCCGTGGGCCAACTCCTGGCCATGCACCGAAAACGCTAACCGCGACGTGACTGTGGTCACAGTGCACGAAAGTGGACAATCTCAGGCGCGCTGATCGGCGAGTTTCTGCTCGTAGACCAACTTCACGAACTCGGCACGGTTGCGTACGCGCAGAACGGCAAAGATGCGGCTGACGTACTTCTTCACCGTGTCCGGACTCAGCGACAGAATCACCGCAATTTCGTCGTTGGTATGACCGTCCGCCAACAACTCCGCGAGGTCGATCTGCCGGGGCGTCAGCTTCTCTCGCCATCCCGGCTCGCGTTGACCGGGAAGCGTCTGGCACAACAGCGACAATTGCTTGCCCAAGATGCCCAAGCCCACGATGTCGCGCCCTGACAGATCCTTGCCTTCTGAATCGAAAATCCCCACCAAACCGTGACCGCCGTGGGCCAACTGGAGATGCATCACCGACGCGCTGTGCAGCCGCTTGCGATAGAGAAAATCTCGCAGGTAGGTCGCCGACTGCGAAGGGACGTCGGCCAACTGAGTGTGTGTGATGGCGGGAGATGCCAACAGCGTTGCGCGCGATTGCGCTGTCGCAAAGACGTCATCGAGGTACCAATGCGCTTGGTACTCGTCGAGGATCGGCGTGATCCGCCCGGTCGTCACCGGATTCGGATCGGCGAAAGCCGTCGTGAAGGTCGGGCCGGCAAGGAAGGTGGTGTTGGGACAGCGGTAGTGATCGTGCAATGCCACCATGAGGAGGTTCTTGAGCTGATCGAGCGTTCTCGCGGCTGAACAGTAGTCGAGGATCGCGAACACACGGTCGTAGTCCGCAGCGGACAGCGCGACGTCACCGTTACCGTGCACGTAGACCACCTCACCCGAACTATGATCCAGATCACTCAACGGACAGCATAAGCACTACTTCAAAGAAACGGACAACCTCGCTGCCTACCAGCACTGTTGATGCCGATAACCGATACTGAGCTTTATGTCGGAACTCGGAAATGAACCAGACTCGAAGCAGAAGGCGGTGCTCGAGCGACACGCGTCATGGATCGAATTGTTCTTCGACCTGGTCGTAGTTGCCGGTATCGGTCAGCTGGCTCACCTACTCCACGGTTCGCCGTCGTGGTCGGATGTCGCGCTCTACGCCTTGCTCTATCTCGCGTTCTGGACCGCGTGGGCGACGTTCACGATGTACGGCAACATTGCCGGCGACCGCGTCCGAATCCCGAGCATGCTGATCGCCATGTTCGGACTGGCCGTCATGATGGCGGCCGTGGCCGGCATCCACGACAACCATGCGCTGGCCTTCGCTGTCGCCTACGTGGCCGTACGCCTGCTGGCGAGTCGGGTGTGGCACAACGGCCAGATCGTAGTGGACTGGCCGATCGCCCAGATGTCTCTCGGTGTGATCCCGTGGATCGTCTCGTTCTGGTTCGAGGGTGAAACTCGGTTCTGGCTCTGGACTGCCGGTGTGACCATCGATCTGCTGATCATGTTCGTCGTCTCCGGCAGCGCGATCATGGAAGACGCGCAGGAAAAGCTCGACCGCATCATCAAGGTTCGCGGGTTCAAGGACGACCGGATGCCCGAACTCGAAGCCCTGCACTCCGATCGGGCTCATCTTGCCGAGCGGCTGGGCCTGTACGTCATCATCGTGCTGGGTGAGGGTGTGATCCTCGTGATCTCTGCAGCCTCGAAGCTCACCTGGGACTCCACGGTGGTCAGCCTCGCCGTCGGATCGTTTGTCCTGCTCTCGGGCATGTGGGCACTCTCGCTTCTCTACGGCCACGCCGGTGTTCCGCACCTGCAGCCCGAGAAGTTTCCCGCTCGCATCGACATGGCACTGCACTGTTTCACCACCGGCGCTATCGCGGTTCTGGTCGCGGGCCTCGGAGCTGCCACCGAACACGGCGCGGAACACACACCCGCGAACCTGCGGTGGTTGTTGTGCGGAAGCATCGCAGTCTATTTCGGAATCAGCACCGTGGCGGGGCTGTTTGCGCGATCGGACCGACGGTGGCTGCTCGGCTGGGCGCTCCCCTGCACCGCCGTCCCCATCGTCATGGGCATCGTCGGCACGCACATGAGCGCCACGTGGATCATCTGGGTGCTGGTGGCCACCGTGACCTGGCAGAACGGCTACGAGTATGCGCAGGTGCGGCGTTCGCGCCGCTCTGCTGTGCGCCTTTATTAACCCCCCGCGCCGGGTCGAAGCGATAGGGCTGAGCCAACAGGATTCCAGCCAATCGCTTACGCAACCTCGACATCTCGGCCCGGACGGTCACCGTCTTGCGCGGATCGCCGAACAACTCTGAGGCGAGCTGCGAGGCCGTGAGACCCTCGGGCGCCTGTGTCAGAGCCAGGAGGATCTGCGAATGACGCGGGCTGAGGTCGATACTCCAACCTCCCAAGTCCGAGGAGTACCGCAGTTCCATCGCATTCGGATCTCGCAGGTCCAATTCGACTTCGGCACAAACATTTCCAGACGCCGGGTTCACCTGAGGACGAATGAGCCAGCCGCCCGGCAGTGGCTCGCACATACACAATCCGAGTGACGGGAGCCAATGCTCGCCGCTGGTCATCACTTTCGGCAGTGCGATGCGGTAGATCGGCGCCATCGAGTCCACCGCAGCAACCCAGCCACTACGGTCCACAACCATTGTCGGCTGACTCGCGCGAGCCAGCGTCGACGCCGAGATCATCCGAAGCCGATCCAATCCGATTCGATGCTTCTCCCGCAGTGCGGATTCCGCCAGCCTGGCCACGCTGTCCACCAAAGCGAGAGTCGACGGGTGGACAGTGCCTGCGGCGCCGGCGACGTTGACGACGGCGAGCGCCCGGCGACTACGCGGATCCCGAACCGTCGCCCCGGAGCAAGTCCACGGATGCTGCGAGCGCGAGTAGTGCTCGGCCGAGAACACCTGCACTGCCGAACCTGATGCCAACGAAGTACCGATCCCATTGGTACCGACAGCTTCCTCGGTCCACGACGCACCCTCGATCATCCCGAGGCGTTCGGCCCGATCCAGCATTCGACCGGGCCCGTGGCGCCAGAGGATGCGACCCTGTCGGTCCGCCACCACTATCAAATTCGCGTCGTCCGGGCCGACGAGCGGTGCCAGACCGCGTACCGCCTCGTCGAAGATCTCAGTCATTCCGGTCGCACCCCGACTCTCTTCGATCTCCGAGGCACGAGTGGTCTTCGTGATCGAACACCGCTCCGGATCGAGACCGAGGGCGCGCAGACGCGACCACGAATCGGCGATCACGGAGCGCGGGCGCGCGGGCGGTTTGCGCCCGGACATCGTTGCTTCGTACACGGATTCGAGAACACGTGCGTACTGCGCCGGGTCTTCACCACTACCCAGGGCCGGTTCGAGTCGATTCGTTGCGCCGATCACACTCCAGTCCTATGTGATGGGGTCATCGAAAGCGAGCGTTGCACCCGGTTGCAGAGTTGTCCGCGTGCGTGAACGTAGGACGGCGTTCACGCAGTCTTGACGAAGCCTTCGGCCTCGCCGATCGCCAATGCCTTGCCGTTCGCCTGCAGGTCGAAGTGTCCGACCCGCAGCGTGCGACCAGTACCGGCGCACTGCTTCTCCGTCAGACCCAGACTCGCCACCTGCGGGCGGGCATACGTGCATCCCGGAACGTAGTCGCGATCGAGCGGATGAACATCGGGCACGCCTGCCAGCTTTTCGACGCACAGGACAGCTTCGTGACTTGCCTTGTGCGCCAGACATGGAGCGCCCGCGACGTCACCGATTGCGTAGATCCCGAAGGCACTGGTACGGCACCACTGGTCGGTGACGATCGCACCGCGCTCGATCTCGATGCCCAGAGCCTCCAACCCCAGATCCTCGACGTTGCCGGTTATCCCGGCCGCCACCAACACCCGGTCCACGGTCAACGCCTGGACACCGTCGCTCGTCTGCACGTTCACTTCGACGGCGTCGGCGCCGACGGTCACCGCCGACACCGAGGCTCCGGTGTGAATCGTGATGCCACGCTTCTCGAACTGCTTGCGAACGAACGCCGAAATCTCTTCGTCCTCGACCGGCATGATGTGTGGTGCCATCTCGACGATGGTCACCTCGGCGCCGAGATCGCGGTACAGGCTGGCGAATTCGACTCCGATCGCGCCGGACCCGATCACGAGCAGCGACTTCGGTAGTTCCTTCGGGACGAGTGCGTCGAAATATGTCCATACCCGATCACCGTCGGGGGCAACCCCGGGAATCGAACGCGGCCGGGCGCCGGTTGCAATGATCACGTGGTCGGCTCGATACGTCTGACCTTCCACGGACACGACGCCCTTGTCCACCAACTTCGCGGTGCCTGAGATGACGTCTACGCCGTTCTTCTTCATCAGGTAGACAACACCGCCGGACAATTTCTCCGAAACCCCTCGGCTGAACGACACCAACTTCGAGATGTCGAACTGGACAGACGCCGAACTGAATCCGTATTTGTCGAGTTCGCTCAAGGTATGCGCGACGTCCGCGCCGTGAAGCATCGCTTTGGTGGGGATACAACCCCAGTTGAGGCAGATGCCGCCGAGGCGATCACGTTCTACCAGCGCAACGTTCAACCCCAACTGGGCGGCCCGGATCGCCGCCACGTAACCACCGGGGCCACCACCGATGACAAGAACGTCGTACTTCTTCGACGTATTGCTTTCCACCACAGCCCCTTACACCAACATCAGCGCGGGAGAAGCGACAAAGCGCTGGAGCTCCCGAAGGAAGGTCGCACCCAAGGCTCCGTCGATCACCCGGTGATCGCACGAGAGGGTCACGGTCATCACGGTCCGGACGGAAACACTGTCGCCGACCACCACGGCCCGCTTCTCCCCCGCACCTACGGCCAGGATCGCTCCCTGGGGCGGGTTGATGATCGCGTCGAATGCCTTGATCCCGAACATGCCGAGGTTGGACACCGTGAACGTTCCGCCTTGGAATTCTTCGGGACGGAGTTTGCCGGTCTTCGCCTTGGTGGCCAACGAGAGCACCTCACCGGAGATGTCCGCCAACGACTTGGTGTTCGCGCCACGCACGATGGGCGTGATCAGTCCGGTCGGAAGTGCAACTGCCACCGAGACATCCGCCGACGCGAATCGAAGAACCGATTCGTTCGCTGCATCGAATTGGACGTTCACGTCCGGCACCTTCATCAGCGCAGCCGCGCAGGCCTTCACGATGAAGTCGTTGACCGACAGCTTGACCGCCGGGACAGTCGAATTGATCTCCTTGCGCAGAGCGAGGAGCGCATCGAGCTCGAGATCCGCCGTGAGCCGGAAATGGGGAGCCTGCTGCTTGGACGCCTGCAACCTGCCCGCGATTGCCGATCGCATGGGCGTGAACGGAATTGTGTCGTACTCGGGTTCGACGGCAATGGTTCCCGTCTGAGCCGCCGCTTCTGGCAGGAGCTGCGCGGAACGAGCGGCGTCGTGCACGTCGGCGACGCAGACGCGTCCCCGCGAGCCTGTCGGACGACAATCGTGCAGGTTTACGCCCAGCGATCGGGCAGTTCTGCGTGCGACCGGGGTGGCAGGCACGGCACTGTCGTCGGCGGTTGATCGCAGCGGGAGGCCGGATCTCGTGGCCGGCGCTGCTGTCGCAACAGTGCCACCGGCGTCACGAATCGCGTCGTCGATGTCTCGGACACTGATCCGCCCGAGTGGGCCGGTGCCCACTACGGCGGCGAGATCGATTCCGAGCGCTTCGGCACGTCGGAGTGCTCGAGGACTCGCAAACACGTCGCTCTGCGTCGTGCCCTGCAGAACACTCGGTACGACGGTGGAACCGGTTGGTGCAGGTTTCGCTGCAACAACCACCTTCGCAGCGGGTGTAGCCGTAGGTGTCGCGGGAGGCGCCGGTTCGGCAGCTGGTGAGGGTGCCGGCTCTTCCGCCGGCGCGGTTGCGCCGCGAGCGGCGAGGAACTGCTCGATCTCCGCATCCGTCGTGGACGCATCGGCGGACACACCGATCACGGCACCGACGGGCAGAGTCTGCCCCGGTATGCCGACGATCTTGCGGAGAACACCGTCGAACGGCGCCTCCAGCTCGTTGGTGATCTTGCTGGTCTCGATCTCACAGATCAACTGGCCCTTGGTGAACGAGTCACCTTCCTCGATGAGCCACGCGTTGACCAACCCCTCCTCCATGGAGAGCCCCCATTTGGGGATGTCGATAGCTTTGATGTCAGCCATGATCAGGCTCTCACCAGCTTGCGAACCGACTCTTCGATGCGCGCAGCGTCAGGCAGCCAGGCAGTTTCGAGGGTCGGTGAGAACGGAACCGGAGTATGTGGCGGCGTGATCAGTTCGATCGGCGCTTTCAGGTAGTTGAATCCCTTGGTGGCGATCAGCGCGGCCACGTCGTGCCCGAAACCGCAGCGGGCGGCGGATTCGTCGACGATCACGACGCGTCCGGTCGATGCGACGGATTCGAGGATGCCGTCCTCGTCCAATGGTGAGACGGTACGAGGATCGACGACCTCGACCGAAATACCCTCGGCTGCCAGCTTGTCCGCTACGTCGTTGGCGCGGTTCACCATTGCGGACAAAGCGATGATCGTGACGTCGTCGCCCTGCCTGGTGTAGTTGGCGACGCCGAACGGAATCGCGTACGGCTCGTCCGGCACCTCGCCCTTGAGGTCGTAGAGCACCTTGTGCTCGCAGAACACAACAGGATCGTCGTCCCGGATGGCCTGGATGAGAAGGCCTTTGGCGTCGTAGGCGTTGGACGGCGCGACCACTTTCAGGCCAGGCACCGCGGCAAACACGTTGTACGGAGACTGAGAGTGCTGCRCAGCGGCGGAGAAGCCGGCGCCGATCATGCCTCGCACCACCAGCGGAGTTCTGGCTTTGCCACCGAACATGTAGCGGAACTTGGCAGCCTGGTTGTAGAGCGCGTCGTAGGAGACTCCGAAGAAGTCCATGAACATCAGCTCGGCGACCGGCCTCAGCCCGGTCAGTGCGGCTCCGGCAGCCATTCCGATGATCGCGGATTCGGTGATCGGGGTATCGATTACACGCTCCGATCCGAACTCCGTCCACAATCCCTTGGTGACACCCAGGACACCGCCGAATGCCTCGATCTTCTTCGTCTCCAGATCGGGATTGGTACCGGCATGCCCACCGCGTACGTCCTCACCGATCAGGACGACGCTCGGATCTCGTTGCATTTCTTGAGCGATGGCCTCTTTGACGGCCTCGCGGTAGGTCTTCTTCGACACGTTCTCGGCTTCCACGCTTGTCATCTCGGGCTCCTCAGTACGACACGTAGACATCGGTCAGCAGATTTTCGACTGGTGGGTACGCTGCGGCGCGCGCCTTCGCCACCGCCTCGTCCACCAGCACTCGCGACTGCTCGTCCACCGCGTCCAGATCAGCGGTGCTGACCTTCTTCGCATCCACACTGCTACGGAAATTCTTGAGCGGATCCTCGGTTTCCCGCAGTTGCGCAACCTGTTCCGCCGTGCGATACAGCTGCGCGTCACCCTCGAAGTGGCCGTGCCAACGGAATGCGGCCGCCTCGATCGTGGTGGGGCCACCGCCGGTCCTGGCTCGCTCGGATGCTTCCGCCATTGCGTCGTAGACCGCGAAGAAGTCGGTGCCGTCCACCTTGACGGCAGGCATTCCGAAGGATGCAGCGCGGGCGGCGATGTCGGGTGCGCCCACCGCGTAGTCGGTTCCTGTTGCTTCACCGAATCCGTTGTTCTCGATCACGAAGACGATCGGAAGATCCAGCACCACAGCCATGTTCATCGCCTCGAAGACGGTTCCCTGGTTGGATCCACCGTCTCCCGTGAACGACGCTGCGATGACGCCGTTTCGAAGTGTCTTGCCACTCAGTGCAGCGCCGATCGCCAACGACGGTGCTCCGCCGACAATCGCATTGGCACCCAGCATTCCCACGGACAGGTCGGCGATGTGCATCGACCCACCCTTACCGCGGCACAAGCCGTCGTCCTTGCCGAAGATCTCGGCCATCATGCCGTTCAGATCGCAGCCCTTGGCGATGCAGTGCCCGTGACCGCGGTGAGTGGATCCGATGTAGTCGGCGTCGCTCAGGTTCTCGCACACTCCCACCGCGATGGCTTCCTGGCCCGAGTAGAGGTGAATGAAGCCGGGGATGTCACCGGTTGCATTCTCTTCGTGCAATCGATCCTCGAACGCGCGGATGCGCGACATCTTCTCGTACGCCTTCAGCAATGCATCCCGGTCCAGCCCTGAATGAGGCTTGGCCCCGGTCTTTTTCGATCCTGACGTTGCCGGCTTCTGCGCCGTCCGTTGAACCACCGTCACACTCCTCGTTCTCAATCACTCGTCGCCATGCAGTGTCGTGTAGGTCACGGGCGAAGAGAAAGAGTTGCGTAAGGTTGCCGGGAGTTGCGAAGGGTTGCAGCTGTTGACTTTCGAGCGTTGACTCAGGCGCCGCTGAGGCTGCCGCGTCTGATCTTGGACAGCGCGCGGTGTTGTACGAGTTCGACGGCGCTCGTTGTTGTTCTCAGTGACAGCGCCGTCTCGCGCACGTCGAAACCGACAACGATGCGAGCTACCAAGACATTGCGTTCGACGGCCGACAGATCGCCGAACGGCAGAGTGAGTCGACTGGATGCGGGTAGCGAATCGATTTCGCGACTGATCGCGTCGTACAGATGCGCGAGGAACGCTTCTCCGGCGCGTCGTCGTCGCTGGATATCGGCCAGGACGGAACCGCAAATGCCGACGGCAATACGGTCAGCGTCGACCGGTCGCAATTCGGCACGACAGCGCCGCGTCACCAGAGGCACGATGCGTTGAAGGAGTTCCGCAATCGCGTCACGATCCCCTCGGGACGCATCGTCGGCAACACCGTCGATCGAACGTCCACCTGCCCTGCTTGTCATTCCGATCTCCCCCTGGTTCCACCCTTGGTCGAATTCCCGACTACTGCTCAGGTTTCGAGCTCGCTAGGGGCGTATCGGCTCGGGGCAGATCCCGGTTTGTTCCCCGATGATGTTGATCTCGGCGTTGGAACGAGGGTCAGCGCCGTAGTTGATCTGGTCAGTGCACTTCTCGGGGGGTTCGACGGCACCGGATGGGAGCGGGGCCGGGCATGAACCCATCTGCTCTCCGATGCTGTTGATCTCTGCATTCGAACGAGGATCGCCCGCATAGTTGATCTGATCGGTGCACTTGGTCGACCCGGTAGCCGGACCAGGGGCCGCAGGGGCAACTGTGCTGGCCGAGACCGGCGTCCAGGCCGGTGCTGCTCCACCCGCCGGGACTCCCGGGGTGGATTCGTCCGCGTTGCCGGCCGAATTCGAATTTTCGACTGTCTCCGACGTAGGTGCCACCGTGGTCAGCGGGGGTGTGGTCGCGGACGCCGCGACCACTGACGTAGCCGTCGAACCGTTTTCAGGTGCAGTGGTGTCTTCACTCGAACACGCGGTCATGGCGCACGCGCTTCCGATCGTCAGTACGGCAAGGAACACTCGCAGGCGCCGAGACTTGTTGGTCAGCAAAACATCAGGCATGTGCTCTCACGCTCCTCGATACAGAAATTCGGGTCCGTTCACCTCAAATGGCGAACATCGACGTGACTCACTCTAAAAGCCTGATTCCATCGGTTTCGTAACAGAATTCCGGCGGTCGCGTACCAACTCTCAACGGTCCCGACATTCATACGATTACGTAACGGTGGGTGGCGAAACGCCGATATCGAGATCACGTGTGATCCTATGAAAAGTGCGCATGCCGATGAGACAGTTCGCACCGGCCGGGGAGGGGAAAGTGTTGTATCGGAATGAGATCTGCGAGGGCCGAACAGGCCGCACTCGCAGGCTGTTCGGTACGGCACTCGCGACAGCGGCCGTCGGAGCGTCCGTGATCACCGGATGCGGGTCCACTCAGGGTGTTGTGATCGAAGGCGATGTCGCTTCCACCGGATTGTCCGTCACACAGCCCGCCGACCTGGCCAGACGGGTTGCCGAGAATTCGAGGTTGGGCCGTGCGCTTCTCGACGACCCAGGGGTGTCGGAGGGCGTGAAGACAGAACTCCGATCGTGCCCGGACTGGTATCCGATCTCTGTCGGATCCATCCTTCTCGATCCAGGCGCACCTCGTATCGTGCCGGAGACCGAACTGGTCGTCATGAATGTGTATCCGTGCCAACCTGCCCACCAACCCGGGACCGGAGTATCGATTTCGGTCAACCTCGCCGGCTACGTCTACCGCAGCGGCAAGGCCGGTTCGAGTGAAGACAATCCCGAACTGGGTGAGCGCCTGTTCTCCGTCGAAGAGCGCGGAAAATTCATCGTCAGCGGTCAGCGCGCCGCGAGTTTGTCTGTCCTGGAAACGGATCCGCGACCACCGGAGTTCGAATGTTGCCCGCGTCCGCCGCTGCGAACCGAGTTCCACTGGGATGGAACGGAGTTCATCCGTGATTGATCGCCGTCGCCGCGCGATGCTCGCCGGTCTTTGCCTGCCGGTCGCGTTTGCTCTCGCCTCCTGTTCCACCGAGCCTGAATCAGAACCCACTCCGAATATCGCAGCATCACTCGACCCCTCGGATCTCTCACAGGGCTTGAGCATCGATCCTGTTGCCCTCCTCAGAGCAGACCCGGAAGTGTCCGATGCGGTCAAGGACAGTCTCCGACTGTGCGGGGATGCGAACTTCCCCTTCGAAATCCGGTACTCCCACGTGACGGACGCCGTTTGGCAAGATGCCGTCGTCAATGTCTTCACCTGCGAGTCTGTCGGCATCTGGGGACGACCGGCCCCACCGGTCAGCTTCATGGTCGCCGGATTCGTCTACCAGATCGACGAATCGGGCGCTCACAAAGTCTTCGGAGTGCAAGACCCAGGACGCTACGTCGTCGGCTCAACCGGAGGATTGTCGGTCATGGTCGACCTGTGCAAAGACCCCGGCATTCCGGAGTTCTGTCAATCGTCGACTGCATACAAGTGGACCGGTGAAGGGTTTGAGAGTGTTCCGTTCCCATGAAAGCGAAGGCCGATGACCGATCCGTTGATTTTGCTGGTCGAAGACGACGCTGTCATCCGCGAAGCAACGCAATTGAATCTCGAACGCAACGGGTTTCGGGTGATCACCGCATCGGGTGGGTTGACCGGAATGGATTTGGCGGTCGACGCCAAGCCGGATATCGCCGTCCTCGACGTGATGCTTCCCGACCTGAACGGAATCAGCCTGTGCCGACGCATTCGTGAGGAACTGTCRGTGCCGGTCATCATGCTGTCCGCGCGCGACGACCCGGTCGACATCGTTCTCGGATTGGAAGCCGGTGCCGACGACTACGTCACCAAGCCCTTCGACAGCGGTGTCCTGGTGGCCCGTATCCGAAGTGTGCTCCGGCGGGTCGAATCCCATTCCGGTACGGAGAAAGACATCGTGACTCTCGGCGATCTGGAGATCGATCGCGAGTTGGTGACCGTCACGCGTTCGGGCGCCGAAGTGGCACTCACCCCCACTGAAATGAAGCTGCTCCTGGTCATGGTGAGTGTGCCGCGCAAAGTCTGGTCTCGCTCCGAACTGCTCTCGGACGTCTGGGATTACGACTGGGGCGGCGATACGCGCATCGTCGACGTTCACGTTCAGCGATTGCGCACGAAGATCGGCTCCGAACAGATCCGAACCGTCCGGGGGTTCGGCTACACGATGGACAACCATCGGTGAGATCGCGGGATCTCGCCGCCAAGCTCCCGTCCACCGGGAGGCGGTTGTCGTTTCAGTGGAAGATCGCTGCAGCGATCACGTTCGTGATTGCCGTCGCCTCGATCACGCTCAGTACCGTGATGCATCAAACCTTTTCACACAACCAAGAGGATGCAGCGCGGGCGGCAGCTGATCGCAATCTCCAACTGGTGTTGCAGGACGAAACGGGCAGCATGCGTGCGCTGTTCCGCGCCACCACAGATGGTCTCGACGTTCCGGAAGAGTTGCGTCAGGCCGTGGCGGGCGGCAAACGTGCCACCTACCTTGTCAACAGCGGGGACCAGCCATTTGTCTGGGCTGCTGCCGACGTCAACACTCAGGTGGTGGCGATTCGCGTCCCGTACACCGCGCAGCGGGAATCGATCGCCAGCGTCGATCGGACACTTCGCAATGCCACCATCGCAGTGATCGCAGCGGGTGCCGTCCTGGGTGTGCTGCTTGGACTCGCGATGTCGTATCGATTGCGCTCGGCCGCCCGTGCGGCTCGCAAAGTGTCCACCGGAGCGAACATCCGCGTCCGCTCGGTCACCTGGTCGCTTTTCGACGACGAGATCACCGAGCTGGCGGATGCGGTCGACGCAATGTCGGATGCGCTGCGGGGACAATTGGACGCCGAGAAGCGCGTGACAGCCAACATCGCGCATGACCTCAGAACACCCATCTCCGGACTGGTCGGCGCCGCAGAGCTTCTGCCGCCAGGTAGGCCTACCGAATTGGTGCGCGACGGCGTCCATAAACTCAGAAGGCTTGCCGAGGACGTCATCGAAGTGGCCCGCCTCGACACCACGTCCGAGCAGGCTGACATCCAATCGGTGGAACTGGCACCGGTGGTTCACCACGCGATTTCCACCACCGGGGTGGAGTGCGAAGTGAGAGTTCACGGGACCCCTGTGTCGCACACCGACGCACGTCGGCTCGAGCGGATCATCGCCAACCTGATCTTGAATGCTCGAAATCACGGAAAGCCGCCGATCAATGTCGACGTCGACCACTCCCGCATCACGGTGCGGGATCGGGGCAGCGGCTTCACTGAAGAGTGGCTTCGTCAGGGGCCGAAGAGATTTCAGACCGATTGCGTCGAACGCGGCCCGAACTCGGGCCTGGGCCTCGGCTTGACGATCGTAGTCGGGCAAGCGGCGGTCATCGGCGCTCGTATCAACTTCTCGAACCATCCGAACGGCGGCGCTGTGGTGACGATCGACCTCCCCGAATGCCCGCCAGACGAGTTCGCTTGACACCGAGCCAGTTCGGCCGATCGGCCGGGACGCAGTGCCCCGGCCGATCGGTGGTGTCTCAGGTTCAAACCTGTCCGACAGTGACTCCGGTGCGAACGTCCGGTGCACCAAGGCGCGCCGCATCAGCGGTCAGGTCATCGGGCTGCTCCTGCGATTCCCGCTCGGCTGCAACACGCAACCGGTAGTGTTCGATCTCCTCGGCAATGTGCTCGGGAGTCCAACCCAGCACCGGCGCAACCAGTTCGGCTACTTCCGCGGCTGCCGCGTCGCCGCGGTCGGTCACCTCGATGGAGATGCGGGTACGACGGGTGAGGATGTCGTCGAGATGCTGCGCACCCTCGTGACTCGCGGCGTAGTGAATCTCCGCCCTGAGGTACTCAGGGGCGGAGTCCAACGGCTGCCCCAGTTCAGGCCTCGCCTCGATGAGTTCGAACAACTCGTCAGCCAAAGTGCCGTACCGCCCGAGTAGGTGCTCGATGGTCGAAACGTGGAGCCCGGTGCGCTCAGCGGTGAGATGCCGATTGTTGTGTGCGGCAAAATAACCGTCGGCACCCACCAGCTGGATACGCTCGGTGCAGGACTTCGGCACCTTCTGTTCGAGTCCGTGTACCGCGGAATCGACTGCGTCCTTGGCCATCACGCGGTAGGTCGTGTACTTGCCACCGGCGACCACCGTCAACCCTCGAACCGGACTCGACACCGCGTGCTCACGCGAGAGAGTGCTGGTCGAGTCCGATTCGCCGAACAACAACGGACGCAGTCCCGCGTACACACCGACAACGTCCTCGTGCGTCAACTCGTCCTGGAGCAGCTTGTTGACATGTCCGAGGATGTAGTCGATATCGCTTCGGCTCGCTGCCGGATGCGCGAGGTCGAGGTTCCAGTCGGTGTCCGTCGTACCGATGATCCAGTGGCTTCCCCACGGGATCACGAACAGCAGACTCTTCTCGGTCCGCGTAATGATTCCGGTAGAGGAGTTGATGCGGTTTCGCGGGACGACCAGGTGCACACCTTTCGAAGCGCGAACCTGGAATTGCCCTCGCCCACCGACCATTTCCTGGATCTCGTCGGTCCAGACCCCGGCGGCGTTGATGACCTGACGAGCACGGATCTCGAACGCGCGACCCGTTTCCAGATCCACTGCCTTCACTCCGACAACGCGGTCCTCCTCACGGAGAAAACCGATTACGCGGGTGCTGTTGACGCACAGTGCGCCGTATTCGGCTGCTGTGCGCGCCAGCATCATCGTGTGGCGGGCGTCATCTACCTGGCCCTCGTAGAACTTGACCGAACCCCTGATAGCAGAGCGCTTTCCGGAAGGGAACGACTCGAGAGTCTTCTTCTTTCCCACATGCTTGTGGTGTGAGGGAACCCCGCGGCCTGCGCCCATCACGTCGTAGACGCCGATGCCCAGACCGACGTACGGCCGGTCGATCAACTTCTCGAGCGGGTAGATGAACGGCACCGGCTTCGCGAGATGCGGGCACAGCGAGTTCAGAACCAGCGAACGCTCACGCAGTGCCTCGAACACGAGCGCAAAATTGAACTGCTCCAGGTAACGCAGTCCGCCGTGGAACAACTTGCTGGACCTGYTCGAGGTTCCGGACGCGAAGTCACGAGCCTCCACCAAGCCCACCTTCAGACCACGAGTTGCGGCATCGAGCGCGCTACCCGCGCCGACCACGCCACCGCCGATGACCAGGACGTCGAGTTCGGTTTCTTCCAACTTCTTCAGCGACTCCGCCCGCGAGGACGGACTCAATGCTTGTGCTGTGCTCATGAAAAGGGTTCCTTCACTTGAAAATAGGTAGAAATTCGGGCGCCGCTATCAGTCTGCGTCGACCCAGTCGAGTGTCCGAGTGACGGCTTTCTGCCAGCCTGCGTACAGCCGCTCACGCTCGGCCGAATCCATCGACGGCGTCCAGCTCTTGTCCTTCGCCCAGTTGCTGCGAATGTCGTCCTCGCTCTCCCAGTACCCGACCGCGAGACCAGCGGCGTACGCAGCGCCCAATGCCGTGGTCTCCGCAACGACAGGGCGGATCACCTCGACGTCGAGCAGATCGGCCTGGAATTGCATGAGGAGTTCGTTCGCGACCATTCCGCCGTCGACCTTGAGTACCTTCAAGTCGACGCCCGAGTCGAGGTTCATCGCCTCGATCACCTCACGGCTCTGGTACGCAGTCGCTTCGAGTACCGCCCGGGCAAGGTGCCCCTTGTTCACGAACCGGGTCAGCCCGACGATGGCACCGCGGGCATCCGCGCGCCAGTGCGGTGCGAACAGACCCGAGAACGCAGGCACGAAGTACGCGCCACCGTTGTCGTCCACAGAGCGCGCATTGACCTCGATGTCGGCCGCGTTGTCGATCATGCCGAGGTTGTCCCGAAGCCACTGGACCAGCGAACCGGTCACGGCGATCGATCCTTCCAGCGCGTAAACCGTTGGCTGCTCACCGATCTTGTAGCAGACCGTAGTCAACAAACCGTTCTTGCTCATCACCTTTTCGGTGCCGGTGTTGAGGAGCACGAAGTTGCCGGTTCCGTAGGTGTTCTTCGCTTCTCCGGGTGAGAGGCAGGCCTGACCGAAAGTCGCTGCTTGCTGATCGCCGAGGATTCCGGCGATCGGCACACCGGACAACGTTCCGCGTTCGCGTACGAATCCGAAAGTTTCGGACGAGCTCCGAATCTCGGGGAGCATCGATTCGGGGATGCCCATGTCGGCGCAGATCGCCGAATCCCAAGCGAGAGTGTCGAGATCCATCAACAGGGTGCGCGACGCATTGGTGGGGTCGGTTGCGTGCACTCCGCCGTCGACGCCGCCGGTCATGTTCCACAGCACCCAGGTGTCCATCGTGCCGAAGCACAACTCTCCTGCGTCGGCCTTCTCACGCGCCCCCTCGACGTTGTCGAGAATCCACTTGACCTTGGGACCCGAGAAGTACGTGGCCAAAGGCAATCCGGTGACTTCGGTGTACTTCTTCGGCCCGTCCTCGCCGGCGAGTGCAGTACAGATTCGATCGGTGCGTGTGTCCTGCCAGACAATTGCGTTGTAGACGGGTTTTCCGGTGGCGCGTTCCCACACCACCGCTGTCTCACGCTGATTGGTGATGCCGACGGACGCGATATCGGCCGCGGTCAGGTCTGCGTTTGCCAAAGCGCCCGCGGTGACGTTGCGGACGTTGTCCCAAATTTCGATCGGATCGTGTTCGACCCAGCCTGCCTGCGGAAAGATCTGTGTGTGCTCGTGCTGTTCGACAGCGACTACGTGCCCACTGTGATCGAAGATCATGCAACGTGTGGAGGTGGTTCCCTGGTCTATCGCGGCTACGAACTGCGTCATCGTGCTACCCCTTTGGTATCGAAAGAAAGTACGAGAGATTGACTGTCAGAGATAATGTTTCGTGGTCACGCCGGTATCGACGCCGGCTCTTCGGTCGCTTCCTCCGCCGACTCCTCGTCAGGCAGGAATCTTCCAACCAGCTTGTCGTAGAGGAACACTCCGATCGGAGCGCCGATCAGGGGTCCCACGATGGGCACCCAGAAATACAAGCTCCCGTACTGATCTCGCCAGGCGCTGCCGTAGCCGGTGATGAAGGACGCCAGTCGTGGCCCGAAGTCGCGCGCCGGGTTGATGGCGTACCCCGCGTTGGTCGCCCAGGCGAATCCGATTCCCACCACGATCAATCCGACGACAAACGGCGCGAGATTCGCGAGCGGCGGAGTTCCACGAGAATCGGTGACTGCAACGATGAGGAACAACAGGATGGCGGTGCCGATGATCTGATCGATCAGAGCCGAGCCGAGACTGACCGGAAGCGTTCCGTTTCCGGGCATCGTCGAGAAGATCGTCTGGGTGGCGGTTGTGTGTCCGGGATCGATCGCATTGAGCATGTCGTTGTAATTCCACCGGACTATCAACGCGGCGACAAAGGCTCCAGCGGTCTGCGCCAGGGTGTACGGCAGCACCTTGCGCCAGGAGAATCCCCGGAAGATCGCGAAGGCGAAGGTCACTGCGGGGTTCAGATGAGCACCCGTCACCCGGCCTGCGACATAGATGCCGAACATGACGCCGAGTCCCCAGGCCCACGCAATACTGTCGTGTCCGCCGAGACCCCCACCGCTCCCGCCGGACACAACCTGCGCCACAACTCCGACGCCGAACAAGATCAAGATCATCGTTCCGGCGAACTCGGCTGCCAACTCGCCTGGAAGCCCCAATCGCTTGGCTTTCTCCATCCCCACCCTCACTTCGTTGTGATGCATGTCATAGTTTGGATTGCTGCACCCGTAGCGTAAAGCCCATTGCACATTCACGCATAGCTCGTGCACATATGTGCAAATGCGTCATTTGCGCACCGTAACGCGGGTAACAGACACACTTCTGGGACTTTGCGTGATCGAGCGGCTCAACCTGGTTCTACTCGGATAAGATTCGGTTCAGTGCTCTTGCACGTACGTGCAGACAGGACGAACCCATGGAAACTCCCACTTCCGACTCCGCTACCTCCGATCCGGCGGACCCTCGCATCGCCGACGCCGTTCAGGCCGCACGCCTCTATTACTTCCAGGACCAGACCATGGCTGCCATCGGCCGCGACATGGGGGTGTCCCGATCCACCGTCTCCCGATTGATCACCTACGCGCGCACCTCAGGCCTCGTCGAGATCAAGATCAGCACCCCGCACGGCCAGGCTCCTCGCATCGAACGCGAGTTCTCGGAACGGTACGGAGTGCGTGCCCACGTGGTGACGGTGCCGGAACTGGTGGGCGATCTCGAGCGACTCGAGAAGGTCGCAACCTTTGCCGGACGCCTGCTCGCGTCGTTCTTCGACAGCGACATGGTGATGGGGATCGCCTGGGGAACCACTCTCAGTGAAGTCAGCAAGCACCTTGCCCCCAAACGCACGTACAACTCGTACGTCGTGCAACTCAACGGCGCAGCGAACACTCGCACCACCGGAATCTCGTACGCCAGCGACATCATCAGAACCATCGCCGACGCCTACGGCGCTCTCCCCCAAGGATTTCCGGTCCCCGCATTCTTCGACTACCCGGAGACCCGGGAGCAGTTGTGGCGCGAACGAAGTATCAAACGCGTACTGGACATGCAAAAGCGAATGGACCTGGCAGTCTTCAGCATCGGCGTACCGGGCGGCAACGTCCCGAGTCACGTCTACACCGCCGGATACCTCGAACCCGATGAAGCAGAAGCACTTCGACGCGACGGAGTAGTCGGCGACATCGCAACCGTGTTCTTCCGGTCAGACGGAAGCTACCGCGGAATCGAACTCAACGAGCGCGCGAGCGGCCCACGACTGGACCTTTTCGAGAAGGTCGCCAGGCGCGTGTGCATCGTCGCCGGAACAGCAAAACTGCCCGCGCTGGAGGGCGCACTACGGGGCGGGCTGATCACCGACCTGATCATCGACGACGTCAGTGCCACCGCGCTGGTGTCCTGACCGCTGCACCAGCTTCTCGATTCCGTCGAGCAGTAAGCCAAGCGAGAAACTGAAATCGAAGGCATCGTCGCCGGCGGCCTCACCCTCCGGACTGCCGTCCTCGAAGCCGCCCTCCTCGATTGCGGCACTCAGGTGGGGGAATTCCTCCCGATTGATGACACGAGCAATGAGAGCACCGTATGCGACGTCGTCATCTTCCGACTGCGCTGAACGAGTAGCCAGGTCAGCCGAGAATCGGGCGCGGCCGATGACGAACAACGACACGTTGGTCACCACCTGGAACTTCGACGCGGCACTCAGCGCGACACCGTCGAGGGCGCTCAGACCCGCGTCGAGCCACGCCATGTTGTTGGGCCCGGTCGGTGGAGCCGTGATGGGCAGCTTGAGCCACCACGGTCGACTCAGCATCGTGGCATACTCCTGATTCGCCCACGCCTCGAGCTTGACGCGCCAGGTCACGCCGTCGGGAATCACCGGCGGTGGCCCGATCACCCGATCCGAAATCAGTTCGATCAGTTCGTCTTTGCTTGCCACGTAGCGGTAGAGCGACATGGTCGTAAACCCGAGCGCTTTGGCCACGCGGCCCATCGACAGAGCCGTGACACCTTCCGCGTCGGCCAACTCGATCGCGGTGTCGAGAATTTGCTCGAGACTGAGCCCCTTCTTGGGACCCCTCGTTCCCGGCTGGTCCAATCCCCAGGCCAGTTCAACTGCTCTCGGTAGCGCTCCGCGATCCATAAGCTCCCACTCTTCACTCTTGCCATCATCCTAGAACTGTGTACGCTATAAACACGTGTTTATGACATACACAGTTCTTACTTGGAGGTCTCGATGTCAGGAACGATCCCCGCAATCTCGGTCCGCGGACTCCGTAAGCGCTACGGCGATCAACAGGTACTGGGTGGACTCGACCTGTCGGTCCCGGCAGGATCGGTGTACGCCCTCCTCGGCGCGAACGGCGCCGGAAAGACCACGGCCGTAAGAATTCTCACCACCCTCATCCCCTTCGACGGAGGCGAGGTCACGGTCGCGGGGCATTCACTGCCCGGAGATCCACAGAACGTTCGGCGGCGCATCAGCGTGACCGGGCAGTACGCAGCCGTCGACACCTTGCTGACCGGATTCGAGAACCTGACCCTACTGGGCGAACTGAATCACCTGGGCCGGAAGAACTCCCGTCGCCGTGCCGAGGAATTGCTCGACCAGTTCGATTTGACGGACTTCGGCGACAAACGCGCCGGCGACTACTCGGGCGGCATGCTCAGACGACTCGACATCGCAATGAGCCTCGTCGCCCGACCGGACGTCGTCTTTCTCGACGAACCCACCACCGGCCTGGACCCGCGAAGCCGCCACGAAATGTGGTCGATCGTTCGAGGACTCACAGCGTCAGGCGTCACCATCTTCCTCACCACCCAATACCTCGACGAGGCAGACGAATTGGCCGATACAGTCGGCGTGCTGAGCGGCGGTCGCCTCGTCGCCGAGGGAACACCGGACGAACTCAAACGCCTTGTTCCCGGCGGCCACGTCGCTCTGCAATTCGAGAACCTGGCCCAACTCGAACTCGCCGCGGCATCACTGCCGCAGGCGCATTCGAATGCCGAGACCTTGACCCTGCACATCCCTTCCGACGGAGCGGTTCCTTCGATCAAAGCCATCCTCGACTCGATCGACGATCCGTCGATCACCGTCGAGAAGTTCTCCGTTCACACCCCTGATCTGGACGACGTGTTCTTTGCGCTCACCGGATCAGGCCAACCCGAGATTGCGAGCGTTCGATGACCTCCACCATTGCAATCGATTCCGCGGTGATGCTCCGCCGGAATCTCAAACACGTTCTGCGCAGTCCGGATTCGATGATCACCGCGATAGCCCTTCCGGTCATGCTCATGCTGCTGTTCGTCTACGTCTTCGGCGGCGCCATCAACACCGGTAGCGAGTACATCGACTACGTCGTGCCAGGAATCATCCTTCTGTGCGCCGGATTCGGCGCCTCGACCACCGCGGTCAGCGTCTCGAGCGACATGAAGGACGGGATCATCGACCGTTTCCGGACCTTGGCGATCTCTCCGTCGTCGGTCCTGACCGGTCATGTACTGGCCAGCGTCGTCCGCAACGTCCTGACTACGGCGATCGTGGTCGTCGTTGCGCTGATCATGGGATTTCGCCCGACCAGCGATCCGTTGCGCTGGCTCGGCGTCGCCGCTGTGATCGTCGCCTTCGTCTTTGCCATGTCGTACCTCTCGACAGCTTTGGGGCTCTTGGCCAAGAACCCGGAGGCTGCAAGCGGATTCACCTTCGCCATCATGTTCCTGCCCTACGTCAGCACTGCTTTCGTACCGGCTGAGACAATGCCGTCATGGCTGCAGGGATTTGCCCGGCACCAACCGGTAACCCCGATCATCGAGACGGTGCGCGGACTCCTGATGGGCACGCCGATCGGGAACAGCGCGGCCATCGCCCTCGCGTGGTGCCTGGGCATCGCCGCCGCGGGATTCGTGTGGTCGAACTGGCTCTACCGACGAAAGACCGCGAGCTGACCACACAAGAAAGCCCCACACCTGACGGTGCGGGGCTGCTTGTGCTGTGCGCCTTTATTAACCGCGGGGGGTTAATAAAGGCGCACAGTGAATTACTTGGCTTCCAGCAGGTCGATCACGAAGACCAAGGTCTTGCCGGAAAGCTGGTGCCCTGCACCGGCGGGGCCGTATGCCAGCTCCGGCGGAATGGTGAGCTGGCGACGTCCGCCGACCTTCATGCCCGGGATGCCGTCCTGCCAACCCTTGATCAGGCCACGAAGCGGGAACTGAATGGACTCGCCACGGCTCCAGGAAGAGTCGAACTCTTCACCGGACTCGAACTCGACACCGACGTAGTGAACGTCGACGGTGCCACCGGGAACGGCTTCGGCGCCTTCTCCGACAACCAGATCCTTGATGACCAGATCGGTCGGCGCGGGGCCTTCCTGGAACTCGATTACGGGCTTGCTACTCATGGGTCCTCCTCGTTGAGGCGAAATGTTGGGTACAGAAGACTAGCGGGTGGTGATATCGCTAGGTCACGCGTCAGCGGGACGTGATGTCGCTAGGTCACGCGTCAGCGGGACGTGATGTCTCTGTAGTCACGCTCGGTGTAGCCGGTGTAGATCTGGCGCGGGCGGCCGATCTTCGTAGCCGGATCCTCGTGCATTTCACGCCAGTGCGCAATCCAGCCGGGCAGACGGCCCATGGCGAACAGCACCGTGAACATGCGCGGCGGGAAGCCCATCGCGCGGTAGATGAGGCCGGTGTAGAAGTCGACGTTCGGGTAGAGCTTGCGCTCGATGAAGTAGTCGTCCGTGAGGGCGGCCTCTTCGAGTTGCATTGCGATGTTGAGCAGTTCGTCGTCGCCGCCGAGCTTGGCGAGGATGGTGTGCGCGGTTTCGCGGACCAGCGCAGCGCGCGGATCGTAGTTGCGGTAGACGCGGTGCCCGAAGCCCATGAGCTTCACGCCGTCTTCCTTGTTCTTGACCTTGCGGACGAACTCGGCTGCGGTGCTGCCGCTGGCCTTGATCTCGTCGAGCATCTCGAGCACTGCCTGGTTCGCGCCGCCGTGCAGCGGGCCCCACAGTGCGTTGATGCCGGCAGAGACGGAGGTGAACAGGTTGGCGTCCGACGAGCCGACCATGCGCACGGTCGACGTGGAGCAGTTCTGCTCGTGGTCCGCGTGCAGGATCAGCAGCATGTCGAGTGCCTTGGCGACCTCGGGATCACCCTGGTACGGCTCGGCCGGGAAGCCGAACGTCATACGCATGAAGTTCTCGACCAGGTTCAACGAGTTGTCCGGGTACAGGAACGGCTGTCCGACGGACTTCTTGTACGCGTACGCAGCGATGGTCGGCAGCTTCGCAAGAAGACGGATGGTGGACAGTTCCACCTGCTCCGGATCCTCGGGATCGAGCGAATCCTGGTAATACGCCGACAGTGCGTTCACTGCGGAAGAGAGAACCGGCATCGGGTGAGCGTTGCGCGGGAATCCGTCGAAGAACCGCTTGAGGTCCTCGTGGAGCAGGGTGTGTCGACGAATGCGGTCCGTGAAGGACTCGAGCTGGGCGTCGGTCGGCAGTTCGCCGTAGATCAGCAGGTAGCTGACCTCGATGAACGTCGACTTGCCTGCCAACTGCTCGATGGGATATCCGCGGTAACGCAGGATTCCCTTCTCACCGTCGATGTAGGTGATTGCAGAACTGGTGGATGCAGTGTTCACAAAACCGGGGTCAAGGGTGGTGTACCCCGTTGTGGCCAGCAGCTTTCCCAGCTCGATGCCGTCATTGCCCTCTGTTGCCCTGGCAATGGACATCGTGTACTCACCACCGGGGTAAGTAAGCGTGGGCTTTGTGTCATTGTCAGCGGGCACGAAGGATCCCTCTCAAGCTCGAACCAACGAGTAACTACATGCGATCAACTAGAAACTAGTCGCACGGGAGAGATCGTGCCGAAGGAGGGTCGCTCCACGGCTATTTTTCGGGTACTCACGAACCCGACATACCCACCGAAACTGAAACACGTTCCAGGCTGGGTTTTCCCACTCGCATGACCGGTACTCCAGTCTACGGAATCGCGCATTTACCCACATTGATCTGCAAATCTCGGCAGCAATCCGAGAATGGGACCGATGTCGGACCGTCCGGAGCACTGACACGAGGTACCGAAAACCGATCGTTATCGGCTGATGCTTACTCGGCGTTACACGATCCCACGGTATGAGAGCCGGATCACAGAGCCTTGATGCCCCAGCTACCCATCCACGTCTGACCCGGGTGAAGCACCAGGAGGTCGATGCCCGAATTGAAGGCGTCAGGCGGGCAGGTCATCGGTTCCAAAGCCAATGCGCGGCCGCGATCGGGATACCCCTTGTCGTTGGCGGGATCTGCGATGAAGGCCTGAATCCACGGGCACTCGCGGTTGGTCCACAGGGCAGTGCCCGTTCCATCCGGAGCCAGCAGCTCATGTTGCGTCCGACCACTGCCGTCGACGACGTCCAATGCGCTGTACGGCGTGTCCAACTGAACCCCGTCGAGCAGTCTCGGTGTCCGGAAGTCGTAATCCGTACCGGCGACTGCCTGCGAATACGCGTTCGGCAGCATCCTCGCCGGATCGATCGGCAACCGCGTGCCCGCAGCCAGATGCAGCGCACATTCGTCGAGCGGAAAGTCGCCGGCGCGAATGAAGGTGTGCATTCCGAGCCCGAACGGCGACGAGGTCGCACCCTTGTTCGTGGCCGTATGCGTGACGGTCAACCCGTCGGCACCGACCTCATAGGCGATCGTCAGCTGCAACGGATACGGCCAACCCTTGTGCAGTCCGACGTCCACCGACAGTTCGACGCGCTCGTAGGTGTGGTCCACGAGGCTCCAATTGCGACGACGGACGAACCCGTGGCTCGCGTTCCCCAGCGCAGGTTCGGTGATCTCGAGTTGATGCTCGATGCCGTCGAACATGAAGTGCCCGTCGCGAATTCGGTTGGGCCACGGCGCGAGAACCAATCCGGCCGACAGCGGTGGCTTCGATCCGAGTGCCCAGGTCTCGGTCAGCGCGCGCTGACCGTTCGGTCCTTCGTGATCGAGAAGCCGCAACCCGGCACCGGCCGCGGCGATCTCGGCTCGATAGCCGCCACCACGGATCTCGAACCCTCCCCTACCCGTGCTGTGCGGCGCAGTCATACGTACCAGTTTCCACCACGAGCGACCGGTTAACCAGGACGTCAGACGGCGCGTCCCACCTTGTAGCGAACGAACGCCGGAAATGCGAGGGCAGAAAGGACAACACCGACAATCACCAGGAAGCCGCCGCCCGCTGCCGCGACACCGGTCCCGAACAGGAAGGCCGCACCGCCGTGCAGGACGTCACCGATACGCGGACCACCTGCCACGACCACGATGAACACGCCCTGCAGTCGTCCGCGCATGTCGTCGGTTGCCACTTGCTGAAGCATCGTGCTGCGGAATGCGGCCGAGACCATGTCGACGGCGCCGCCGAATGCCAGGAACGCAACCGCCACCCAGAGCAGAATCACACTGGAACCGGGACTCGCGAAGTACACCGCTACGCCGAAGCCGACCATGGACAGCCCCCACAGCGCGATGCAGACCAGCACRGCCCGCCCCTGGTACTGAACCCGTGGCAACCAACCCGAGAACACTCCGCCCAGAACGGCTCCCACCGACATCGCCGCGAACAGCAGTCCGAGCGCAAAACCGCCGCTGGCGGGGTCACCGAAGGATTCGTGTGCGATTTCCGGGAACAGCGCTCGCGACATCCCGAACACCATCGCGATGATGTCCACCACGAACGACGCGAGCAGAACCTTCTGCGTCGCGAGATACGTGAAACCGCCGAGGACTTCGCTCAATCCTGCGCGTCGAGACGTGCCGGTCGGCGGAATCGCCGGGAGCTTCCATACTGCCCACAACGTGGCGATCAGAAAGATCGAGTCGAGCAGGTACAGCAGTTGCAGACCGGCCGACGGTATGAGGACACCCGCCAGTAGCGGGCCGGCTATTGCACCGAACTGCACGACAGTCATGTTCAGCGAGTTCGCGGCAGGTAACTGCCTGCCCGGAATCAACCGAGGGATGATCGCCGCTCGCGTCGGTTGGTTCACCGCGAAGAACGCCTGTTGAACCGAGAACAATCCGAGCACCAACCACACGTTGTTCACGTTCAGAGCAGCCTGGATCCAGAACAGCACCGACGTGACACCGAGTCCGATCGAGGTGATCATCAACAGCCGTCGTCGATCCATGACGTCGGCCAGTGCGCCGCCCCACAGACCGAAAACGACCAGCGGGACCAGACCGAAGATTCCCGTCAGACCGACGTAGGCCGAGCTTCGGGTGATCTCGTACACCTGTTGCGGTACGGCGACCACACTGAGCTGAGCGCCGATGACGGTGACGATGCCGGCCGTCCACAGCCGTCGATAGTCGCGATTCTCGAGCGGAGTCGTGTCCGCGAGTAACCGGCTCACGGCTGGAGACGGACGGCGGACCACTGTCCGTCGACCAGGCTCGTGCGAACTCGATTGTGCATGCGGTTCGCGCGTCCTTGCCAGAACTCGACGGACTCGGGCCGAATCAGAATCCCGCCCCAGTTCGGTGGCACCGGAATCTCACCGTCCACGCCGAATCGGGCGGCGACCTCACGCAGTTGCTCGTCGAGATCGGCACGCGAGTCGATCGGACGAGACTGCGACGACGCCCACGCGCCGAGCTGCGATCCACGAGGCCTGGTTCGCCAATACTCCTGCGTCAGTTGAGCACTCACGCGGTCGGTGGTGCCGCGGACGATCACCTGCCTGGCAAGGGTCAGCCACGTGAAGTTGGCCGACGCGTACGGGTGGGCGTCGAGGTGACGAGCCTTGTCGGATCCGTAGTTGGTGAAGAAGAGGACACCGTCTTCGCTGAGCCCTTTGCAGAGCACGGTGCGCGACGCCGGATGCCCACCGTCGTCCACCGTCGACAGAGTCATGGCGTTGGGCTCCGGCGCGTCAGCTTCGACGGCGTCCACGAGCCATTGACGCATGAGGGGCAGCCAACCGGTCTCGACGACCGAGGTATCCAATTCCGCACTCATGCGGTCCTCGACGGACTCCGATTCGCTGCCTGCTTGCGGATAGCCCACACGCATGGACGCGAGTTCGTTGTCCACCGCCTGCGGGTCCTGACGTTCATTCGACACAGCCGAGAACGCTACTCCCGGGTACTCACTGGCCAACGGCTACGCGGCACGCGCTAAAGTTTGCCGTGGCTAGACCCGACCCGGACCGCGAGCCGCACCAGCGACAGCAACCGAATCGGGACGAGACGATTGCGCAGTACAAAACACGGTGCGTGCTCATCCCTGCGAGCACCGAGGCGCAGTCACTGAAGCTGAGGCAGTGCGACTGTAGACCTGGCGCACTCGAACGAGGAGAGTCCACGAGAATGGCAGCGAGCGCAGCAATACCGGACGATTTTGTGAGCGGACTCGAAGGCGTCGTCGCCTTCACCAGCGATATCGCAGAACCCGACAAGGACGGCGGCGCACTGCGCTACCGCGGTGTCGACATCGAAGACCTGGTCGGCCAGAGGGTCACCTTCGGCAACGTATGGGCCCTTCTCGTCGACGGCCGCTTCGGCCCCGGCCTCCCGCCGGCCGAGCCGTTCCCCCTCCCCATTCACACCGGCGACGTCCGTGTCGACGTCCAGGCCGGACTGGCGATGCTGGCTCCAATCTGGGGATACCAGCCGCTCCTCGACATCGATGACGAGACCGCCCGCGACCAGCTCGCCCGCGCATCCGTCATGGCACTGTCGTACGTCGCGCAGTCCGCTCGCGGCATCTACCAGCCTGCAGTCCCACAGAGCCGCATCGACGAGGCCAAGACGGTCACCGAGCGCTTCATGGTTCGCTGGAAGGGTGAGCCCGATCCGGCACACGTCGAGGCAATCGACGCGTACTGGGTCTCGGCAGCCGAGCACGGCATGAACGCCTCCACCTTCACGGCCCGCGTCATCGCCTCCACCGGCGCCGACGTCGCTGCCTCGCTTTCCGGCGCCATCGGCGCGATGTCCGGCCCGCTGCACGGCGGCGCACCGGCCCGCGTTCTTCCGATGATCGAAGAGACCGAGAAGACCGGCGACGCCCGCGCACTGGTCAAGGGAATCCTCGACCGCAAGGAAAAGCTCATGGGCTTCGGACACCGCGTCTACCGCGCCGAAGATCCCCGTGCACGCGTGCTCCGCGCTACCGCGAAGCGCCTCAACGCTCCCCGCTACGAAGCTGCCGCAGCTCTCGAGCAGGCTGCACTGGCAGAACTGCGTGAGCGTCGTCCCGATCGCGCGATCGAGACCAACGTCGAGTTCTGGGCCGCCGTCATCCTCGACTTCGCCGAGGTTCCCGCGCACATGATGCCTGCCATGTTCACCTGTGGCCGAACAGCCGGCTGGTGTGCACACATCCTCGAGCAGAAGCGTCTCGGTAAACTGGTACGCCCGGCCGCCATCTACACCGGCCCGGCGCCCCGTACTCCGGAGTCGGTCGAGGGCTGGGACCAGATCAGCCACGCGTAGTACCCCGCTCGAATTCGCCAATCACGGTAGTACAGAACACAAGTGAAGGAACAGAAAGAAGCGATGACCTCCACACCGATCATCCCCGCCGACCTCAAGCCCGCCGACGGACGCTTCGGCTGCGGTCCTTCCAAGGTTCGCCCCGAGCAGCTGCAGTCCCTGGTCGAGGTGGGCGCTTCGGTGTTCGGCACCAGCCATCGCCAGAAGCCGGTCAAGAACGTTGTGGCCAGCATTCGTTCCGGCCTCGCCGATCTGTTCTCACTGCCCGAGGGCTACGAGGTCGTCCTCGGCAACGGCGGAACCACTGCGTTCTGGGATGCGGCCGCATTCGGCCTCATCCGCGAGAAGTCGCTGCACCTGACCAACGGCGAATTCAGCTCCAAGTTCGCTTCGGTCGCCAAGGCCAACCCGTTCATCGGTGACCCGATCGTCGTTTCCGCCGATCCGGGCAGCGCACCGGTGCCGGTCTCCGACCCGTCCGTCGATCTCATCGGCTGGGCGCACAACGAGACCTCCACCGGTGTGTCGATCCCCGTCTCGCGCCCCGCGGGTTCGGAGAACGCACTGATCGCCATCGACGCCACCTCGGGCGCCGGTGGACTTCCGGTCAACGTCGCCGATTCCGACGTCTACTACTTCGCTCCGCAGAAGTGCTTCGCCGCAGACGGTGGACTGTGGATCGCGCTGATGAGCCCGGCCGCCCTCGAGCGCGTCGCGGAGATCAAGGATTCGGGACGCTGGACTCCTGACTTCCTCTCACTGCCCATCGCCGTGGACAACAGCTCCAAGGATCAGACGTACAACACCCCGGCCCTGGCCACCCTCCTGCTCTTCGCCAACCAGATCGAGTGGATGAACAGCAACGGCGGCCTCGACTGGACCACCGCACGCACCGCGGATTCGTCCTCGCGCCTGTACAACTGGGCCGAGGCCAGCGAGTTCGCAACGCCGTTCGTCGCTGATCCGGCACACCGCTCGCAGGTTGTCGGCACCATCGACTTCAAGGACGACGTCGACGCTGCCGAGGTGGCAAAGATCCTGCGCGCCAACGGAATCGTCGATACCGAGCCGTACCGCAAGCTCGGCCGCAACCAGCTGCGCGTCGGCATGTTCCCGGCCATCGACCCCGATGACGTCACCGCTCTCACCAAGAGCATCGACTGGGTCGTTTCTCAGCTCGGCTGATTTTCATACTGCTTCACCGCTCGG
>NZ_JBFUJN010000052.1:0-24857 GCF_056401335.1 Rhodococcus sp. P4_F3_2
GTGAGTCGAAATCCCCGCAACCAGAGCGATTGCGGAAACTTAACTGAACGTCTGACCGGGACGCTACAACACCGCCTGCATGCCCGACTAGCCTCCAATGCCCGAATCCATCCGCCGAAAGTCGTACTCGAAGTTACGGAAACATTTCCCGAACACTCGGACCAGGCGGTTTGTTCACGCGAAGGGTGTGACGAGCCTCATGATCACGAAATGGTGACCGATGGTTCATGGGCAGTGATTATTCGGCAACCCGACACCGATAGGTCTTGACAGCCGGGACGAGGGTTATCTCGTCGCGGCGGTGCGGCGAGGTCCGACTGCTGCTTCGGCGAGTCGGGCGTAGCCCGGTGAGTCGGCGGGAACCTTCCGGCGTTGATCGGAGATGCGCAGCTTCGCGGCGACATTGGCCAACAGTTCCAGTGAGGTAGCGGAGAGGCCATTCGCGGCCAGAAGTAGGTCTTTCAATTCCTGGTCGTCGAGATGGTCGACGATATCGGCGTCCTGGGCCTCGACGAGGCCGCGGTCGCCGGCCCAGGGGACGGTGAAGAAGTATCCGGGGGAGACGCCGAAGTAGTCGGCCAATGCGGCCACGACCTCATCGGGCGGGCTCGTGCGAACACCGCACCGCAGTTGGGAGAGATATGGTGTCGAGATCCGACAGCCTCGCTCGAGAAGGCCTCTCGCTACCGCTGTGTTCGTCAAACGCCGCCCTCGTCGGGCTGCGTCGACGGTGGCGAAAAGTTCGTTCAACCGGACCTGGAACACGTCCTCGCCGGCTACCCGCCCGACCATCAACTGACTCACTTTCTTCTGTCTACCTTTCGTGCTGCGAGGTGAGAATGTCAGCGAGATAAGCGGATGCCCGGTCCTGCGACGCGCTGCGGGACCGCGCGGCCGGGACCACCCACACGCGAGAGCTTCACCGCAGGTTGCGGGCCGGGTCGAGCAGTAGCGTCACGGTGCGGAATTGTTGTTCGGCACTGGCTGCTAGAAAGGCACACCGATCCGCGCGCACGCCCGAATCCGCAGTGGCCGTGTCCTTGTCGGCTGCGGCCGGACAGTCGAGAGAGGTGAACCGGTCGACGCTGCGGTCGAATATCTCGATCGGTGAGGAACTCTGACCTGTCCACGCCCGCGCCAGACCAGCTGCAGTCGATTCGTCGATACTTCGCACCAACGCGGACTTGCGACCCAGGGAGTCCGCGCACAACGATGCCTGGAAACGGCACGAGAATTCGACTTCGGTACCGAATTCGGCGCACTCGGATGCGCACCGCTCACCCGCGCCGGCACTCAGGCTGTCGACGGAGCCGGCTCCTGGCGAGCAACCCGCTGACATGATCGCCGCGACCGCGAGAGTACCGATCGCACATCGGCGAACAACGGTGATACGGACACGGTGATGCACGGTTTCCTGCATGCCGGGTTCAGCTCTTCTCTACCAGGCGCTTTCGGCGTTGAAGATGTTCCCCTGATTGATCGCGGGGTCGACGAGATACAGCCCGACACGACCGCCGGGGTGCGAGGCTGCCTCGTCGACGAACTGATCGCCGGTGACCGGGGTCCATGCTCCGGTGTACCAGATGGAATCGTGCGGCAACCCGACAGTCCAGGCGTCGCCGAATGCGGCGTTGATCAGATTGCCCGCGTTGATCTGGCTCGCGACGACCGTCTCGTGGTGATCGAGAATGACTCCGACGTAGCCGTTTCCCGATACCGGAGTCGCCGCCGAGGCAGAGCCTGCGCCGGCAATCGCCACAGCTCCAGCAGCCGCCGGGATGGCCAGAGCAGCAACGATCTTGAGTGCACGCGTCATCGAATGAGCCTTTCCTCGTTCGGATCCAGCCAAATGGTCGAACCCGAGTTCTCGAAACCCGGAACGGGGTTCCCGTGTCTCCAGTGAACGACACGCGGCAAACAATCGGCAACCTTTCGGGGTTACTTGCGAGTCAGATCACACCAGCAATCACCATTCGCCGACCGTGTCGATGGCGGATGCCCATTCTGTACGAACGATTCCCCGCCGGTGAGACCTAAGGCGGGAATCAGGCTTCGCCCAGTGGGCTTGGATCCAACGCCGATGCGCGCAAGGTTGCTGGGTGGCATTGAAAGAGGAACTTATCCCATGGATACCGGTTGTCCGGTTTACAATCTAGTTGCGTGGCCGCACGGATGATTGACCGCGCACCGAAAGAGGCCATCTGGGTTGTGTGCTCAACGCAGGTGGCGTTTAACCGCCCCGGTTCGACGTGCAGGGCCGGGGTCTCGGTCGCGGTGCTGTGAACAGTCGCCACAGTGGGGTGGACGTTGCCACGCCATCGTCCGGACTCAGGGTTGTTGCAACTGAGCATAATGCCACCCGAAATGCATCGCCGATAACATATATTATGTCATTCTATAAATGAAAGTCGATGCACTGCAACGAAATACATCCACGGTGAACGTAAATCGTCAGTATCGAGTGTTGGCGCTACCAGAGTGAGAGCGGACGTCCTGCGGCCTCGGCCGCAGCGATGCGCTCGTCGATGACGTCGCTTCTTACGTGGTTCTATCCTGGTACGGATCGCGGCGGCGATGGCGCGAGTGCGACCCGCGGGTCCCCGGACGTCGGCGAGTGGGCTGGCGATGTTGCGTCGCCGAGGCTCGTATTCGCTGTAGTTGCTGCGATTGGTGCCCAACCGCATGTGTGCCGGGTTGGTGCAGCCGGCGAGGTTGCATTGATGGCACAGCGCGGCGTCGTCGGTGTTGGACCAGCCCAAACTCGAAATGACACCGTATTCGAGCTGGTAGGCGAACAAATGCGCCGGCACGGTTCCGCGGCGAGACGGTCCGGGCAGGGGCGCTGCCCGGAAGGAACCATGCCCGGTCGAGGACACCCCGCCGATCCAGGGCCAGCACTGATTCCGGCGGCGTCGGTAACGCTTGGACTCGAACCGAGAAATGACGGCAGGATCGTCGAGCCAAGAACGCCACAGACGCTCCGGAATGCGTACAGGCTGGGGCTGCCCGATCAACGTCATCTGGAACGCCGGCAGCGCGGGAGTGCTGTCGGGCATGCCGGGCAGCGGCAATGAAGCATCGCTCACGAACGTCATCGCCTGCTCCTGGCACTCGATCCGGACTGTTACCCGAGCTGACTGTAGGAGCGTGCACCGACAGGACCACTCCGCGTCGACCTCGGATGGACGTGGGTAACAGCTCCAGCGAGTGATGGCGGCATCGAGCACACTCAGCCCCCTGCTCTGTCAGAGCGTGTGTCGCTGGGCCCCGAACGCGGTTGCCGCGAAGTTGCTCTGCCAGAATTAGGAAGATGACCGACAAAAACGGCACAAGCAAAGATGTGACTGCAGTAGGTTCCCGCGTGCGAATCACGGTGTCAGACTCCGATGCCGGTGGCAGCGTGGCATGCACGGGTGTGGTGATCGAGGACTACCAGGACATGGTCATCGGCCGCGGTTCGGTGGGGCGGGACTGGGCTCCGGTGCAGCGGTGGGCGATCGCACTCGATGACGGGCGCCTGGTCTTCGCGAACGACGAAGACCTGACGGAGGCCGACTAAGGTCGTTGCGCGGTCCAGCGACCGCTTCTCGGGTCCCCGCGAGACCCCTGGAGCGGTAGCCGCGTGACACGCTGGCCCGAGGATGCTCGCGGTCGTCACTATCGCGTCAGACGCCACCAAGCACCGATCAATTTCAGTCGGGCGTCATCGCACTAACAAGCTCAGCTCGTTTTACGTCTGAATCGGCCCGGTCGTATCCAGGTCTTAAGGGAAAATCGTTTGGTGCGTTCAGCGGCGGGGCGCTCCACGTGATGGTCTTCTGTGTATCGCTGGTCCGGCTTCTTCGAGCAGGACTCGACACCCTCACTTGGCAAGGGGGACATCAACGGTGACAAGTAAGCCGACCTTCCGTTCGCTGGATGAGGATCGTCCTGCGCGAGCTGCCGGAGCATGGGTTCGATATCTTCGAAAACACTGTCCTTGCGCACGCCGTAGCTCGTGGGTTTGCCGAATCCTTCGATCGACCTGAGAGCGGATTTCGCCCCGGCCGGATCATCCCGTGCGATCGCGAGGCCCCCTCGGAGGACATAGTGCATGCGATGGTGATCGGACTGTGCCCGCTGCAGACGTACCTCTGCAGTGGAAAGAACGTGTTCGAATAGTGCGAGCGCATCACCTCCAGCATCTCGAAGAATCGCCAAAAACATCGCGATACCAGTGTCAAGCATCGCGATACCAACATTGTTAACTTTCTCCAGAACTTCGTCAGGAAAAAGATCGAGTGGAGGTTGCGCCAGTTCGTCGAGCGTCTCCAGATCCGCGAGGGCTCGCGAATACTGCATCGAATACGTGAAAGCTTCAGCTCGCAATCCCAAAAGTTCGATCCGTTGCAGCATGGGTATCTCGACAGACAACTCTCCCGTAGCCAATTCGATCGCCAAAGCATCCGCACCGCCCTTACTAATCAGGCTGGTGATTCCCTGTATCGACGCAGACAGAGCGGCTGGTACCGACTGCGGAATCTTCGACTTCAAGACGTCGACCCGCCGAAGAAGGCCCTTCACATCACCAGCGGATGAGATGCCAATCGTCATCAGCATGGCGTGATAGTTCTGAGTGATAATCGAAAGGGAAGGCAGCTCGTCCGGATCTGAATCGACGGTTCGAGCTTCAAGAGAATTAATTCCTATCTCCGCAATGGGAAGAATTTCGGAAATCGAAAAACCGCGTTGAATATTCACATCAATCAGCTGTAACGCAGTCTTAGTCACAGCCAGATCAACGCGCATTTGCGGGTATGCAGCAGAAAGCTGCCTCAGCTGCTGCAGCCCGTACTTGAGTGCAACGGCTGATTCGTCGAGGCGACCCTGAAAACGAAACGCAAGGGCTAGATTGCCGGCAAGTACGCTCGTTGTTATCGAGGCGAGAGAATCATTGAACGAGAGACCTGTGATGCAGGCAGCATGCGGACTAACAGTATGGACATGGTCGTACTGTTCGAACTCTATATAGTGCTGAAGCCACCGATCGACGTGAAACGCGGCGCGTATCAGTGCGTCCTCTGAACGCTCAGTGCCAATCACTCGCTCAATGCGCGAACGAAGAACAAGCTGAGTGATGCGATTAATCGAGATGGTGTCAGACAAAAACTTAGAATGCCCGCCATCTATCAGGTGATATCGTCGCTGAATAAGTGAACGTGATCGTAGAAGTTTGATGATGTCGTCGACGGTATTCCGATCGCATGATTCGGTTGGGCCCTTCAGTCCGCTTTCGACCATACTTTCTTCCGAAATAAGCGCTGCGGCAAAGAGTAGCTGAATCGGAATATCGTCCTTGGCGAAATAGGCGGCTGTGTGAAGAATCCCAACGGCCCATGACGTGACCTCATTCTCGGAAGAGTTCCCGTTGGATATGGATTCGAGACCTTCCACCGCCAGCTCGATCGCGCGGACAAGGGTCCGCGGATAGCCTTCAGGAATTGCAGAGTCATCTGCGAGGGCACGGGAAGCTAATCCTGCAAGGTAGGTATCAGTTGTTTGTTCAAGTGAGGTTTGCGCGGCCGCGATGTAGCCCGCTGCCATCGCGAGCGCCAATGGCCAGTGCTCTAACGCGGCCGCGAGGCGGCCCAGGACAACCGCATCGCGCGATTCTGCGCCAAGTAATTTGCTGAGCAGCTCCACGGACTCCGATTGTTCCAGTAGTTCAACAGTTTCACTCCGCCTACCGTTCCACGAACTACCGTTCAGTGTTGTAACAATGATGTCGCCGTCACCAACCAGGGGAAGCCAATCTGCAACCGCATGCATGTCGTTCGCGTTATCGACAATGAGCAACCATGAACCGGGATGTCTCGATAGTGCCAGAGTTATTGCTGCTGGGTTAACCTCCTCGGCGTCGCCGGATTCGCTATTCGAGGGGAACGCGGAAATCAAGTCGCTGAACGAGCTTCGAATCGTGTTCTCGTCGGTGGCGTTAATCCAAGCCATGAACTCGTAGGCATGGTGATTCTCGTACGCATATTCGGCAGCAAGCGAAGACTTGCCAATGCCCGACTGACCTCGCAGGACAAAGAACCCCGGAATACGTGGTCTTCGACCGGTGTCAAGCCCGTGCGCGATCTTTACCATATAGTCAGGGCGCGAAAGCCGTGGCAACGGCGGCCACGCACCAATGGTATTGCCCCAGTCGTATTCTCCGAGTACCGATGCCGCAGTCGCCGGGTCGACGCGAAGCCACTGAGCAGCGTCTTGACGAGTAACTCTCGTACGAGAGAGTCCTGCGGCACTCTGAAAGATACGGTCAACGAGATAGCCAACTACCAAACCTGATGCCTCCGAACCCGTTCCGATTCGGTGCGCGGTGCGGATGCCCCGTACTCTGGCATGAATCCTCCGACGGTAGTCGGCTACTGTGCCCTCCACAATCGTTATGCGGCAGGCATCCAGTCGGGCTCGTTCCTCGGGGGACCATTCAGTGAAGAGGGACGGGTTCGCATCAACTTCGGCCTGACTATCGCCATTTCGAAGCGCCTTACTCAGGCGTTCAGCAGGCCGGGATAGCTTCCGGTTGGTGATGAGCTCGTAGTGATCAGACTGGCTCGATCTGACCAGTTTGAGCAGAATTTCAAGAACGTCATTCGGACTGAACTTCGGTCCGCGATCAGGATTTTCGATCGACTTTATCTGCGCTATCAGCGTCTGACCTTGCATGCCTCCAGACATCGCAAGGTCGACGGCATAATCGTTCGCGGCATCTGGGGACCACGTTTCTTCAACGTACATGGTGTCGAATTCGATCGAATCTTCCACCATGTCAAGAAGATGCGAAGCCGTGACAAGGTACTGGAAGTGAAATCCTCGCGCTGCAGCCTGACCACTCACAAACCCCCCTTGCTGTAATAGATAGCCAGTTTAACCACGAAACCGCCGAACTGCTCGGGCGCGAACGGCTACTAAGCGACCTACCGACCGGCGCCAACTATCGCATCGGTCGCGCGATCAACTTGGCCACGATCGGATGGCTTCGACCGAACAATCACGGATGGACCACTAAATGGGTGGTTCTCCTCACAACGACCGGAATTTCAAGCACAGCGCAGGGGAACACCCGACCTGACGAGCGTGCCGACAACGAAAACTCAGAAGCGATAGAGATCGAATTGTGAACCCTCGAACGGGAGTTCTCTCACCGGCACACTATCCCCGATCACCCTCGCAGCCGACTGAACCGCACGATCCAACTGGCGCTGATCATGCACACTGTCCGACCAGAAACATCGCTCCACCGACGTGTCGATCACCTCGGAATCCGACACGACCGCTGCCGCATACCTATCAGCAAGCTCGCCCCCATCCCGATACGGACTGTCCTCCACCAAGCCGACATACGGAACATTCGGCGCGGGAAAAGCACTATCCAAAAAGTGGTGCGGACCCGCGTACACCATCAACCCGAAGTCCTCGAAGCCCAACACCGCCGCCATACCACCACGTCGGCGGCCAGGATTGATCGTGTTCTCCCCTCCCAAACGAGAGGTTTTCTCGCGCAGGTACGGACATACCATCGCCGAATACAGAACACACGACAAATGCATCGGCACATCCCGATCATTGGCAAGGGGACGCTGATACATCCGAATCGTCGCGGCATCTCCCTGCGCGAAAGCCCGATACACAGGCCGGCCGCGGGGCATCTCGAAACCACACACCGCGCACCCGCGGCGCATCACCAAAGCAACATTCCGAAAAGGAGACGTGCTACTCAACACCGGCACACCATCCACCCACGCAGACTCCGCCGGAACAACGAAACCCCGCCTATCCCGTGGCAAACCCTCGATCCACGGCGCAGGATCAGGAACAACTCGTCTCATGAAACCCCCTGTTCAGCGAACAAACCGCTCAAATCACGGCGACGAGTAATACATTCGAAAACTGCCAGCAGCGACCGACTGACCGGACACCGCCGAACTGTTCGCGGTCTGTTCCGCGATCGATCCACGGTATGGATAGTGACTCTATCCATATCGTGGATAGTGCTACTATCCACTTGTGAAGTCAAGGAAGGACGAGTGAAGGTTTCTGAACTCAGTCAGCGCAGCGGGGTGTCGGTGGCTTCCATCAAGTACTACCTGCGTGAGGGCCTGCTGACGGGCGGTGTGCATACGGCCACCAATCAGGCCGTGTACAGCGAGCAGCACATTCGGCGATTGCGTCTGATTCGCTCCTTGATCGATATCGGCGGTCTCTCGATTTCGCATGTGCGTGCCACTCTCGCGGCAGTTGACGATGAATCGATGCCCATGCACGACGCATTCGGGGCGGTAATGCACGGTCTCGACGAGGTGCCCGCCGATACCCGGCCCACCGACATCGAAACGGCCTACGACGAAGTGCAGGAATGGCTTTCGTCCAGGGACTGGCACATCGAGTCGGACGCGCCCGCGCCGCATCGGCTGGCCGAACTTGTCGCTACGCTGCGCCGGTTCGATTTCCCGACAGCGCTCACCGATTTCGACAGTGTCGCCGAGATGGTCGAGCGGACTGCGCAGATCGAAGTGGAATACGCCCGGGCCATGCCGGATCGCACGGCTGCCGTCGAGACGATGCTCATCGGAACCGTAATACTCGAACGAGCCATCGTCGAGGTTCGCCGACTAGCCCTCGAAGCCGCCAGCGCCCGGATCGACAACGCGCCGCGTACGTAGCTGTGATCAGTCGGGTCCTCACTGCGCCATACATATTGTGTGGCAAGCAGTTCCAAAGGTCCTTCGCGAAAGAATGCATCTGGGCAGATCGAATCCGCCCGGTTGATCTTGCCCTCGCGTCGTCACTCCCTCCAATCCGCAGGTATTAATCATTCTTACGTATTGTCTGCAAAAGGCCGTTAGCGTGACGTCAATTGTCCGCTATTTACGGAGGTAGAGATGTCGGCGTTTCGATCCGTGCTGGTCATACTAGGCGGCCTGGCACTACTGATCGGCTCGTCTGCCGGCGCCACCGCGATGGCCAAGCCTCAGTACCCCGTTCCCTATGATCTCTTCGTTCAGGACTCCGTCCGTGATCCGTACGGATCCGCAGTGGGCTCCAATGACTGGAATTGTGTACCTTCACCGGCACATCCGGAGCCTGTGGTTCTTCTACACGGACTGGGAGCCAATCGGTTCAATCTATTCACCACAATCTCACCGCTGCTGGCCAATGAAGGGTACTGCGTTTTCGCACTCACCTACGGCATCGACAAGAGCCTGCCTGCGCCGTTCGATTCGGTGGGCGGTCTGGGGCAGTTCGATGACAGTGCAGCGGAAGTTGCGGAGTTCGTCGATCGTGTTCGAGGCTCCACCGGCGCACAGAAGGTCAGCATCGTGGCAATTTCGGAGGGCACTCTCGTCGGAGACTACTACGTCAAACATCTTGGCGGAGAGCGCGTTGTGGACAAATTTGTGTCATTGGGTCCGCTTTGGCGTGGATCTCTCGGGACTGGTCCGAACGGTGATGGCCAGTGGATCCTCGACCTAGCGCCTGATGACGCGCGGACGGTGGTTCCATTCTGTGCGGGTTGCCCTCAAGGGCTACCGGCTTCGGATTTCCTGGCCAAGTTATGGGCGGGTGCCGAGACCGGAGTTGCCGGGCCTTATGCGCCGACAGTGACGTACACGAACATCATGACGCGATACGACCAGTTAGTGGTTCCGTATACCAGTGGATATGTCGAAGCACCTAACGCCACGAATATCGTTGTGCAGGATGGATGTTCGCAGGATTTCTCGGACCATTTGGCGCTTGCAGCGTCCAGGGTGGCAACAGGCCATGTGCTCCATGCCTTGGATCCGGAGGACGCCCGCGCAGTGCCCTGTGTATTTGTGACGCCGTTTCGCGGGGATTGATCCGCTCGCGGGATTGTGCAGCCGAGCAAGAAATTTCAAGGCGGCTCCCAGACGCTATGTTACTTCTTGGCTGCGGCGTCGGTAGAGCCACAACGCGCACACCGTCGATGCGGGCGTATACGCAAGACCTCAGCTACTGGTAAGCGCGCCGACGACATGAACCAGCATGAACGTGACGAGGAACGTCAAAAGGGCGCGCCGCCGGGGCCACCGCATGCTGGCGATAGCTATCAACGGAGCACCGATGGTCATCCCGACTGCGAAGGCCGAGGTGAGGAGTCCGGCGGCAGGACCGAGACCCCCGGCGGTGGGGGCCGGGACCCCTGGATCACGGGCCATGTTCGGTATGAGACCGGACAAAACGAATGAGTACGTCGGGCGTGTCCTGGTAGTGGAGGGATTCTCAGAAACTCCGCACAGGCTGTGAGTAAGCGTGGGTAGGTAGAAGTCTGACTCGTCGGATGATGTGTGTCGTAGTAAATGACAGTCTGGCGCTGATCTGGCGGGCATAGTCCAGCGCCAGATCGGTCTCGGTACGTCGGGATTTCGGAGGGCCACTTGCTGGCCGGGTGCAGGTGGGGATGCTTAGACGATCGGGCTGTTTGTGATGTGTCGTTAATCAGTCGTTTTGAACCTAACCGACCCGCGTTCTGCGTTGTGAGGGCTATCGCATCCGCAGTCGAGGCGGGGGATGCACGGTGAAGAAGGCAGTCGTCGCGGCGTTTGGGGAACGACTGCGTCGACGACGTTTGCCGCGATCGGCATGGTCAGGGTAGTGCTGCGAGTGCTTCCTGGAGTCCTGGGTAGGTGGGGTCTTCGGCGAGGATTTTTTCGATGCTCTTGCGTGCGGCTGCTTTCCGGTTCTGGGAGAGATCGACCTGGGCGCGTTCGAGGAGAGCACGGTGGCGCACCTCGGAGGCGCGGGAGCGGATTCGTAGTGCTTCTTTGAAGCTTTCGCGCGCTGCTTCGTTGTATCCGAGCTGAGCGAATGCTCGTCCGCGCAGTGCGAACAGTAGCGCGGTGGCGTCGTCCTCGTTGGTGATGCCGTTGGTCAGATCGACAACGTCTTGGTGCCGGTCGGCGGAACTGTAGAGATCGGCCAGCGAGAGTGCTGCGTGAGCTGTCGCGGTCGCGTATTCGACTGTCCAGATCGCGGCGGGGAGGTCGTCGGCGCCTTGGTGCAATTCGGCGGCGGCGAGGATGAGGACGTCGTCGCTGATGCGCAGGGCAGCTGTGACGCCGTGGACGATTTCTACTGGCCACCTGCGTTCGGGGAGATACCTCTGCACGAAGGGATCAGTGGGCAGGTTGACGTGTTGGGCGACGACCCATCCGAGGAGTGAACGTGCTCGGTGGGCGGCGGCGGGGTTGGTGTCGGCGAATTCGAAGTGCAGCAAGCCTTCCAATGCGGCTGCGAGGATTCGCAGGTTCGGGGCGATGTGCCCGTGCCGTTGAGCGACGCCGACGTAGTCGGCTGGTGTCCGTGAGTGCAGGATCTGGAACAGTTCACGCTCCCAGGCCGGCAGGCTGCGCAAAACCTAGCGAAAGAACCTCTCCCGAACCAACGTCACAGTCGTTCAGTGGGTTCGTCAGGGCAGCCCAAGTGCGATCGCAAGAGCTTTGTTCAGTTTGACCACTGTCGCGGGGGCGAGCGATCCCGCAGGCCTGCTCGCGGCGATCTCGTCGTCGAAGAGCTGGATGAGGTCATCCGTCAGGATCGAACCAACGAGAGGATCCGCGGCCCCGAGAGGGACGGCCGTCGGAACACCGGGCTTCGGTGTGGTGGTCACACGGGCGGCGAGGACCGTGTTCAAGTTGCGATTCCGGACATTGTTGGACACCACCACCCACGGCTTCTCGCCGTGCCCCATGTCGAACCAGTAGATCTGCCCGCGAAGCGCGGCCGTCATTCGCCGTAGGCCTGGTCGACACGCTCGGCGTAGCGATTACGGCGCGTTCGCTGCTCACCCAGCCCCTCTGCCTGATCCTTCGCAAGCTCGGCATAGCCAGCCTCGAGTTCGCCGCGGCGCCGGTGCTCCGGTATGCCAGCCGCCCAGAAATCACCTTCGATAGGAGGGATCTCCTCTTTGATTGCGGATTCGACTGGCCCCGTAGCCGCCGGCTGAGATGTGGGGCCGTGGGAGCGGGCGCAGATAGCTCGTTTGAGCTGTGTGGGAACCCTGGCAGTGAGGCACGCGACCGTGGCTTTCAATCATTTCTGCATCTGAGAAGTCAACCAGGTTCGACGTTGGCGAACTCCTCCATCGCTACGGGGTCAGGTTGCGGATCCTTGAACCCGTCGTTCATCGATAGCTATCTGCTTGTCGATTCGCGGGTTGCTTGCTGGACGGTCACCAAGCTTTGGATCGGGAAGTGTCGATCGGTGCCCTGGCCGGGCACTTTTCTTGTGGCGTGGCCCGTCGGTTCGGTGTATGCCTTCCGTTCATCCGACCTCTACCTGCATTTTCGATGTAATTTGACTTGCGGCACAAACGGGGATGTTTACGTGACGCAACGTAACGTCTATTCCATTCTCAAACTATGCCCGCCAAAGTTGCTGCACAAGGACGACCCCGCCGCGCCGAGGTCGATACGAACATCATCGACGCCGCCCTGGTCGAGATGAAAAGCAAGGGGCTCTCGCATCTGACATTGGAAGCAGTCGCTGTTCGAGCGGGAGTAGGCCGGCCGACGGTGTACCGGCGCTATCGCAACAAGGAAGAACTAGTCCGCGCGGTTCTGATGGCAAAGGTGCTCAGCTTGTCGATCCAGAAGACCGATGACCCAGTGGAAGATCTCATTTCGATGGCCGTGACATTTGCCCACGACCTCGACAAGTCCGGACTGTTGTCGGTAGTCATCTCCGCTCACGCCGAAGCGCGACACAATCCGGTCATGGCGGAGGTGTTGAAAACCGACTATCTGCTTCCCCGAAATACTTCGATCGTGGAGTCGATTCAGCGCGCACTCGGCTCGGACGATCTCGTTCCGGTCGATCCGGAGACTGTGCGGGACTTGCTGTTCGGGCCACTGATATACCGCCTGTTGATCGTCGGCGACAACGTGACCTCGGCCGGATTGCGAGAACTCGCCGAGACTGCCATATCAGGCATCCGAACAACGAAGCAACGTCCATGAACACCCGAGTTCCCCGATGGTTGACCTGGGGCCTGCTCGCGGCGTGGACCGCTCATGACATCGAAGAACTTGTCACCATGCCGGAATGGGCCCGAAAAGCGCGGAATCGCACCATCTTCGGAGTTCCGGCTCCGATTCCTGAAATGTCTGAGCAGCAGGCCGCCGTGTCGATCGGATTGACCGGGTTGATGATGGCGGTCGCTGCCAGGGAAGGCGCGCGGACGGGTGGGCGCAGTCGACTCTTCCAATGGGCACTTGCCGCTTTCGGATGGCACAGCGTCAGTCATGTCGCCTCATCGGTGATCTGGCGCGGGTATACCCCCGGTGTTGCCACTGTTGTTCCCGTAGTCGTGCCGTTCTATCTACTCACGCGAAGCGAGCTGAAGAGGCAAGGAGTTGCGGTCGACAATCGCCGCTTGGCTCCTGGCGCGCTCATCCTCTTCGTCCTGACCTTGGCCATAGCGCACAGCGCTGCACGCATGGTGTAAACGCAACCGCGACACCGTCCCGATCTCCCAGGAGCTCATATGACGACAACACTGGTCAATCACTCGAAAAACGCCGCCGACATCGTCGCTCACGCGGTCACCACCACACGAGCAGCGGCCCCGGCATGGGCCGCAGCGAAGCGGCAACCGCACCTCTTGTTGTGGAAACGACTCATCCACTCCAGGTCCGACGAACTCATCGACCTCGTCTGCGCCGAAACCGGCAAGTCTCACGTCGACGCCACCGTCGAGGTCACCCTTGCGCTCGAGCACCTCGATTGGGCTGCGCGGAACGCCTCCCGTGTGATGTCGGAACAGCGCGTCCCTCGACGCTTGTTGGCGTTCAACCAATCCGCTGTCATCCGCAGACAACCCTTTGGCGTCGTCGGCGTCATCGGGCCGTGGAACTATCTAGTCTTCACTCCCATGGGATCCATCTCCTACGCTTTGGCAACAGGAAATGCCGTCGTGTTCAAGCCGAGTGAATACACTCCGCGAACGGGACAATGGCTGGCGCAAACCTTCGCTGAAGCTGTCCCACAACACCACGTCTTCGAATTCGTCATCGGAGACGGCAGAACCGGGCAACACCTGTGTGAAGCCGAGATCGACAAACTCGCCTTCACCGGTTCGGGCCCCACCGGCCGAAAAGTCATGGCCGCGTGCGCCGAACGACTTGTCCCGGTCGTCATGGAACTCGGCGGTAAAGACGCCGCCATCATCGCCGACGACGCCGACCTCGTCGCCGCAGCCCGATCGGTGCTGTGGGGAGCGACCTTCAACTCCGGCCAGAGTTGCGCCGGCATCGAAATCGCGATCGTCGTCTCCGGCGTATACGACGAGTTCCTCGAGCACCTCACCCAACAGGCGAAAGACCTGGTAGCCGGGGTCGACTACGGTGAAATGACCACCTCAGCCCAACGGGAGATCGTCGAACGACACGTCGCATCCGCTGTCGACGCCGGCGCCCGCACGGTCGTCGGGTCAACCACCCCCATTGACGGCCGTGTCTGCGAACCAGTCATTCTGACCGACGTACCATCCGATCACCCAGCAATGACGGACGAAACCTTCGGCCCCACAGTCCTTGTCGTTCGAGCATCGAACATCGATGACGCCGTTGCCATCGCGAACCGAAGTCGCTACGGACTCGGGGCAGCGGTGTCCTCCCGTCGTCACGGCGACAGCATCGCGCGGCGCCTCGAGGTGGGGATGGCGTCGGTCAACGACGTTCTGGCGTTCGGGTCCTCACCTGAACTGCCTTTCGGTGGTGTGAAAGGCTCTGGATTTGGACGTATTCACGGCGATGACGGACTACGCGAATTCACCACCGCGCAAGCGATTACACGACGTCAGTTCCGCTCACCGGTTCGGATCTCGGAGCCGAAACCTCGTCACATTGATCAGGTAGCCTTGAAAATTGTGGGCACTATCATTGGTCGATTCTAGGTTTTGATCAGGCGATCTATGAGGGCTCTTACGGCGAAGGCCGTTACTTCGCTGTGGTTCTTTGGCAGTGAGAGGGCCTGTTCCGAATCTTATCGACTGGTCGAAGAGACTGGGGCGGCTGAGTTTGCGCTGATTTGTCGGGGTGAGGATCCTGGGCGGCACAGAAGTGCTCTTTGCTTTCAACGATTTCCAATGGTCTGAAACCTCAACCGAGTTTGGGTAGATGCTATGCCGCGAGTAATGGACGGAACCCCCATCAAGGCCTTCGCGGGTTTCGGGGTGTCAGGATCGGCCCACTAGGTGCTGCGGGGTGAGGCGGATGATGACCCGTCTCGCTTCGGGATCTTTTTCGGTCCAATTACTTCCGGTGTATGCGAGTGACAGCCGTTGGATGAGGTCTCCGTCCGGGTCGTCGACGATGATTGCACTTCCTCGAAGTTCGATGCGGCGCATCGGGTTCTCAGAGTCAGTGATGCTGATACTGATACGTGGATCGCGGACTATGTTGGTGTGTTTGCGGCGCCCCTCGACGGTCGAGAATGCCACAGTGTTGTCGTCGTGTGTTATCCAGACTGGGGACAGTTGGGGTGAGCCGTCTGGCTCGATTGTGCCGACGGTGGCGATATGGGGAGCGTTGGTCAGATCTGATGCCAAGGTTGCGAGTTCTTGTTGGTTCATCTTCGCTCTTCTCGGTTGGCCGATTTGTCTAGGTGGTCTCGATGGATTTTGCGACTGCGACTCCGCCGGCGACGGCGGCGAGGAACAGAACGACACCGAACACGGTTACCGCTGTGGGAATGGATGTGGCGTCGATCAGGTAACCGGCAACCAGGGGCAGTATTCCTGCGGGGATGTAGCCGCCGATGTTCATCAATGCATTTCCTTGTGCCCGAGATGTAGGGGGAACATGCATTCCGATCAGCGTGAGCCCCCCGAGTTGGCCGAGGCCTTGGCCTGCGCCGGCAAGGAGTGCGGAAACGATGAGTAGTGCTGCGGCGTCAGATTGGACGGCACCGTACAGCGCGAGCATCGACAGTGCGGTGGATGTTGCGCCGCCGATGAAGATTGTTCGGATCTGAGCGCGAGCCACGGCAAATTGGATGCCTGTGGCGACGAGGAACATCGCGCATGCAGTTCCACCCGCGACCAACGGACTCGTAACTCCTAACTGCCGGGCAAGCAACGAAGGGCCGAGGGAAAGGACGAATGAGGTTGCAGTAATCCCCGGTCCGAAGACCGCGATACCGAACAGCACGTAACGGCGAAAATGCCGGGGGACCGACGGCAGACGTAGCTGAAACGGACTGCGATCATCGATGTCTGCGAGGTTGGTAAGTGGGCGGGAACGGACGACAGCGATAGTGGCGATGACAATGAGTAGCGCTTCCGCACCGAACACCCAGGTGACTGGCTCATCAAGGTACTGAGCCATGATTCCTGCGAACAGTGGGCCGAGTCCGGCCCCGAGGACCATGGCAACGGATGCGAGTCGCGCGGCGGTCGCGCGAAGGGTGTCGCCTCCTGCATCGACGACGGAAGCCATTCCGGCAGAGACGATGACGCCGACCGAGATGCCGGTGAGCAGTCGCGCAACTATCAACATGGCGACGTTGTCGGCGATGAGGAAGAGGGCGCTGGCAGCCAATGCGACGACGAGTCCGGGCAGAAGTACGCGTGGGCGACCGAAATGGTCGGATAGTTGCCCCGCAACAAGGAGCGTCAGAAGTAGGCCGAGGATGTATGCGCCGAAAATGACCGTGAGCATGCCCGAGCTGAACCCGATGCTCTGTTGCCAATGGACGTAGAGCGGCGTCGGTGAATTCGAGAGCACGAATACTGCCGTGACGACGAAGGCCGCGGACATTACCGCAGGCATGGATCCGGGCACGGGTGTCGACGAGTGCGTGGAGGGCTGAACCTCAGAGCTTGTCATGGAGTCTTCCCTTCGGAATCATGTACGTAAATATTCGTACTGACAGGACCATAGTCGTATTGGTTCGAAGTTTCTAGTGCAACTTCCGGCTCGCATTCGTACCGGTTCGACAAAACTAGTATTGGATGTATTCTGCAGTTATGGTCACAATCGCGGTTCCTGAAGTCACAGATGAGTACCTGCCACCTCCCATCGAAGAGCCATCAGTCGACGAACTCGACCTCGCCGCAATTTTCGGCGCGCTCTCGACCCCCATCCGCCTCGAGATCGTCAGACGTTTGCTCGCCGACTCCGTCGAATACGACCACCCGTGTAGTTGGTTCGGCTTCGATCGACCGAAATCGTCACTGACGCACCATTTCAAGGCTCTACGAGAAGCCGGATTGATCAGGCAACGCCAATACGGAATGGAGCGGCGCAGTCGCGTGCGGTACCAGGATCTCGAACGTCGATTTCCGGGACTTCTCGATCTGATAGCCAGAGGCTGAACAACTTTCGACGCATGCTCGCCCAACAACAGGAGGACCTGAATTGACCGTTGTGCGAACGTCACCTATCAGATCATCGACGGCCGAATTGCTCGGTCCGATCGCCACTATCGATGACATCAACATTCGCAGTGTTCGATACTTTCTCACTGTTGCCGATACCGGATCGGTGTCTTCCGCATCAGCGCTATTGCAGGTCGCTCAACCAACCCTCAGCCAGCAGATCAAGCGACTCGAATCCCGCATCGGTTTCGAACTGTTCACCCGGAACGGACGGGGGCTGGTGTTGACCGCCGCCGGCGAGGCTTTCCGTAACCGCATCGCACCGCTTCCGCTGCAAATCCGTGACGCGATCGAAGCCGCGCGGCCTTCACCGCCCCCTCACGTCCTCCACCTGGCATTGTGCCCAGGGATTGCCTACGCGCGTATCTCAGACCTCACTCGGCTTTTGCAGGGCTGCTACGCAAACAAGGTGGAGGATCACCTCGATGTGCGATTGCATTCGACCGCCACATCAGATCTACTGGCCGATCTCAAACAACAACGGATAGCGCTCGGAGTGGTGCGACTTCCGTTCGATCACAAGGAAATCAATGTGACAGCATTCCGGACGGACGTTCTCGGAATCGCCGTGCACAGCAACCATGCATTCGCCGGCCGGGACGCGGTGACCTGGAACGAATTGTCGGCACAGCAACTACTCTGCTTGGACACCGCCCAGAGCGACACCGAAAGAGGTGGAATGCTCTCTCAACTGCACCAACGCGGATGGTTCCCGGAGATAGTCTCGATCGACGACGATCATCCGGCTGTCATAACCCACACGCTGGCAGCCAATCCCTCAACCCTCATGCTGACTTCGCGAGATGACCTCCCCGCTTCGAGAGAACTCCGCTGGATTCCACTGTCGGATAACCCTATTGAAGAGACGCTTGCATTGGTTGCCTCTCGTTCATCCGTCTACGCGCGCGTCCCACGCGAGCTGGCAGGGCGAATGACCAGCCGTATCACCGAAACAACAAGCGAGACGGGTTGACCCGTGAGACCCGGTCGAACACCTCTGTAGCGCACCACTGACTTGCCAACTGCCAACCGGCAGGAAGATCGGGACGATCCGGTTGGCCGAGGTCGCTCGACAACACGACCTGTTGGTGAACACCGGCAAGCTCGATAACCCGTTCGTACGGATGCCGATTCATCAAGACGCTCAGCGCAGTCACCTCAACCCAGATAGCCGGATTGGACGCGAACTCTGCGATGTGGTCCAGGGAGAAACCCGACATCGGGTGTGTCGCGTGGGTGAGTAAAACTCGTTCGACACCGATCGCCGCGGCAGCATCCATGATTCGTAGACTCTCGTCAGCGCTGCTGTGCCCGGTCGCAATAATCAGATCATGATCTCTCACGCATCGGAGAACGTCGAACGTCTGCCTGGACACAGTGCCCTCTGCGGTGAACGCGGTAGCGGACGACCATCTCGCGCGAGTGAAACCGCTATGCGCGAAGCTTTCGACCCCTGAGCTGTGTCCGCTACGCATGGTAGGAAGAAAGACGATCACGCGTGCGTCACAATGCTCCCCCTGAGCGAAGACACCTCGCTCGACCGCTCTGGGATCGACGCCACCAGCCACATCGTTGAGGACGACCGACCCGCTTACTGGAAGCCCGAGTTCACGTGCTTCCCATGCCGATTCGCAGGTTGATCCGAGATGTGACTTGGCGACGAACCAAGCCCCCATTCGTTGAGCGTGTCGGCCCGTTTCTATGACGCTGTGTCGACGACGAAGAAGGTCCGGCCCCGCGTGGACATGAAGATCGACCAATGCCGGTGCACTCACCGTTCCCGGTCCTCGTTCCACGGCTGGGCATATCCGAATCGCGACCGTGCCTCATCGAGGCGGATACCTTCACTTACCGCGGCCGCGATCTTCGCTTCGGTTCGGTCGACGGCTTCTGCCCGTGTGATGACCTCCGCAGCTCTGTCTTCTGGAATGACGAGAACACCATTGTCGTCGGCGATAACGAGATCCCCGGGACAAACGATGACCGTGCCGACAGTCACCTCACGGCCCACGGAGTCCAGCTCGACCCGATTCTTTCCGGACACCATCGACACTCCGACACTGAACAACGGATAGTTCGCGTCGCGGATTTCGGCGATGTCACGTGCAGCCCCGTGTACCACAGTCCCTCTGACCCCTAGACGCTGAGCGACGGAGGTCAGCAGACCTCCCCAATTCGTGCAGTCGGTATTCGCGAAATTGTCCACGACGACGACCGAACCTGCGGGCACATCATCAAGGTAGTTGGCAGCATTGTGAAATCCGCTGGCGGACTCCGTAACCGGCCGGTAAGTCACTGTGTATGCAGGGCCGACAGTTCGGGAGCCGGGCACCCTGGGTACCAGGGCCTTGAGGTGGCCGGTGAGACCCAAGCTGTCGAGAGCATCCGACACGGCAGCAGTATCGAGTTGTTCTGCCCTGTATACGAGTTCGGCGGACACTTGCGGCTTGGAAGTGGTCATCTTTCGATCTCCTTCAGAACTGCGTTTGCTGCTGCGGTAGTGGTTGCGGTACCTCCGAGGTCGTAAGTCACCTCGGACGAGTGGCGCCGCTCCACGACTGCGCGAACGGCACTGCGGATGGTTGTCGCTTCACGGGGGAAGTCATGATGTTCGGCGATCTCGGCGATTGTCAGTATGGTCGCCAACGGGTTGGCGCGTCCGGTGCCCGCCATTTTCGGGGCACTTCCGTGCACTGGTTCGAAATAGCTGCCGCTACTCCCGAGATTCGCGCTGGGCGCCAGCCCGAGTCCGCCCATGATCCCAGCACCAAGATCGGACAGAATATCGCCGAACATGTTCTCCGCCAGTATCACTCCGAAACGTTCAGGGCGGGTGACCATCCACAGGGCTAGTGCATCTACGTTGAGGATCTCCACCTCGATCTCGGGGTGCTCCTCGGCAATCGATTCGACGATGCCTCGTAAAAGCGTGCTCGAAGCTCGAAGTACGTTCGGTTTGTCGGCCACCGTGACGCGGTCGAAACCGTGCGAGTGCGCGTACGCGAATCCGAAACGCACCAATCGCTCGATACCGGTGCGCGTCTGCAGCCGAATCGTCGCGGCGGTGTCCTCGCGGCCGGAGTCTGCGGCGTTCGGGTGTACCCGCACGTGTTCCCACAAGTCCGCCGGTACCGGCCGGAAGTCCAGGCCGGCGTAAAGACCTTCAGTGTTCTCACGGATGACGACGAAATTGAACTGGTCATTTCGCAGGTCTCGAATGGGGCGCACGTTGGCGTAGAGCCCGAGATTCTGCCTCAACTGGATGACGGGCGATCGGTAGATCGGTAGATCGGTGGATTGACGCGAAGACGAGTGGGTAGTTCCTGCTCGGCTTCTCTGGCGGGTTTGCTGGTGATCGCCCCTAGTAGGCACGTGTCGGTTTTACCGAGTAATTCCCAAGTCCGTGGAGGCACAGGGTCACCGCCCGATCGCCAGCACTCCCAGCCGACATCCCCGTATTCGAGCGCCCAGGGCAACCCAACGGTTTCGATCACGGGGAGCGCAGCGTCGATGACGTCTGGGCCGATACCGTCACCGGGCAGAACTGCTAATTGCATGGCTTGTCTCCAAAGGTTGGCGGATCTCGGTCAATGCGACGTCGATGCACGTCGGGTTGTGGTGATGTGGTCGCATACCGGCGCCGGCCACCGATAAAGTGCTGGACGTTGGCCCGTCGGCAGTGTGTTCGGCCCCGACCAATTGGGATCGTGTTCCCACGATGCTCACGATTCGACCCGGGTATCTGTGCGTCGCCTCGTCGAGGTTGACTGTCCGCAACATCGACAGTCCGGTAGCAATTCGTCGAGCTGCGACAAGGCGGCTGTGCCGTGCCAGCTGCAGTGGCGGAGTCGGAGATGCTGCTTCACCGGCGGGCATCACTTTTGCGTGCAATTCGACCATGGCCGCGTCGATATCCCCTGACGCGGCGAGGTTGATGATCGTGGTCAACCGGTCGCTGAGTTTGGGGCTGGTCCGCACCGGTCCGGAGACCGTGAGCACTGGACACGATAGGCGGTTCCGTACTGCGAACATTGTCGCGACGGCGCCCCCGAGGGCATTTCCGCAGACAAGATCGAAGTGCAAGCCGGAAAGGTGTTCAGCCCACAACTCTGCCAAGTGTTCGATGCTGGTGGCCTCTTCGGTGAGGGAGTTCGTGTCGACGATGTGTGCGGCGATTCCGAGTCGATCGAGCCCTGCTCTGATTGGTTCGACGGATGCACCTTCGTCCCAGATCGGCAGTGCCGGAGCGAAGATCACTGCACGAGCGGTCACGCGCTGAGCGCCTGTTCGAGGTCACGTGCCGCACGAACTCTGGCTTGCGAGTCCAGTCCGTGCACCTTGCTTTTGTGTTCGATCGACAGGTTGTATCGCCCGAGTAGTAGATCGGTGGCAGGAACGACTGGCGCCGATTCCGGAACCGCGTCTGATAGCAGGGCGGAGAGGTCGAGCAACGATGGACGCTCCACCTCCGATGGGGCTTGCCGGGGCGGACATGGACGGCTGCCCGCTGACGAAGGTGTGAGGAAACGGGAATTCATTGAAGCTGATCTCGACTCCTCGATCCTGCAGAAATGTAATAGCTGCGGGTGTGTCCTTGTGCAAGATATGTAGGTAGTCGAGATCAGCACGCCCTCCCGAGGTTTCAGTGAGCCGATCTGAGTACGTGTCGTCGAAGTTGTGTTCGTTGTCGATGCGGAGGAACGCCCCGGTCCATCGGGTGGCGCCACCGCGCTGTTCGCGGGTAGATCGTTCGAGGACGGCTACGTGTGCGTCGGCGTCGGCGCTTTCGAGGTAGGTGACGGCAGCGGAGAGCCCAGCGGCTCCGTGCCCTATGACGACGAGGTCGAACGAAGTGTTCACGGTGGTTCCTCTCTGATCGGGGATGTCAGGACTGCGGGCTGATGATGTGTGCCGAGCGGTAGAGCCTGTAGCGGGCTTCCGTGGTGGATTCAGCGAAAGCTGCGTAGCGCGTAGTGAACTCGGGGTCGTCGAAAATCGCTTCGAACTCGTTCAGACTGTTCCATCGGGCGAAGTTGACGATGCTGTCGTTCTGTGTGCTTCTGAGCAATCGTGACCCGAGGAAGCCGGTAGCGGTGTGGGCGACGTGGTCGACTGCGTCGTTGAGCGCTGCCAGTGATTTTTGAGGGTTGTCAGTGAGTGCGACGTTGATGAGAGTGACCTCGTCAGAGTTCGGGCGGGGAAAGACGCCGGGGGCGCTGTAGGTACTGGTGAAGTGAATACGGTCGTATCGGACCAGTCCGTCGACGGTCCACGGGTCGCTGGCGACCAGTTTGTCGACAGCTTCGTCGTCGAGGTCTGAGGTGATTACGACGCCACCACCCCCGTCTCTGGGTCCGGCTGCGACCACAGAGCCGGCGTTGATTTGCTCGCGTAGCCATCGAATGTGGTCAGGTTTGCTGCGGGTGAGGACGTCAGAATCCGCAAGATAGGTCAGTTGTAGTACGAACATCGGTTTCGCCTTCTTTCGTTGTCGCTGAATGGTGCTCGGGGCCTTGGCCGGTCAGTGAGCGGGAAGTGCGTTGCGGAACTCGGTCGTCCCGAGCGCGTCCAGAACCGAGCAGGCCTGTGTGATCATCGACTCGATGATCTGAGCGGCCGGTTGAACCGAGGTGATCAGATCGATGTTCTCCCCCGCGAACAACGGTCGTTGTGTGACGTCGTCATCGGAGACCGATTGCGACCACGCGTCGACGAGGGCGGCGGCGTGGTCGGCGAGTTCGTCTTCATGGCCAAACCATTTGCGGGAGAAGTCGTTCCCGAGAGCGCGAGCGGTGTACTGAGGTGGCCAGGGAATTGAACGGATGATGTCGAAGGCACGGGTATCGAGGAGATCTCGACTGTGTCCGTTGATCAAGGAATCGGTGAAGGATGGGCTTGTGAGCGCTTCGGCGGCGGCGGCGAACCGAGTGCCGATCATGACCCCGTCGGCGCCGAGAGCGAGTGCTGCCGCCAGTCCCCGGCCGTCTGCGATTCCACCGGCTGCAACAAGTGGGATCTGTCCGTTGAGTGCGTCCGCGACTGCCGGAATGAGCGGAAACGTTGCACGGTCTTTGTGGTGTCCACCTGCTTCGGATCCTTGGGCAATGATCACGTCGGCTCCGGCAGCGGCGGCTTCTTGAGCTTGGTCGGTGTCGTGAACCTGCACGGCGGCTAACAGGTTCTCACGTTGAATGGCTGCGACGTATTTGTTGGTCTGGGCGGCATTTCCAAATGACAATGCAACGAGTGGCGGCCGGTGAGACAAGACGCTGTCGAGCAAGTGAGGGGCCTTATCGAAGGTGAACATCACCAGGCCTGCCCCCCAGACGCCACGTGACCGGGCGGCGATGGGCAACTCCGAATCTATGAATTCTTCGTTGCCGTAGCTGACTCCGACGAGGCCGGCACCACCAGAGTTCGAGACTGCGGCGGCCAGTTGACCACCTGCCACTCCGCCCATCGGTGCGGACAATATCGGATAGCGCGTTCCCAAAAGTTTATTCACTTTATTTACCATGCATAATCCTCGCTGTACGTTTCGGGATCTTCACTGCAGGAATGTGACGGCATGAACGTACTTCTGAAAGTCATAAACGTCTATTCGCTATTAGTGATAGCTGATATTCAGATTTTTGGTTGAATATCGGACTATGGCAAGACGGTGACTAGAGCGAGGTGAGCAGCGGTTTTTATGTTCGACAAGATCCGTTTTGTCCACATTTGGCGGTCTAATTGGCCATTTGAGATGAGGGGAGATGTATCGGCATTAAATTATTGCCAGAAGTCAACATATTCATTCGTTAACATTACGTATACTTGGCATGTCGAACTACATAGTGTGATCTTCGTCATTTCAAATAGGTGAGTCCCGATATCAATTCTCTCGATACTTAAACCTAAGGAATGCACAAGACTAAGTAAACTGAATATCCAAAAGTATCCGAAATTTGCAACTTTGAAGTAAGGGCAAGCATCCCAATTGTTCGTCGACGTGGAGACCTGCGCGAAAGCTCACCACTTCTGATGGGAGACTGATTCCACGCAGGCCGAAGATGCCGAAACGCCCTGCCGTCCAGTCGATGTTGCAATCATCATCGATGCCATACGACAAGCTTCGTATCCGCGAGCCTTTTCATATCCGCAGGGGCCCATGCACTCGAGAAAGGAATCGACAGCCGGCTTTGTCTCTTTCGCACGCCAACGACGAAGAGATCGATTGCCGGAGTTGGGTCGAACAGCTTGACAGCAAGTGGACGGCCAGTTTCGCTGGTACCGTCGATGTCATGACTCTGCAGAAAGGCGCGTGAGCGCCCACCTCGGGCGCAGGTTCCTGCGCCCCCGATACGTCTTCTTCACCGCGGCTCACCTGTGGGTGGTCGACGAGCGTCAACCCGTTGCGGCACTGATTGAT
>NZ_JBFUJN010000053.1:0-28138 GCF_056401335.1 Rhodococcus sp. P4_F3_2
GCAGTGGGTCGAGTGCCGTTGCCGTCGATCGAGTCGCTTCGCTCCTCTGAATTCCGAATCTTGTTTCTCACCAGTCGAATTCATCGCAACGTCTGAACCGGTACCCGACACCCGAACGAGGCTGGGGAGGGGGAAGGGTCACGACAAGCGCCCCGTCTCGCGTCCACTGCCTCATTAACATCATGCTCCCAATCATACACCCCCACCCACCAAACCGCAAAACAAACATAAAACCAATAACAGCGTAAATTCCACTCCCCCAACATAATTCGATACCACCCGAAACGCCGCCGTGCGTAACCTACCAAACCTATTCCACACCAACCCGATAACGAAACCAATTGGCACACAACATCATTCAAAAACAGTGATTTTCGGGCACGAAACAGCCCCACCCACCAGCACGCGCCGGCGCGCAACCACTTCCCCACGCCACCGAACCGAGCAGGTATGCGGCAGCCATTCGACAACGAGCAACTTACCGATATGAACCCGCCCGTTACCTTCATCATCACGCTCTGCATCTCGATAGCCACACTCTTCGTCGGCAACGGTCTCATCGACCGCCTCAGCGCCCGAAAACACTGGAACAGACAGATCGAAGAATGCAACACGGCGATCAGCGGAACCGTCGACGAACACCTGCAGTCCGCACTGCGCCGCAAGTCCCACCACTTCGCCAAGGCAGTGGCACTCGACAAACACATACCTATTTCCCCCTGGGCCACCATGAAAATGACCATCGGGTACGTCGGGCTCTTCGTGCTTGGGATTCTCCAGTTCCCGCTGTTTCACCTACCTGGTTTGTTCTACATAGCAGCGCTTCCCGGGGTCATAGTCTCCACACTGATAGTCGTTAACGGAGTCACAGCTATCCAGATCACAGCGATCGAACAAGACGTATTCGAACAACTCGGTTACCCGGAGACGTTCCACCGTCTTTCAACCACCCCACGGCGCCAGCGAATGCGACTGCTCACCATCTCCAAAAAATCCACACATGCGCTCAAACAACACTCCCACGAACTAAACCCACAACCACAACCACAACCACAGCCACGACCGAACCCGACATAACCCCACCATGATGTAACAGCATTCGACGTTTCCAAAAGCGCACCGCGCTTTCAACATCGAAATGATTCCACACAACGCACACAACGAAATATGTTGAAACACAACACTAACCAAGGCTCATTCGGGTCGTCGGGGTAGTCACCCGGGTGGGTCGAGTTCGCGAGAATCGGCCCGGTGATGGTGTCGACAATGAGTCGAATTCTGTGCGGTTCACCGGGTGTGATCCGGGATCCGAAATTCACCTGTTCGTTACTCGGCTGGGCGAGGGAGGGCATCTCCTCGGGAATGGGTACGTGCGCTACGACATGGAATGCGAGCCCAGTACGAAATAGCTGCAGGTTGGTCAACCGGAGATCGAGGCTGGGGTCGGCGGGGAGCGGTAGGGATATGTCGTATGAAGCGCGAAGGTTGGAATCGGCTTGCGGGAGTCGCCGCCAGTCGGGGAGATCTCGGCTAAGTATTCCGACGCCGCCCGACTGCGTGTTGCATCCGCTGCAACATTGATGCGGCTAGACGTGGCGGCGCATCAACAAGCTGATGGCGCATGGTCGATCCGATTCCTCATTGCGCCGTTTCCTGGGAAAACAGTGGCCACAGGTCGACAGTCATGTTGCATCTGTATGAATAATGGCACCTTTTCGTGGTACCCCACATCGCCGACGAGCAACGGTTGAGCCCAATGAGCATCCCGGATGACCGAACGCGGAGTCCAGGCGGCACACGGACGTCCGAGTTCGAGAAGCTTCTCACGCAGTTCACGGCGTTGCCGAATGGTAAACCGGTACCGCCATTTCCAATATTGAAGTTCAAGTCTGCGGTTTGACATGGTCTACTCGGCGAAATGACGTGGTTTTGTCCATGGGTCGTCGCGTATTGCTGCCCACAAATTGGTGGTTACCTCGTCGATGTCGGTGAATCGCTGGGATATGCGCGAGAGAACTGAAGGAGCGAAGGTGGCTTCGTAGCGCAACGCGAGGACCCCCATCGCCCGCCAGTGGCGCAGTACGGTGTCATGAAGTGCCAGCGTATCGGCACTGGCTCTTGCGTCACGCAACGATTTTCCCATCAACGTCAGACTGGGCACTGCGTATAGGGCGGTTGCGTGGTGAAACAGTCGCCGGGCACCAATGGCGGCACGTTCTTTCGATGATTCGAAGCACTCCGTGCACAGCTGCCTGTAACGGGGAATAGCAAGTCTGAAGCGGTCTTCTTTGAAGAATCGCTGTGCTTGGGTGTCTAGTTGCGTGCGATCGGTTTCATCCGCTTGAGTAGCCGTGTAATAAATGCCCATCCCGTCGTGAGTTTCGCTGTGGATGCGGTCGGACACGGCCAAAGTGAATGCCTTAAGCGACAGGGTTGCGCGGCAGCTGAAAGGCTTTGCGCCGACCACAAGAGTATCTAGGACAGTGACGAAACTGTGGTCGGAAGCGATTGATTCGATGAGGACAGCGTGCAAGTACCCAGCAGAATCGGCGTAAGTCTCGGCGTACGCAAGGTGCGCGGTATTGACCCACACAATTACGCCGGGGTGCTCGGTGAGCAATTCTTGTAGCTGCACTGCGATGTTGCTGTTGTCGATGGGTGTAATGCTCACCGCGAAGCCACACGAACGCATGCCGAGTGCGCCTGCCTCTTCGACTGGAAAGATGTATTCCGGATAACCCGCCTCATCGAGACCGGCCTGGAACAGGTAGCCGCCGCCCTGTTCGAAGATCAGCTGTTCGGCGGTGGGATGGCCGAGAGCGGTGGTAAGAGCGGCGTAGCAGCCGGTCAAGCAATTGACGGCTGTTTCTGGGTACGTCTCCAAGATCTGGTTCATGTCGTGTACTTCCGAAGGATGGTGCCGATCTGCGCGGCCGGAGCTGCGGTCATCATCTCCAGGTGCTCGCACACAATCGGGTGTTTGATGATGTTGCCCTCGATATGGGGGCGCCACGTTTCTGCGAGGTCTGCGTTACTTTCTGGTTCGAGCTCGGCCGTGAATACCAACACATCGCCKACAAATCGTCTGGGCGTGAACTGATGACGCAGGCGCATGAGATTTCGCACTACGCTGATCAAACGGTCTTGGTCGGGCACAATCTGGGCCACCGCAGCAATCTCGCGGCGTTCTTGATTCGAATCGACCTCGACGCTGTCGTCAAGCAGCACGGTGTCAAGAAGTGCAAGTAGGTCGACTTGTTCCCCGGCATTCTGCAGCCGAATCGCGATCTCATACGCGACGAGACCACCGAACGACCACCCAAGCAAGCGGTATGGACCGTGCGGATGGATCGCAAGTATCTGCTCGAGATAGTCGTCGACCAACTCCGAAAACGTCTGCGGCAGTGAGGATTCGTTACCGATACCCCGGGCTTGTAGCCCATAGAGGGGTTGCTCTGGACTCAGATGGCCAAGGATCGCTGCATATGCCCAGCTCAGCCCGAAACCTGGGTGCACGCAAAACAAGGGCGGTGCATGTCCGCTAGGCCGCAATGGCAGCAGAACCGCAAAGTCTTTGCTGCGGTCGATCACGCCGCTGTCGATACGTTGCGCCAGGGATTCCACCGTCGCAGCCTCGAGTAAGTCGCGCACGGTGACCGGGGTGTCTAGTAGCTTCCGGATTTGTTCGATGACTGTGATCGCCATCAGGGAGTGCCCGCCGAGGTCGAAGAAGCTGTCCGCTGCGGCGATCGCAGAAAGTTCGAGAGCGGATGCAAATACTGCTGCCACAGTCTGCTCGGTCGGGGTGCTCGGTGAGCGACCGCCGGTGGAGGATGCTGGTGGAGCTGGAAGGGCGTCTCGGTCGAGCTTGCCGGTCGGCGACAGCGGAAATGACTCGATCGCGACGATGAAGGTCGGGACCATATAGCTGGGCAATATCTGCGCAGCGCCGCGCCTAACTGCTGTTGGATCGACGGTAGCGGGAGTGACGTAGCCGACAAGCATACCGTCGGACCCGCCGTCGGTCCGCATCACGACGACCGCCTGGGTGACGCCTGGTTGCTCGTGGAGCACGGTTTCTATTTCGCCGGTTTCTATTCGAAATCCGCGCAGCTTGATCTGGCCATCCGAACGGCCCAGGTACTCCATCTGCCCGTCTGGCCGCCACCGGGTGATATCGCCCGTGCGATAAATCCGTCCGAACTTGCTGTCGGTGAAACGTTCTGCGGTCAGTTCGTCACGGCGTAGGTACCCGAGGGTGAGTCCGGCCCCACCGATATACAGGTCCCCGGGCACTCCGACTGGCACAGGCCGCATACGGCTGTTGAGGACATAGAGCTGGGTGTTGCGTATCGGCCGGCCGATAGACGGGGCTCCGACGCCGATGGCGTCGCTGGTGTCCGAGCAGCATGCGTACACCGTCGCCTCGGTGGGGCCGTAGGCATTAACCAGCCTTGCCCCCGGTACTGCTGTGCGAAGTTTGGCGGCTACCGCTTCGGTCAGTTGCTCACCTGCCACAACGAGGTAGTCCGCTCGAAGCCGAGCCTGACCGTCGGCGATGAGGTGCGCCAGTACTGACGGCACGCCGCAGATCAGCGTGCCCGACCAGCCCCCCCGTTCCGAGATTTCGAGGAGATCGCGAACGATCTCGATCGAGCCACCCGCCAGCAGTGGTCCGAAGATTTCGAATACCGAGACGTCGAAATTAAGTGAGGTCGAAGCAAGCACCCGGCTAAGGCCATCGCCGAAGTTGGCGGCGGCCCATACCGCTAAGTTAGCCACGTTTCGATGAGTGACAACAACCCCTTTGGGTCGGCCCGTTGACCCGGATGCGTAGATCACGTACGCCGGCGAGGACGGGCGCAACGGCGGTGGCGAAAATGTGGTGACAGCGTGTTCAACCGCGTCGATCAGCAATGTTCGTGCGTCGTGACGCATAGTCGTGGACGAGTTGGTAATTACTATTGCTGGACGAGCATCGGCAACCATGAACGCAAGGCGATCACTCGGGTACGACGGGTCGAGTGGCAGATACGCGCCGCCTGTCTTCAGCACCGCCATGACCGCGACAATCATCTCGATGCTTCTGGGCAGTGCTATTCCGACAACCTCGCCGCTCCCCACACCGCGTGCAGCGAGTGAGGTGGCGACGGTATTCGCTCGGTCGTTCAGTTCCCCATAAGTAATCGAAGTATCGGCCCAACGTACTGCGACTTGACCGCCGCTCTTGTGAACCTGGCGGTCGAACAACTCCACGATAGTGGCGTCGGGAATCGTTGCTTCTGTGCGATTCCAGTCTTCGATAACCAGTGCACGTTCCTCGGGACCGACCAGATCGAGCGTCGCCAACGGATCGTGCGGCCGTGCGGACGCTTCACCCAGTAGCCGCACCAGATGATCGGCGAGCGACTCGATCGTGCCTACATCAAATCTGTCGAGGTCGTATTCGCAGTAGACTACGACGCTATCGCCTCGCTCAACGAACGTCAGCATCAGCTCGAACGCAGCAGTCGCGTTGGGCACTGGAATTCGTCCAACTATCAGGTCGTGATCGGCCGCGGTTATAGACGGTTCCACTCCATGATTGAGGGCAATCTGGAACACCGGTTGACGTCCCGCCACCCGCTGTGGATTCACTACTTGAACAAGTCGGCCAAATGAAACACCTTGGAAACGAAGCGCATTGAGCGTCTTCACCTGAACCTGTCGAAGAATTTCCGAGAATGAGGCGATGTCGACATTCGGAAGCCGAACTCGCAACGGCATGACGTTCACAGTTAGTCCTACAACGCTGTCAGAGCCGGGGTCGATCCTGCCGGACATAGGTGCGCCGAGCACGATATCGTCGCCGCCGGTGTACTGAGCGACGAGCGCGAACGCGCCGGCGGCCAGCGCTGCGAACAGCGATCCTGGATCCGATAGATTCCGCAGGCGCGCAACTGTTCGTGAGGGGATGACTCGTTGGTGGGTCGCGGCGACCCGTTGGCTGTCGGAACCTGTCCGCGCACGCGGCAGGTCGACTGTGGCCGGCGCCCCGGAGAGTTCGGTGCGCCAATAGTTCTCCAGTCGGCTCGTATGGCGGTGTGGCTCGCTGGCGGCGACGAAATCCGAGTAGCGCGTCGTCAGCGGTGACAGCGGATCAGGTCGCCCCATAGACATGGCTCTGCATAGTGTAGCGAGCTCATCGGCGAGAATTTCCATCGAGCTTCCGTCGACTGCAGTGTGGTGAGCGACGAGAATCAACACGTGATGCTCGCTTCCAAAGCGCAACAAACTGGCACGTGCGAGYGGTGCACTGGCCAGGTCGAAAGGCCTTTTCTGTGCGGCCTGTGCGTACTCGGCGACCACCCGTTGCGCGGCGACATCATCGACCGTATGGAAGTCCTCGTTGTCCATCCGCAAGTGTGCGCGGCCGACCGATTGACGCGGGCCTCCCTCCGTATCAATGAAGTGCATGCGCAATGCCTCGTGCCGTTCTACGACCGCATCGAGTGCAGAGGCAACGACGTCGGGAACCAGGGGGCCGCGGAATCGAAGTGCGAGTGCCACATTATGGGTACCGATCTGACCGGCGAGCCTCTCAGTGAACAGCACCCCTTCTTGCGCTGGCAACAGCGGCAGCTGCTCCTCCTGAGCGGGCTGCAGGGGCAGCGCACCGTGTGTGGCGGTCATCAGCGGCCAGCATCGGCTTCCGCGAGGACGGCACAGACGTGGGCAGCGAAGTCCTCGAGTGTCTCGTCGGTCGTTGCCGCGCTGATGTACATCGGTTCTTCAATGTCGGGCGCGAGATGGTAACCGGCGCCGCGCATTCCGGAATACAGTGCGGTAAATGGCGCACGCTGCTGTTGGGCCACGTCTTGTTTGTTTGCGATGGTCGAGCCAGCTGGCAGGAAGATGAACGCGAAGATGCTTCCGATCCGCGCAAACACGAAGTCGAGGCCGTTTTCGGTTCGATGGCGCTCGATGGCCGCCTCAAGCAGAGCGCCCTTGCGTTCGAGTTCCTCGTAGAAGCCGGACTCGGCGACTTCATCGAGAGTGGCGAGGCCGGCCGCCATCGTCAGAGGGTTGCCGGACAACGTCCCGCCTTGCAGGACTTGTTCCTCGTCGAGGAGCTTCATGACGTCAGCTCGTCCACCGAATGCGCCGACCGGAGTACCGCCGCCAATGATTTTGCCGAAAGTGGTCAAGTCTGGGGCTACTCCGAGCAGGTTGCTGGCTGGGCCGTAGGTCAACCGGAACCCGGTGATCACCTCGTCGAAGATCAGCAATGCACCTTCGCGGTCACAGATTTCACGGAGCTCTGCGAGGAAGGTCCCCTGCGGCAATACGAGAGACATGTTGCATGCAATTGGTTCGATAACGACGGCGGCGATCTCGCCAGGGTTGTCGGCGAAGAGCTTTCTCACGCTGTCGATGTCGTTGTAGTTGGCGATCAGATTTGAGCTCATAGCGGCCGGGTCGAGGCCCGCGCGTCGCATCTGGTCTTCCTTCTTGTTCTGCACCAGGTCGAAGTGGCCGTGGTAGCCGCCGGTGAATCGGACGATCCGACTTCGACCAGTAAAGGCGCGCGCTAGGCGCAGCGCCGACATCACAGCCTCGGTGCCGCTGCACACGAACCGTACCTGTTCGAGGTGGTCGGCGGTCGCGGCAATCCGCTCAGCGAGTTCCACTTCTTGCGGGCAGTAGGTGCCGAACAAGGTGCCATCGGCTGCCTGCTTGGCGATCGCCGCACTCACGGTTGTTGGTGCATGGCCGAGAATAAGCGGTCCGAACCCGTACATGAAGTCGACATAGCGCGAGCCGTCGACGTCGTGAAGGTATTGGCCGTGTGCTTCGGCCACAACCAGTGGCGCAGTGCTGACGCTGCGGCCGGCGCGCAGCGGTGAGCTGGCTCCGCCGGGGATTGCCTTGAGGGCGCGTGCAATTTCAGTGCGCATAAACCTATTCCTTCGCGGTTTCAATTCGGCACTCGGCCATTAACAGGTCGAGCAGTTCCTCAGCTTCGGCGCGGGTATCGCGGGCGAAGTAGGCCGTGAGAACGGTTTCGAAATTCAGTGGCGGAGCCAGCACGTAGTCGCCGTCGTGCTTGTGCAGTAATGCGGTGGTCACATTGTTGTTTTCGCAGACACCTACCGCGCGCGCAGTATTGCGCAAGAAGCCACTTTCAGTGATTGGGGCGTCGAACTCCAGTGCGACCCGGTTCGCGGTGGGCTGCGGTTGAAGCGGGGAGCGGCCCAGTGCGTGGAGCATGCTGTAGGCGTCTAGTCCGCTGCATATTTGTAGTTGCTGATAGGTGGTGGTGCCTCCTCCGCACAGCCGCGGAGCGAGCTCCAGTACGCGGAGCGTGCCTTGTGCATCGAAGCGGAACTCGGCGTGAAAGGGCGAATTGTTCAGACCCACTCCGTGCACGACAGTGTCGAGCATCTCGGTGAACTGTGTGCCACTATCGGAGTCGTACCGTTCGGTCAGGTAGGCGATCTCGTGGAACAGTGGCCCTACAAGTGGCGGCAGCTTTCGATGTACCTGAAGTGGCAGCACTTTTCCGTCACTGACGAACCCGTCGATCGCGTACTCTTTGCCGTCCAGGTACTCCTCGGCAAGCATCGTTGACGCCCCCGAGTTCTTTCTCAGCACTGTGCAAACGCGTTTTGTCTGCACGAATGCCTTCGCGAACTCGTCTGGGCTGTCGATCTTTACTACCCCAGCGCTGTAGAAGCCGTTCGACGGCTTCAACACCATCGGAAACGACAACTCGCTGTCGGTGACAATCTTCAATGCTTCCGGTGCCTTCAAGGATGGCGAAAGCTCTACGTGGCGCGTTATGTGTTCTCGAATGCTCGGGTGTGCTTTGAATCGTGTCTTATCGGACAGACACAAGAGAGTGTCGATGTCTCGGCTCGGCATGCCGAGTCCCGCACGCAACAGATCGAGTTGAATTTGGTAGCTGTCGTGAAACGAGAGGACGTCATCAAAGCTGTCCAGCTCTTCGATCTCGGATCTCGCTGCGGAGTCGACCTGCGCCTGCCAGCCGGCCCGGTCCGCCGACAGTGCCGGTGGGGTCATGAAGTGAACGGTATGTCCGTGCTGTTCAGCGTAGTGGAGGTAGTCAGCACAATTATCTCGGTGACCGAGGATCAATACTTTCACGTTCTAGTAGCGCCCTTCTTCGTCGTGGTCGGATCTGCCCATCCCGCGGGGTGCGACATGGTTGGCGGGGGCGCGGAATTGCGCCCGCCGAGCAATTGGTTTTCGCTTCGTGCGATGGCCTTTTTGATTCGCCATAGACACACACCTGCCATGAGCGCCTCGAAAAAGGAGAAGATCAGCCACATCGCGGGCACTAGGTGTGCCTGCTCGCGGTGCGTGGCAGCAATCGTGACGATAATCGGGATACACAGGCACCACATGAGAACGATCCTGACCGCGAACCCGAAACGAGCGAGACCGAAACTTTCCAAGACCGATGATGCGACCATCGAGAACATGAATGCCGCAGCGTACGTCCACAACACGCGGGAGGTGTCGATGGCGATGGAAAAGTCTTCCTGTCCGGCTTCGGCCAATCCAAACGGTGCAAGCATCAATGTCGGGGTCGCGATTTGAAAGAACGCGATAACTACGACATAGCAGCCGCACACCGCGATTGTGACCCGCATGATGTGCCCGACACGTGCGAATTGCTGTGCGCCGATGGCGTTTCCGCACAGGATGTTGCAGCCCAACCCGAGTCCGATAAGGGGAATCACTGCCGCGTAGTTCAGGGAGAGCGCCACGTTGTTCGCGGCGAGTGCTGAGGCACCGAACAGTCCGATTATCCACACGAAGGACGTCTGTCCCAGTTCTTCTAAGCCCAAAGATCCACCTGCCGGCGCGCCGCGCCGCACACGAAGCCAAAGCGACGATCCGAGCCGTGCCATTCCCGATCCCAGCACCCGGCCCAGCACGCCGACGAAGCCTTGCGGCAGCGCAATGCAATACCCGACGAACATCACTGCGACCGCAAACAGCGTGCCCAATGCAGAACCGCGCATTCCGAGCTCGGGAAGCCCAAAATGCCCGAACACGAGCCCGAAGATCATCACCAGACCAACTGCTTGCCCAACGAGTCCGACCACAAGGGGTACGCGAGTACGGCCCATGCCGTTGAAGTAGGACGACAACGCCATATTGGTGGTCATCACAGCGCCGTAGAAGGTGGACAGACCCAGGAATTGCGATTCCAAATTCTTGATCGTCTCGGGCTGCGTACTGAACTCAGGAACCCGAATCAATAGCGGCGTGATGGCCAGGAGCACCAGCGACAGCAATACCGCGAAAACGACACCGAGAGCCCCTTCTTCAAGAGCATCGTTGTTGTCACCACGGCCGCGAGCTTGTGCTACGTAAGAGCGAGTGATACCGACTGCGCCCGTGGTCACCATGATCACAGTGGTCGCAGTGAAGATTGCTGGCCCCGACGCAGCCAAAGTCTCCGGCGAGTAACGCGCAAGCGAGATGCGGTCGACCAACATCAGCACGAGATTGCCCACCATGCCGAACATCAGCGGCGCTGACACCGCGATGACCTCACGTGCCGTCGTCGGATCGAATAGCCGGCGCACCGAAGTCATCATCAACCGAGCACTATTCTTCTCATACAGCGACCCCGGAATTGATCAGCAGCTCACGCACGCTCGCAATGAGAGCGGGGCGGTCATCGAGATTGAAAGGGAGTTCGTCTCCGATATCAAGCGCGACATCCAACCGCTCTTCCAACCCCACCAGAAACCGCATTTGGTCGAGCGAATTCTGAAGGATGTCCGCAGGTGACGCGTCCGACTCCAGCGACCGCGCGGTGGCCAACTGCTCGAGAAGGACAGCAACCACATTATCGAGGGTAGTTCCGCTACTCATGGACAGATCCAATCGCGTTTGAATGCGTACGGTGGTCAGGGATGAGGTCGTAAGACAGCAGCGCATAGGTCAGCCGCTCGACCCCGATGCCCGAACAACACGTCGCTTCGACGCCGAGCGCGCTCAGGTCGAACGCCTCCGCGAATGTCGTGCCGTGCGCATTGACGCTTCCGACCGACAGACTTCCAGAGGGAAGCGGGATGCGCACCTCGAATTTGCTGCCGCCCACCCGTTGCGCGCCTCTGGCAATGGAAGGATCCTCACCGAAGAACGGATCTGAGGCGCTCACGATCTCGTAGGGAATATTTAACGACGTGAACAGGCTCGTGTATGCCTTCAACATAGTGTCGAACGATGTCTGCACCTGCTCGGAGCCACCTATGCACACCAATTGTGTGCGTTCACGCTGCGCGCCGGGAAAGGTGATTGCCGAGCCGGGTCACACTTCTCGCGCTTTTCACCGTCCAAGGCCTGTACCCGCTGCTGCTCGGTACTCGCAAAAGACGTCCCAGTGTGTGAACGTCTCGGCAACCACCGCACAAGAACACATCTGTGAGAAAGAGGCGAATGTCGACGCCGAATGCCGCGGCGATACCAGCGATTACGCCCAAGCTTGGGCACGTTGCACGCCTTGTCCGAAGGTGAGAGATGAAGGTGGCGCTGACGGGATAGCCGTTCTTGGCTGCACGCTGGGAGATCTGCGCGGGTGTACCGATTGCCGTCTGATCGTCGCACGTTGCGAAAGAGTGCGTCGAGGCGTGCCGCGGAGAGCGGCGGCTTTGTTCCAGGGTCGCTGATGTGGTGCTCGGCGGCTGCTCGATCACCCGTATGTCGGCACATGTGGGCGTGGCATTTTGCACCGGTGCAGGTCAGCACCGCCTACCCCGCCGTCGCCGCCGGAAGATCCGCAATCGGATGAGCCGGAACCACTGGTGAATCCGGCGAAGTTTCCTCCGGCTGCGGCGGCACGACGGCTCGCTGGCGATTGAAAGCCGGTCTGGGATCTTCGGGCGACGTTGTCACGAATCCCGTCGGCGGCGATCCAGAGCCCGGCGCCGGCGAGGACGGCGATCTATCAGGAGCGCTGCATAGAAAGCCATTGTGGTCCGCCACCTCAGATATCGGAGATGAGCCAGGAATGAAGCGAAAAACAACGACGATAACGAGACCAGCAAGTGACGGAGCCGAAGTCCGCTGGCGCTGGGTGAAATTCGTGGCATCCGACCGGACCTGCGGGCCAGCGCGGCCTCAGCCATCGCAGCGAGTCCGTACAACACACCACAGCACGCGACGACGACAAGAACCACCGCCACCAACGCTGCTTCGTCGGCGAGGTCGCCCCCCGATCGGCGGCAGGGCAGCATTGACGGTGAGGACGGGTATGGGGCCGGTGCCCGGCTTCATGGGAGGACATTTTCTGATGGTCGAAACAGGCTGGAAGTCGGTATTTCTCGGTTCAGTTCACCTTACGGGCGTGGACGCCGTGTGTGTTGTAGCTGTTCCTAAGGCCGGCGCCCACTCCCCCGCGAGGTTCGGGTGTGGACGTAATCCGCCTTATCTCTCAATTCACTGCACGAGCAGTGCGATCGGGAGTACCAGGAAGAAGAGCGATACCGCGACGAGGAAGACGCGTTCGGTGATGCCGAAGAACCGTGCTCGAAGCTTGGGAAGAAGCGCGATGACCAGCGCGATGAGCGAGACCATCGCGATGATGTTGAGGGCACGCAGGGCGCCGGACAGAGCGTTGCCGGAGTCCGCGACGAGTTGGGCGAAGCGCCCGGTGAGGGTGTAACTCAGAGCGAACCATGCAATGGCGGCCACCATGTGGGCCCGCCCGATCAGCGTGGCCTTTTCGCCTTCCAGATCGGTCGGCAACGCCGGCAGGACGAGGAAGATCACGGACAGTACGAGCAGGTAGATGCTGGTCGATGTGTGGGAGGTCCAGTTCGGGTAACCCCACCACACCGCCGCGGCGAGAGTTGCGAACAGGGCCGCAGTCACGGCGTTCATCGCGGAGGCGAGTCTTCGGGTAGGTCCGACAGCGTAGTCGCTCACGGCGTGTTTGACGGGCGAGTAGTGGGCTCGGCCGACGATGTGCAGCGTCAGGAATAGCGCGAGACGAGTGGCGGCCAAGATCAGGGCGACGATCATAGGAGTGGTGATCACGGATGCTCCTGGGTTGAGGGAGTAGTGCAGGTCTTTTGCAAGTGGGCCGGCGCTACCCGGCTTGTTCCTTGATCTGGGCGTGGAGGGCTCGAATGGTGCGCGCCAGCTGGTTCGGGTCTATCCCGACGGCCGCGGCGCTCTGGTCGAGGGATCCTCCCAGTGACGCGGTTGCCGTTTCCTTCAGCGTCCGCCCGGCCGGTGTTATCTCAAGGCGACGCACGTGGCCGGCTCCAGTGGGGGCGACGTCGACGATCAGCCCCTCGGTGATCAGGCGCTTGATGATGACGCTCGTCGACGGTTCGCTGATCCGGAGTGCGGTGGCGAGCTGGCGCCCGGTGAGTCCTGGATGTTCACTGACGATGACGAGAGCGACGTACCGGTTGTAGGTCAAACTGTGCTCCCCGAGCATCCTGTCCGCCTGGCGGTCGAGAGTGAGCACCAAGTCGTGGAGTTCGTAAGCCAGATCCATACCGAGCAACTTAGGCTCCTAAGTTACTTGGTGCAACTCTGGATTTGGCCTGACTGGTTCGGGCCACCGCCAGGGCAACCCCAGGAAAATACAGCTCCCAGGGGTCGACGTGTACCGCGACGGCGCCGACGAGGGCGATCGATGAGGGCGATCGATGAGATCGCGAGCTGGGCTAACGCGGATACAGCAGGCGCATCGGATGCGGACATCGGTGGGTGCCTGCGGACCATTCTGAATGCGCTGGTCAGGGCCGGATCGCTGACACGAACCCTGTCGCGTCGAGGTGTGGATGCGCGTGGCGGGTGAAAGTCACGCCTGCGTGAGGAAGAAGATGCATCACCGTCAGCGTGGCGGCTGCTCCGGCCGATGAGGGTCGGGAATCCCCGCCCCGCCCGCTGTGCTCGAGCGGAGCAGAAGGGCCAGCGCGATCGCGGGGAACAGGAAGAGCCAGAGGTTGGGGGCCCACCAGGCCGGATCGAACTCGCCCCGAATCACCCAGAAGTTCACGGCCATCAGCCCGGCGGCCGAAGTCAGAGCGAGCGAGACCAACATCAGGCCGCGCCCGGCCGGATGCCCCATTCGGGCCAGGAGGATGCTGGCCAGGCCGGTGGAGATCGCGAAAAGGTCCAGGCCGAGGAACGACCAGTTCCAGTCCTGCATAACGGCTCCACCGCCGACGGACACGATCCCGGCGGCCGTGGCGATCCAGTATGCGAGGAAGCCTAGATCGGTCCAGAGCATGATCGTCTTCAGTCGACGCGTCAGCCGTTCGCTGTTCCGATGCTCAGACATTGATCGCCTCGTCCAAGAGCGCTTCAAGCCTGGCGCGGAGCAGTGATCCAGTTCGGTGCTCGGGCTGTGCGAGATCGGCGAACGCTGCGAGCCACCACCCGTCCATGGCGAGCCTGATCAGCGTGGCGGTGACCGGGTCGATACCGTCTGCGTCGAGCATCGATTGCCAACGGGCGAAGTGGCTACGGAGGATCGCCAGCATGCCTGAGTCGACAGCGACCGCGGCGACCAGTGCGGCCGCGATTTGCCCGGAGTCGTGGCCGGGCAGCGCCGCTGCGATGTAGGCGCGGGTCTTGGCTCCTGGCTCATGACCGGCCCCGTCCAGGGCGTCGCCGAAGCCGACGACCCCGTGCTCAACGAGCGCCTCGAGCAAGTCCTGCTTGGACGCGAAGTGGTATCGGAGACCGCCGACGCTGAGGCCGGCCTCTTGTGCGACGCGGTTGATCGTGAATGCCTCGACCCCGTCCCGCAGCAATGCCGTCGCGGCGGCTTCGAGGATGCCGTTGCGCACGGCGGGCGTCTGCTTGTGCATAGTTTTACTGTACCGCATGTGCGGTACAGTAAAACTATCGTGCGTGCATTGGGGGAGCTGGACGGAGGCAGCAGGAATGCAGGCTTGGTTGATGCTCGGTGGGGCGATCTTGCTGGAGGTCATGGGCACTCTGTCGCTCAAGGCATCGGAGGGGTTCACCCGGTGGCCTTGGGTGACCCCCGTGGCGATTGGCTACCTCGGCGCGTTCGCTCTCCTGGCTCAGGTGCTCAGGCTCGGCATGCCGGTCGGCGCTGCCTATGCGACGTGGGCGGGAGCCGGGGTCGCCCTAACAGCGCTTCTGGGATGGGCGATCTTCGGCGAACGGCTGACCTGGATGATGATCGTGGGGCTCGTCCTCATCGCTGGCGGGGTCGCACTGATTGAGCTAGGCGGCAGGGCGGAGTGAGGATCTCAGGTACCGAGGGGCGAATACCATCGTGGACAGAGGAGGGGATAAGTGAGTAAAGAACATCCGGGGCGTCTGCGTCGGGCGGGCAAGAAGGTCGCGGAGTGGGTGGTGGAGTTCGTCGGTGGGATGTTCTCGTAGGCTGCGGTGACCCGTAGTGCGTGACTGCACTTGTGAGTTACGCGTTCGTTGCGTTCGTCGCTGATGCCTTGGTGGTTCGCGAAGTTACGTTCAATTACGTTGCTGTCGGCGTACCTCTCGTCGTGCTCGTAGTCCGCGCGCTTGCAGCACGCCGAGCCACACGGACCCGGCGGTGAACACCACACCGAACAGTACGGAGGTGGGCGCAGCGATACGGTTGTACGCCTCCTGTTGAGCGAGGTAGCGGTACTTGCCTGCGGGCGGGTTCGACACCCCATCGACGATCAGCTCCTCGACAAGCTTCGAACCCACTTGGCACACGTCCGACGTCGTCATGGTCTTGAGGTCGCACGTCGCAGGCTCGTGGATTGTCACGAGGCCCATCCAGATGGCGAATGCCCCGAGGATCAGACACAGGGGTGTCGCGATGAGCAGCTTTACCGACAGGTCTGGCGACTCACCCGACGAATGCCTGCCCATACCTGAATCCTAGATCCGGGCCGGACGACCAACTTATACGCCCGCACACAATTCTTTCGACATCAACAGCCTTCACCCTGCATCCGAGGAATGGTCAGTGCCGGGCAGGAAAACTTCCGCACGCCTGGCGCGATGCATGTACGGCGGGCGCACACCCATCACCGCCGCACCACCCGTGGCCACCTCGGGGCGGTGTTCGAGGCACGCTGCGGGAGCGGTGCGTCCGAGCCGCCCGTCGGGGTGCATATGCGAGTACTCCCAGCTGTCAGCGTCCGGGTCTGCGGTGACAGTCCAATCGAGGATCATGCCGTTGCCGGCAGCGCGTTTCTTCCCGATCGTGGTGATGTCTACGAGCAAGGCAGCGACCTCGTCGGGGTCGCCGACGGCGCGCCAGGTCAGGGCTCGGGCGACCGTGAGCGGTAGCGGCATGACCGCGGCACGGTATCGGCCCTGGCGCGGGGAGAGGTGCGCGGGAAGAGTCTCGGAGATCTGTGCGAGGGCGTGTTGGTCGGGGCGGGCGCTCCAGTACTGGACGTGCGGGCCCGGAATTTCGCCTTCGGGCCACGCGAAGGTCGCTGCCCAATGCCAACCATCGCCTCCGGAGAGCGTGCACCGGACAAGTGGGAGGTCGAGATCTCGCGGCGATGCCTCGGAATCGTAAGGGATGTAATCGGTTCCGGATTCTCGTGCAGCGGCTTTCTCGTTCTCGCGGATCTGCGAGGCGAGCAATCCGTCGAGGCTGATGCCCCACGGCGGTGCATGGCCGACTCCGGAGCCGAGTCGGGCGCGCACCAGCATCGGCTGCATCGCCGTATTCGGGCGGGCGCTGCTCATGCCGGTAGCGAGATCAACGCGTCGAGCGCTTCTTGTCGGCGGGCGGCGACAATGGCGCGCCAGTCGAGGTCGATGCTGTCAGCGGGGTCGGGGGTGATGGCGGCGCCGACTTGGCCGTGGCCGATCGCCGATCTACCGCCGAGCCACCCTCGGTGGGTGAATTCTGTGAGGACGTCGGCGGTGAATGCTTCGTCGAGTGCGCTGCCCCGGTCGAGTTGGACCCAGGATTCGAACCTGGTTCCCGGGGAGAGGGTTTCGATGTCGTAGCGCATCAACGGCGACGTAGCGTTTCCTGTCGACGGTGTGGGGTTGTCGCGGGCGGTGCTCACGTCGTCGAGGTGGCTGTAGCTTTCGCGGGCTTCGACGTCGAAGCTGCTCGGCAACGGGCCTTCGTAGTCGAAGCGCAGCACCGGTGCGGCTTCGGTGACGATCGGAACCACATGCCCCACGCGTAGGCAGCCGCTGATCGGGGCGGCTCCGACCGCGCCGCCGAAGACACTGATCAGGGGAACCAGCTCGCGTAGCTCGTTGAGTCGTCGGCCGGTGACGGGTTCGGCTTTGGTTTTCACGATCGAGCCTCCGTTGCGGAGGGTGTGCGCGACGGGCAATGGAAGTTGGTTGTCGTAGCGGAGGACATCGCGCAGCATTTCTTCCCCGATGCGGCGCAGCACCCCGCGGAACGAATTCCCGGACACCACCGGTACCAGTTCGATCGATCCGTCGGGCTGGATGATCTTCATGCGCCGAAACAGTGCAGTGCCGCCGATGGTTTCGCCCTGGTGAGAGATCGGTGATCGGGCAACCATCTCGATTTCCCAGACGCGGCTGATGCTCACCGATCGACCTCGTCGGCGGGTGTGCGATCGGCGCGGACAGCGTCGGTGATGATCTTCGTCCGCAAGGTCAGGGCGGCGGTTTGATCGCGCATCGCCTGCAAGACACGTTTCGGATGTTCGGTGGCGAGCAGGACAGCCAACTCGATTTCCTGCGCCCGAGTCCTGGGTGTGGATCCCAGATGCCCGGATACCTTCGTCCACCACCGGTTCAGGTTCCCTCCGCTGGTGTAGGCAGCGTCTTGGATCCGTTCGGGCAGATACTGATTCCAGTAGTAGTCGCCACTTCGAGTGGAGAGCCAGTTGTGCTCCGAGCGATCGACACCGTAGTGCAGCAACAAGATCAGACGATCGGCGATCGCGGCATCAGGGTCGAGGGGCCGGGGTAGAAATGGCGCCGCGGCCAGCCACCGCTCCGTCGCCGCCGACGGCGCTGTGGTGGTCATCGAGTTGTCTCCGCTGTGTCTGGTTCTCGCACCTACGTTTCGGCCGTTCACTGAGCAGTGCCCTCCCCCTGTTTCGCCCGGATCGTTCTCGACCAGGCCATCCCATTGTCGTTCATGTCCGCCTGTGGTCGGGTTCGCTGGCTCGGGCCGCAGTGATCCACCACGATGAGGCGCGGCGCCACGGGGCCAACGTCTGCCAGTCGTCGAGGATCTGAGCCCACAGCCGGTGTTCGAGGGTGCGGAGCACTCGGTGCGGCGGTGCCGGCGCCCGGAGATCCCGTTCGGTGAACCCCAACTCTCGCAGTGCGGACATCACCGCCAGGCGTTGTGCGTCATCGGTGCGCCAGGTGATGTTCACCCCGTCGACGTTGATCTGCCCCCAGCGGGCATCCGGGAGGAGGTGTTTGCGACACAGCGGCGCGGGGACGGTGACCGCGATTCCGGCCGGTAGCGACTGCGACAGGACCTTCTGCAGCTGTGTGGGGTTGGCTTCGAGCATGGTGGGCGGGTCTGCGGTGATGATGTGCGCGCAGCTGCGCAGTGGCAGGTGCCGGTACGCCCACACGCAGACCTCGCACAGGACCCGGCTGGAGAGGTTCGTCCAGGTTTCGTAGCCGGTGAACCTGCGTGAGACCACCTGCCCGGTCGGGGTCATCGTCTCGGTGCTTCCGGCGCAGCGCGCACACCCGCCGGCGGACCGGTGCGGCGAGTACAGGCGCCCGACCGCGGCCGTGTACGCGGCGGCGGTGACGTCGAGAGCGGTCATGGGTATCCGATGTATGAAAGGACCGGCTGCGGGCCGGGTGGGTGGGGCGGGCGGTTCTATTGTGGTCCGGTGACCTTTCGCGGCGATGATCCCGGCCTCGACCTGGCAGCGCTGCAGGCACTGCGCCCTCCCACCACTCGCACCGACGCAGTCGCACTGACCGTGATCGGGGATCGGATCGGCGAGCACCTGCGCCGCCACGACGGATATCTCGCGTTCTCCGGCGGCAAGGATTCCCTCGTCGTCCTCGACCTGGTCCGCCGAGTCGAGCCCGACGTTCCGGTGGTGTTCTTCGACAGCGGTCTCGAATACCCCGAAACCTACGACTACATCCGCGAACTCGCCCACGAGTGGTCGCTGGATCTGCACCGGATCCCGGCCGAGCCGCCGCTCCTCGATGTTCTCGCTGCCTCCGGTCTGTGGGACCACCGCGCCAGCAGCCGCGGCGGCGCGTTGCCGGATCTGCACGAAGTGTTGATCAGCGGCCCGGCGCGGCGAGCGCACGAGCTGCTCGGTCCCGGTGAGCTGTGGGGTGTGCGGGCGGACGAATCCGCCGGCAGACGTGCGATGTACACACGAGGTGGCCAGCGTGACGGAATCATCGAACGCGTCGACGGAACCGTCGCGTACGGGCCGATCTGGAATTGGAGCACCTCAGAGGTCTGGTCCTACATCCGGCGACATGATCTTCCGGTCAACCCCGTCTATGACAAGCTCGTCGCTCTGGGCGTTCCCGAACAGCACCAACGGATCTCACACATCATCGACGGCAACCACCTCGAACGAGGCCGACTGACCTGGCTGCGGCGCGGCTGGCCGGCACTGTTCGAACAACTCGCCCACGCATTGCCCCGCATCCGGCAGATGACCTGACAAGCAATTGGATCCGCAGCCCAACCCAACCCCGCTTTCCTGAATTCGCGCGAACTTCCCACACACAGACCACTCGAACACAAGTTCGAACTTTGCAGACTCGGTTCCGGCTCCGAAGCTACGTGCGTCAAGCAACCGAGGATGGCTGGACCGCGCGGGTGCGAGAACCCCGTTCTCGCGGCATGTGATGATCTCTGCGAGTAGGTGTGTCATCTTCGAGAGGGGTTCTGCGATCAACGGCCCTCGTCCGGTATCTACTGATGTCGCATTGGCGGTCACGGCCGCCGCAGTCCTCGGCGTCACCGTCGGGGTTCTCTTGGCCGAGGTGGTGGCCGGTGTCGCGGTCGCTGCCAGCACCGCCGTGGCGTTCCACTTCGTGCTGCGTTCGATCACCCCAAGGAAATGATCTCCGCACAATTTCTCTGAAATGGCTGAAATGTCCGGAATGTATTTCATTTTTTAACGAGTTTCGTCCCTAATCGTCCATTCCTACAATTTCGGTGTTACGTTACCGACTGGTTTGTTTGTATGAATTTGTTCAGCGCGGATCGTTGAATCGACCTGCCGTTCATCATGTTTCGGTCTCGCGTTGACATGAGCTCCGTCGCTCGTGCGCCATTCCGCGAGTGATCCACGGGTCAATGATGGCCAACAGAGAGAAGCAACGACGTGCGCAATAGAAGGCTGTCCATAGCACTGTTAGGTACCACCACTGCGCTCTCGATGGTTTTGTGGGCAGGCACTGCATCTGCCCAACCTGCCGAACTATCCGATCAACAAGTGGTGACATCAGTCGATCAAGCAGCGGATGCTGCTGGCCAACAACGGGGCGTCGGCCTCGAAACGTCCGGTGCGTCGGTAACGAAAACCGGCGCAGCGTCCGTCTCGGTCAGCTCCGAGAGCGGCGCCACGGTGACGCTCACCGCAGACGGCACGTCCTCCACTCGAGTGGTCGACGACACGGCGGTCGCGGATGTGGCAGGTGCGACGATCGTTTCAGAGGCTGTAGCGCAAGATTCTGCCCGCCAGGCGATTTCGATTCCCGACGCATCAGCTCCTACCTCGTACACCTTCACCCTCGACGTACCGGAAGGGCTGTCGACACGGATCGCGGCCGACGGAGGCGTGGAAATCTTCGGTGTCGCAGAAGGCGTCGACATCGTCTTCGGCACGATCGCGGCACCGTGGGCCAAGGACGCGAACGGCGCGAACGTGCCGACCAGCTTCCATGTCAACGGAAACACTCTGACGCAGACCGTCGAACATAACGGCGGTACGGCGTATCCCGTCACCGCAGATCCCAAGCTGACGTTCGGTACCAGCGTCTACCTGAATGTGTGGGGATACGAGGCGAACGCGATCGCGTACGCGTTCAATGCGGTAGCCATCGGCGGCGTTGTCGTCGGTTGCTCGTCGGTCTTCCGTGGGGCCCTCAAGGCACTCGGAGCCCCGGGTAAGCTTGCAGACGCAGCGGTTGGTTTGCTGTGCACCTTCGGCGGCGCGGCAACGGTCGCTTTGCTCTGGGATGCTCTCAATTCCAACAATTTCAACCCGAACGCGTGCTACCAGAAGGACATTTTCGATTCGAGCACCGGTTTCTACTTCGTGCCCAATACGAATTGTGAATGACCTTCACTGAACGACGGGAACAGCGATGAGTGAGATACCTCCGATGAGGCCGGTCGACGACGGCACCGGACCAGAGCGCGGCAAGATGTCGATACCGTTCTACGTGGCCGGCAGCCTGTTGGGTCTCGCTCTGTTCATCACGGTGTTCTGGTGGTCGGAGGTCGGGCTGATTCCGATCGTGGCAGCCATCGTCGTCGTCGGCGCGGTCGCCGGTGTCACGTCTGTGGTCAAACGAAGCAGACACTGAGTGACGCCACCTCCGGCGTAGGCTGGCCTTTCAACGATTCTCTAGAACGGCAGCAAATTGACGCGGTGGACCACCGGCTAAGCGGTGGTCTGTACGTGGCAGCGGCGAACGCCGGCGCCTGGCACCCGCCCAGGCTGTGTTGCGCGTCTTTCGCTTGTAGGATCGTGGCACTGCGGATCCACAGGATGAGCCGGAGGTTTTACCCCACTTTCTTGGGGGCGCCTCCGGTTTTCTGCTGTTCGGACGTAGTTCCCGCTCTCCGTTTGCGTTCTGCAGCCGCCTTTTTCGCCGCTTGCCGCGCCGCGATCCTCTTCTGATCCTTCTCGGTCAGCGGGACGGGCGGTACTTCCGGCTCGTCGACCGGTCGGAAGTTTGCGAGACCGAGTGCGATGTCCGGGTGCACCAACAGTTCTGGCCGGCCTTTTCCGTCGATGAACGGCATTTAGTTCTCCTCGGTGATGTCTCGTAGTTGGATGATGTTCCGCCTGCCGAACGATCCGTCGGGGCGCTGATAGCGGCCTTCGTGCGAGCTGACAACTTGCCAGCGCATCCCCCGCGACAACAGATGCGAAGTGATGTCGACCGAGTCGGAGCCACCGAGGTACATCCCGCGTGGGGTTTCCATCTCGAAGATCACTTCCCGATCACCCACGACCAGGTCGAGTTCCTGAATAGCGTGCGTGGACATCGTGTATCGGTCGAACTCGATGCGCGAACCCGGCTGCAGCGCCCTCGGTAGGTTCGTCGGCTGTTCGGGCAGTGAGTGCGGCACCGAGACAGCGCAGTACACAACATGCCCGCGGTCGTTGCCTCGTTCGGCAGTCTGGATGGCGCGGTCGTTGCCTCGTTCGGCAGTCTGGATGGCGCGGTCGATGCGCTGAACCTGTGACCGCGTACGCTCGTCGAGCCCTTGAGCATCGCCGCGCGCAGCGGTGAGAGCTGCACCGGTCGTCTTCCATGTTGTGGGATCGGAGATCAGGGACTCCACTGTTTTGTATCCGATTCTGGGCAGCGCTGTCTGGGCGGCGTTTTTGGCGACCGATCGGGCTTTGCGTTGACGGGAGGACAGCGGCAGCCGGATCGCGTCCGGAATCGGCAATGTTCGGCGTTTGCGTTCATTCACCTGCGTGACCACGGGCCGGGGAAAGGCGCGTTCGAGGTCTTTGCGTGCGCGGGTGAACTCTCCGGCCTCGACCATCCGATCGAGGTCACGAGCCCCACTGCGGTCACGGACGCGATCGTCGAACTCGTCGACGGCGCGATAGCCGCTTCGCTTGGATACGGGGCTGTTGTCTCCGCCGGCTTCCGGGTCGAGGTGCGAGGGACGTTCGGTGTCGGGACTGATCGAATACGCCACCCGCCCCCCTTCACTGTCGGTCGCCCCCCTACGAATCGCCGGGGGTTATGTGCGCGTGCGGCGTGGCAGGCTTCAACATTCCTGTTGGTGCCTGCCACGCCGTTGCCCGCCTCTGGACGGGTGCGCTGAGGGTGTGAGTCGTCCGGCGACCAAACCGTCGTCACACTCAGCGGGCCGATGCATTGCACCGGACGGGGTTCAGCATATCTGTTGCCGCCGACATGGGCACTGCTCGACGCGAACCTCTCACACCTGGGTAGCTGCAACGGCCAGCACCTGAGCGCGGACCTCGTTGTAGCGGCGGAGTAGTTCAGTCATTTCTTCGTCGGGATGCGCCAACTCTGGGAGGTTGCGGCCTTCAACGATTGTCTCGTCGGTGAAACCGATCTGCTGGGCACATTCCCGCAATGTCTTTGCAGTCACCGGTTTTTCGTCGAGTTTGCGAGTGAGGTAGTCGGTGAATCCGCCGAGACTGTGCCGCAGGTTCTGAATTCCACTGCCGCCCCGGCGTGTTGAGGTCGTCTCGATCCACTCGGCAACCTCAACCAGTGCATCGTCGTTCTGCACGGCTGCACGTAGGGCTGCATCCACGGCATCCGAAGCGGTGATGTCGGCGCAGGGATGGCCGTGGCGGGCAAAGATGTCGGCGAGGTCAAGGTTTGCGAGGTCGTCGTGGCGACTCCACCACCACGATGCGCGTAGGTGAACAGAGCCTCGCGATGGCGGTGTGGAAGCGGTGTCGGTCATGTGCTCGTGAACCTTTCGAGGCCAGGGTGTTTGTAGTCGATGGTGCTCGGCGGTGGACAGGACAATGTGCGGCTGAGCGTAGCGCCGCAACGCCTCGGGGTGTCCCGCCGAACCGCGCGACCCTTGCTTATACGAAAAGCAGGTCGCCGCACCGGCCGACCGGATGAGTGAACATCGGGCCGGGACCGCGGGTGGGGAATGCGGTCGGGAGTCAGGTGTGGCGACCTGCTTTCTCGTCGCACACTGAGGTTAGATCACACCCCCGACAAGTTATTGCCCTTCCGGCAGGCGGGATCTTCTATCGCGCGTGTTCACGCATATTGCATGGACGGGCGCCACGTGATTCCCCCGTTGAGCGGAATTTCGGGAGGGCGATTCCGGCGTCTGCTGATGAGTTGACGTAACGCGGACGGTTGTCGCGTTCGACGATGTCGCCAGGGAAAAGTCCGGCGAGCTTGAGAATGCCATGAAATTCTTTTGGCACCCACTGAGTTTGGTCGTCCGGAATGTAGTCGGATTTCCAAATTTGGATAGGGCCTTGCTCGATGACGAGCTGGTAGACCGTGCGAGATCCGAACCCGCGCACCACTTTCAGTTGCTCTGGTGTACCTCGCCGCTGCGGTATGTAGTCATCTGCGAATCCGGATTCGCGGGCTGCTCCTGGTGTGGTGAAGAGGGTGGCTTTGCGCGGACCTTGCAACCAGGGTGGCGGGTTGTCGAGATATCGGATCAGCCGTTCGGCGGTGGTGAATCCGTCGACGGGGTGTGCTGGGAAAACTCCGCCGCATGTAGGGTCGTCGAGTTCGTCGATCGATCCGGGCCGGGGTCCGTTGACCGGCACTGAGCCCTTGATCGATCGACCGAAGCGGAAGCAAAAACGCCCGTTGTCGATCGCTTTGGGCAGGGGAAGATGTACTGCCGGCCACACTCGCCCGTCGATCTTCCACTTGGCGGCTTTTCCCGCAGCGTCGAGTACGACATGGGAGACGCGATTGTCGTATGCGATCGTTTCGGCGATGTCGTCCGGCACCCCAACCCCTTTGAGCGCTCCCTCGGTGTTGGTAGGGCCGGTCCCTTCGTAGCCGACGGAGCAGTTGTCGAGCGCGACCCAGTCTCCGAGTCCTGCGCAGCGAACAAGGACGTTCGGAGCGCGTAGGTGTCCGTCGACGACGAACCGCGCGAAAGGCTCTTGGGAGAGGTACACGACGTCGGACGCTTCGAAACCGGCGATGATTTCGGTTATCGGCCCGTGGATTCGAACATGGTTGATGAACGGTCCACCGGTGAGCCGTCGGATCTCGTAGTCCGTGTTCGACACTACGATTCCTGCATTTTGGGCGTCTTTGACGAGCGCATTCAGAGTTGCCCGGGGGATGTCCAGGTGGCGGCTGACTTCCGAGATGGTGATGCCGTACTCGTCGCGGGCGTGGTCGATGAGCGCCCCGACCTGCAATCCGTGATGGCGAGCCTGTGCAGCGCCGGCTTCTCGGAGCGACGAACTGAGCTCGATTTGGCGGAGGCCGACCAGCCTTCCACATACTCCCCGCACTTCTCGGCATCGAAGTAACCACCGCCCAGGGCTGGGTCACCGAAGTCGGCCAAAACAGCGCCTACGCCGCCGACATCACCAGAAGGCAGCGACCTCCGAGCGAACAAGCCAATCCCTGATCACAATGTCTGACTCTCGATCCCCCCTGCACGACAGAGCCGTTCAACCGAAAACCACCGTCACCAACCAATTCACGAAAGCGTCCGTCCGCGTCCACTCAATCGAGACAGAACTCATTGCCCTCGATGTCTTGCATCACCAGGCACGACTCGTGAACTCCGTCAGCACGCAGTAGTCGCACGCGTACCGCGCCGAGCTCGACCAGTCGTGCGCATTCGGCCTCGAGTACAGCGACACGCTCCTCACCCACCAGACCCGTACCGACCCGCACGTCAAGGTGCAGCCTATTCTTGACGACCTTCCCTTCGGGAACTCGCTGAAAGTACAAGCGCGGGCCCACACCTGAGGGATCAACGCATCCTGAACCCTTGTGTTCGTAACCAAGTACCTCGCCCCAGAAACGAGCGAGGCGCCCAGGGTCTGCGCAATCAAAGGTGACTTGGATTTGTTTGACCGTGAGTTCGGGCACGCTCTCATCGTTTCATTTCGATCTTATGCCGACTCCATTTCTGCTCAACGGGATTCGATTCAATCGAACCTGCTCGTCAGGCAGCTCTTTCGGGTCCACGTCACAGACAAACTCCATTGTCAATTTTACTTCGGCATATCAGACGCAAGGAATCACTCGCGCCAACCAATCAGATCCACGCATTCAGCACGTTTGTTTATCACGCATTACCGGTGTCGTCGTGCGCACCGAGAATCAGTGATCCGATACCGCCGGCTGCACTGCCGGAGCCCGGTACGAATCCGCACACAATTCCTTCTGTATTCGCTCTGACCGGGGTCTTCAACCAATCTCTAGAGCGCTTCCCAGGCTGGTAGGGCGACGCGATGTTCTTGGCGACGATCCCTTCCAGGTGATGCTTTTTGGCCACTTGGAGCATCGTCGGCCCATCGACGTTGAGCCAGTGCGGTGGGACTTTGATGCGCGGGTGTTCGAGGCTGAGGTTGGCGAGCGCGACGTCGAGGACGTCGAACACATAGTACGAGGCCAGCGCCTCGTTGCGAAGTTGCGCGGTGGGTTTGAGGACGTGCATTCGGCGCTGCAACAGGGAGAAAGACGGCACACCGTCTGCTCCAAGTGCGACGATCTCGCCGTCGAGGACGGTTTCGCGACCATCGAGCACAGCACTGAGCGCATCGACGACCTCGGGAAATGATCCGCTGATGTCGTTGCCGTTGCGCGACCACAGCGCCGGAGCCTTGGAACCTGTTGTAGCTATTGCCCTTTGGCCATCCCACTTACTCTCGAATGCCCAGCGCTCCCCCGCCGGGGGCTGCCCGAGTGTGGCGAGCATCGGCGGAACCGGTTTTCCCGTGGCGGGACTCATCTCTCCACTGTGCGCCGGTTTGTCCTGGCTCGCGACTGTTTTCTTCGAGGTTGAGACACTGTCGATATGACTCGTACCCCCGACCCGGATGAAGGCTGGACTCCGCCGCGGACGAGGGTCAGGCCGGAATGGTTCTGCTGCCGAATGGTTGGTGGGGATATCGGTACAAGGCCGAGGTGAGGCCCCTTATCGTGGAGAAGCCAGAGGAGCGCGACGCGACGCCGGACAGTTCCGCCGAGTTCGATCAAGATCGTTGACTCGGCGGGTGTTTCGTCGCGATCCCGTCCCCTGGTGTCACAGGGGTCGTTCGATCTAGGCGTCCTGTTCATCGTCGTCGCCGGGCCTCGCCTCGATGACCGGCACGAGACCGGCGAGCTTCGCCGGAAACGGGTACTTTCCGGGGGGCGTCCGCGGTTGATTCGATGATTGCGGTGTGAGCGGCCTCGTCGACGCTGACGATCGTGAACACCGAGACGCCTTCGGTCCCGATTCTCACTTGGTCACCTTGCTGCACGAGATTCTCCTGTCGAGATGTTGGCGACTGTCTATCGTCGCAGCTATTTACACGGGAAATTTCCGGTGACCTCGTCCACTACGCCGATGAGGTACCCGGCATCTGGGGGCTCATTTTTCTGTGCAAAACCAGAATTCTTGCAGGTCATCGGATCGCAGAGCGTTCGCTGACGTCGGCACTCACCCCTGGATCCGCGTGGGTCGATCGGCTATGCGCTTTCGGCGTTCTCGCGTGCACGCGCCTGGACAACCGACTTCCGAACGGCCCAGGTGTCGCCCACGCGGGTAGCGGGGAGCTTGGCCGTCTTGATGGATTTCAGGATGCTCTGGCGGCTCACGCCCAGCTCTTCTGCTGCTTCGCTGACGGATACGAGCGCCGGCAGCTCCGCGGCTTCGGTGAGCCTGTCGAAGTCCGCCGCGGGCAGCACCCGTAGCGACACCAGCGCCGGCGGGTACTGGTCGAGGATCGCCAATGCGGTGGTGTTGGCCTGGCGGACGGAGTCTGCGGGCAGGGTGAACACGATTTCGGTGCGGCCGAGTTCGGAGCGTCCTACTGCTCCGCTGTAGTCGGCGATGGGGTCGATCAACAGCTCGACGGTCCCCTCGTCGAACGGTGCGTCGAGTTCGGCGACGACGTTGTAGGGCTGTGCGGTCATGGGTTGTGGTCCTTTTCTGTTGCGGTGCGAGGTTTGRTTGAATGAGTCCGGGKCGGGGATGCCTTCTACATCCCCGACCCTTTCTCACGTGCCTACTAGCGTGGCGGCCATGCGAACCCGGTCTGGCGTTTGATCTGCGCCAGTGCGTTCCTCACGGCCCGACGGTCGCTGGCCGTCTTCGAGAACGTCGTGATCAGTTGACCGTCTTTGTAGACCATCGGGTGACCCGCTTTCGTGGCGCGGATTTCGAATCCGGCCTTCTCGAGTGCCTTCAGGATCACTTTCGTGTCCTGGTCGATTCCTCTGAATCTCTGTGGCAATCTTCGCACCTCTCTATTTAGTTGACAACCACAGC
>NZ_JBFUJN010000054.1:0-21590 GCF_056401335.1 Rhodococcus sp. P4_F3_2
TGTCCGCACACGATCACCGAACTGACACCCAACTCGTCGATCCCGAAGGCCAGTGCCGCTTCCACCGACGTATCGCGGCCGCCGGCAGGAACCAAGTTTCCGACGTTGCGCACAGTGAACAGGTCACCTGGGCCACTGCTCGTGATGATGTTCGGCACCACTCGCGAATCTGCGCAGGTGAGGAAAAGRGAGTCGGGATTCTGKCCGTCGCGCAACTGATCCATGTGCGGCCGTATCGCTTCGGCGCGATGGCGATGATAGTTGGACACCCCGTCGAGAATGGGTCGCAASGCTGGCGGGCTGCTCAGATTCCTTCCCGAAGCCTGTGGTTGCCAACTACCCCACGGAGCGAGCAATCCGCGCAGGTCGGTGACTGCGGCGCCGCGCTTCGGCGGACCGGTGGTCGCGCTCTCCATACTCACCGAGCCRACTTCGTCGATGATCACCGAACCACCTGCCAACTCGTACTGCCTCGCCCACTCTTCGATGACGTCGAAGACGGCATGGTCGAGGAAGTCGACGGACAACTCGACGGTGACGTCGGACCGCGGCGGGATGCCGGCGAGTACCGAGGTGAGCTTGGGCAGCACCAGGAAGGTGCACGACCCTTCGACCAGCACCCGCCACTTCCCGGAATCCTTGTCACCCAACTCTTCTGCCGTGACCGACGCGCGGATGACCCGCCACACCAGGAGAGCGATCGCCAACGCCAATCCGATCAGCACGCCCTCGAGCAGGTTCAAGAACACGACGCCGACCACCGTGATGCCGTACACCCACAGATCACCGGTGCGTCGCGCCAACCGAATGTGCGCCAGCTTGACCAGTTGAATGCCGATGACGATCAACAGTCCGGCAAGCGCAGACTTCGGAATCTGCTGCACCAACCCGGCCAGCGCGGCCGAGAACAGCAGGATCCACAGGCCGTGCATGATCGACGACGCACGGGATTTCGCCCCGGCTTCGACATTGGTGGCGCTGCGTACGATCACACCCGTGACGGGCAGGCCGCCGATCGCCCCGGACACCATGTTCGCAGTACCTTGGCCGAGCATCTCGCGATCGAAGTTCGAGCGCGGGCCCGAGTGCATCTTGTCCACAGCCACGGCCGAGAGCAGACTCTCGACGCTGGCGATCAGKGCGATGGTCAGGATKCCGGTTGCGACGCCGAGCCACTGGCCGTCCGGCAGAGCGGGAAGTCCGATCGAGTCCAACAAAGATCCGTCGAGAGCAATACGTTCGACGTCGATCGGCAGCAGGAGCGAAGCGAGAGTTGCCAATACGATGCCGACCAATGCCGCMGGCACCTTCCGGACGCCCGCGGGGAGATAGCGCCACCCGAGAAGAGTGGCGATGACAACGAGTCCGATCATCAAGTCCTCGACGTGCAGGGCACCGATCTGTGCGGGCAACTGCCGTAGATTGTCCAGCGCCGAACTGGCCGAGCTYCCGCCCAACAACACGTGAACCTGTTGTAGCGCAATGGTGATGCCGATACCGGCGAGCATCGCATGCACCACCACCGGCGCAATAGCCAGTGCCGCACGGGCAATTCGGCTGAGCCCGAACACGATCTGCARAATTCCGGCGCCGACGGTGATCAGGCAGGTGACYTTCCACCCGAACTTGCCGATCAGTTCGGCGACCACCACGGTCAGRCCGGCTGCGGGACCACTGACTTGCAGCGGTGAACCTCCCACCGCTCCGGCCACTACTCCGCCGACGATGGCGGCGATCAGACCTGCCATGATCGGYGCCCCGGAGGCGATMGCAATTCCCAAGGACAAGGGAAGCGCCACCAGGAAGACGACCAGCGACGCCGGCACGTCGTATCTGATCAGTTGCTCGAGATAACGCCGGCTTCCACCACCCGGCGGAGACGAATCCCCCACGACGGCTTCGTCTGCGGATGATTGTGCGTGCACTACGGACTGCGTCGACATAGATCTCCTCGCCGGACCCCGGATCCGGCTGCTGGGTAAGATGTTCGAAGCGAATCGGCGATCGGTATCGCCGATCGTCTGTGACCATGGTAACCGCGATTCCTTACTGTTCCCTTAGATGCGAACCCAGAGGTGGTCGACGTCACCGCCGCCCGGCACTGTGACTCGAACCTGAACGTCGGTCCATAGGCGCGATCGAATTGCTTTAAACCGCAAGCATTTACACTGATCTTCGCCTGAGTATCATCGAGAACGACTGGCTGACAACGCACGACAGTATCCAGCGCGAGCGAGATGCTGAGCTGTTCGATGCGACGGGTGCACTTTCAATCATGATGCGACGGGTGCACTTTCAATCATGTTGGGTGGACTGGTTGTGGACCGTCGCTACCAAGGCTATTTGAAGCGGTGCACTACGGTCTGGGCATCGAGCTCTTTCTCGCCCCTGCTGTGGTCAATGGTGGATGCGTGGCTCGCTAACCCATGTGCTCGAGGCTTTGAGTCCCGAGCGTATATCCAAGCTACTCTCAGAGCGGTCGTGCTTCCAAATATGTTGCAATACTGATGATCACGATGACAATCGCGAAGATGATGACGTCTTTTCGAGTGATCTGCGGTGGGTTCGTCATTTGTCCCTCTATGTCCTTGCGAGCGACCATGTGCCGATCACAATCAATGTCGCTGCTTCAGCAGCGGCGATCAGGCGTTCTGTGTAGCCGAGCGTCATGACGTCCCACCAGTTGGTCCCGGTCACCACACTGACTCCGATCGCGTAGAGGAGGGGTGTAAAGCTGGTGATAGCCAACACTCCCGCGGTCAGTGTTCTGCGGGCGTGCAATGCATGGTTTCGATCCCGAAGCCAAGGTCGCGCAAGAAGTATCGCTGCGATCGGAAGGCTGAAGAAGGCTGACGCAGTGGCCGCCCCGTGAATGCTCCCGCTGATGCTCACCGGTTGAGTCCAGTCTTGCTTGGGAAATACTGCGAGCCCCACCAGTCCGACGACCCACAGCGTCATTGCGAAAGCCGCGCTCGATCTCCACGAAGTGAGCTGTCGGCCGATGAGTGCGACGAGGAATCCTGCCGATCCGGCAGCGAGAAGTAGTACTGCAGTGATGAAGATCCAGCGACTGCCGCCGAGACCGTATGCGCTGATGGTTGATTCGAGCTTGCTACCGGTTGTCACGATCGCATGCGCGTCGAGTAGTAGGAACAATGCGATGGAGGCGTTCACGGTATAGAACCCGGACGCCGTGATTCGAGGTATCGGTCTCGGCGGGATCAGTTTTCGTACAGTTGAGCGTGTCACAGTTCGACCCGCCCTCTTGGGAACAGTAATGCTGTTGCGTTCGTAATCGTTTGACGGGCATGCGCGGCGCCGATCTGGCCGGCTCCGTAGGTGTCGATTGTTTCGCGCGAACTCAAAGCCACTACGTAGCGGTGGTCGTCACCGACGACCCCGGTGGAGAGGTGAACCCAGTTGCCGGCGATGCAACACATCCACCCCTGTTTGACGGCCATTTCCCCTTCGTTGCCCAGGGCGTCCGGAATTCCGAATCTTTGGTAGTAGCCATCGGTCCCGGTATCCGTGAAATCGCCGATGCCGTGAAGAATGGTCGAGGTTCGGTCCGCGGGTAGTCCACCGCTACCGTCGAGAAACCGCGAGTAGTACAAGACGACATCGGACATCGTGGTCCTTGTTTGCCACCAGTCGGCGCCTGACTTGATCGAGGTCGACGAGAGCTGATACCGCGACGTGACAGCGTCAATTATCTCGGTGCGTCCGAATCGCATCCACAACTCCTCTGCCGCCGAGTCGTCTGACGAACGCAGCATGGAGTCGATGAGTGCGCGATCTCTCGCCGTGAGAGTGAGGGCGCCCTCGGACTCCCTGAGGAGGATATCGTCCGCGATGAATAGCTTTGATACCGAGGCAGTTTCGATCGATGTCGTGTTTCCGTTCGATACGTGGACCCCGGTGGAACGATCAAAGATTGCAATTGAGATTTCGGCGCCCCTCGCCTGCGCGAGATCTGTCGCTCGCGTCAGTCGTTCGCCAAGCATCAAGTCAGGGACTATGCCAGGCTGGGTTGGTGTGAGGCTGGACACCGAGGCTGACCGGGTCGGCAACTTGGGAATCACGTTCGGCGCGACGACGGAAAATGTCAGCACCAGAACGCAGGCACCGATAGTCATGCGACACCCTATCGGGAATCCGGAAGGTCTTTTCTCATCGCGCATGTTGCATGACTGTAGGGAGCCATTTCATGCGTTCCATGTGTAAAAATATGAACTTCATATGAGGTTCGCGTACGTATTCTTCCAGCCGGTCAGGTAAGGAATGATGGGGGAGTGCCATCCACTCAATCCGGTGTCCATCTCGCCGACTCCGGGCCTCGCCGCGCGGTCCTGGCTCAGCTACCCCGAATGTACCGACGGGACGGATCGCCGATTCGTGTGCTGCTCGTCGACGACGAGCCTGCCCTCACTGATCTGGTGAGCCTTGCACTGGGGTACGAAGGGTGGACTGTTGACGTCGCGCACGACGGATCGGCTGCGCTGAAGAAATTTCGTGATCAGCAATTCGATGTGGTGGTATTGGATATCATGCTGCCCGACATCGACGGGTTGAGTGTGCTCCACCAGATTCGAAGTACACGACGGGGTGTACCGGTCCTGTTTCTCACCGCGCGAGATTCAGTTGACGACCGCGTAGTCGGCCTTACTACTGGCGGTGACGACTACATGACAAAGCCCTTCAGCCTGGAAGAGTTGGTAGCACGACTGAGGGGACTGCTTCGACGAGCCTCTGATTTCATCTCGGAAATCGATGCAGTACTGACAGTAGGGGATCTGTCCCTCGACGAGAGCAGCTACGAGGTCAAGCGTAATGGTGAGACGATTTCGTTGACCGCCACCGAATTCGAATTGCTTCGCTACTTCATGCACAATCCAAAGCTTGCGCTGAGTCGAGCGCAGATCCTCGACCGTGTGTGGAACTACGATTTTGCAGGCAAAGCCAGCATCGTCGACCTGTATGTCTCATATCTGAGACGAAAAATTGATGCAGGTCGAGAGCCGATGCTTCATACCGTGCGTGGCATCGGATATGTCCTCAGGCCCGCGCAATGACATGGCCAGGACGTCTTATCGGTCGAGGTCCGTGGAGTCTGCAACGGAAACTGGTTGTCGCCATGACAACGGTGATGGCAGTTGTGCTCTTGGTGGTCGGTGTAGTTTGCGTGGTCACGCTACGTGCTTCGGTGACAACCGTCGTCGACAAACAACTGGCCGGGTCGATGGCCGCATTTAGTCATTCGGTGGATAAGTACCGCAATGGAAGTGAAGGTGCAAAGCCTGGTAGCGACCCAAAATATGTGAAGCCTCTGACCGAGTTCGGTGGCCAGGCGCCGGGCACAGTGATCGTTCTCATCGATAGCGGAGTGGTCACGGATTCTGCGGTGTTCTCGGATTCCGAACCTGTGTCGCTGAATTCCGATGCAGTAAGGCAGATCGAGACCAGTGCATTGACAAGTGGCCAGAGGCAGAATGCCGACATTGAGGGTCTTGGCAGTATGCGGGTGGAAAGCCTCACACACAACGAAAATCAGACGCTCGTCACCGGACTTTCAATGTCTGCTGCGAATGATGCTGTTGTCCGAGAATCGATGGTGGTGTTGATTCTCGCGCTTGCTGCTCTCATCACTACGGTGATCAGCACGGTGCTTGTAGTCCGTTTTGCCTTCAAGTCGTTGTCCCGTGTGGTCGCCACTGCGAAGAAAGTCACCGCTCTTCCTCTCGGCGCCGGTGATGTCGTACTGAATGTGCGAGTTGCCGAGTCCGACACCGACCGTCGGACCGAAGTTGGGAAGGTCGGAGAGGCGCTGAATCACCTGCTGAGCCACGTCGGCGATGCCCTCGCAGTCCGAGCGGCTACGGATCGGAGAATGAGACAATTTGTCACAGATGCGAGCCACGAGCTACGAACGCCGTTGGCAGCTATCCAGGGCTACGCAGAATTGACCCGACAGGATAGTGACAATCTTCCCGAGATGACCGAATACGCCTTAGCGCGGATCGAGGCGGAATCGAAGCGTATGAGCGCGCTTGTTGCCGGGTTATTGTTACTTGCCCGACTGGACGAGGGACAAGACCTGCACACCACTATGGTCGACTTCACCGATCTGCTGGTCAATGCAGTGAACGATGCCCGAGTCTCGGGGCCTTCACATCGTTGGGTGGTCCACGTTCCGGAACCCGCGGTTGTGGTGAGCGGTGACAGCGAACGGTTGCATCAACTCATAGCGAACCTTCTGTCGAATGCACGGGTTCACACGCCGCCCGGCACAACTGTCATCGCTACGTTGACAACTATCACGGACAAGTACGGCGCGGTAGCAGCTGATTTGGCGATTGGCGACGACGGACCTCGTATCGCACCGGATCTACTGGACACAATGTTTCAGCGATTCGTCCGGGGCGACAAAGCACGTTCGAGGGAGACCGACAGTACGGGTTTGGGCCTGGCGATTGTGTCGTCGATAGTCGATGCTCACGGCGGAGAAGTGAGTGTCGAATCGACGATGGAAGGGAAGACTTTCCGCGTTCGACTCCCCGCAATCGACGTCTTGGGTGCGACTGCCCCCTCTGATCAGTGCCAACCAACGTCGAGTGCGATGGGTTAACTGCAGATAGCGCCAGAGATCGAATGATGCTGCGTCCCTCGGCCAAAGATCAGTCTGGATAATGTTCGAAACGCGTTCGAACCCTAGGACGCTGCTTAACCCGGTGTCCATCAGACGGAGTCGACCACAGAGGTACTTACAAATAGATACAGATGGGCAGGAGAAGGTATGCATTTGTTCGGCAAAGCGGCAGTTGTGTCTGGTGCAGTTGCGGCATCCGTTGGATTGCTAGTTGGCTGCGGCCGGGGGCTGCCCGCTACAGGTGATCATATGAGCTCAATCTCGCCGCACGGTGATCGCGATCTAGAGCTAGTGGCGGACATTCCAGGCCCGATGCCCACAGGCGTCACGATCTCGCGTCATGGTCGGATGTTCGTCAACTTTCCCCGATGGGGTGATGACGTGCACGAATCAGTGGCCGAAGTCGTCGATGGCAAGGTGGTCGCTTACCCTGCGGACTCAGTTTGGAACAATTTTGATCCATCTGATCCGGAGCACAGATTCCTCAGCGTGCAGAGCGTGGTAATCGATTCCATTGATCACCTGTGGGTCCTGGATACCGGCAGGGCACTCTCGGAGGCCGCTCCGCCGGGCGGGCCCAAGTTGGTGGAAGTTGATCTGGGAACTGATCAGGTGATTCGCACCATTCCTTTCGAGAGCAGCATCGCCGGGCCAATGAGCTCCGTGAACGATATACGGATCGACCGGAAACAGGGCGAACAAGGCACGATCTACGTTACGGACGCCAGTCCGACAGGGTCGAGCGCGCTGATCGTTGTGGACATCGCGAGCGGACAGCAACTCCGTCGCCTCGACGGGGATCGATCTACAGCACCAACCCCCGGATTCTTTCCCACGATCGAAGGAAAACGATTCGAGAACACCACGACCACACCGCCGACACCGACAACTTATGGAGCAGACGGCATCGCTCTGAGCCCGGACGGTTCCCTGCTCTACTACTGCCCATTTGCATCACTGAACCTGTATTCGGTCCCGACCGCAGCGTTGCGGGATCCGGGCCTGTCCGAACAGGTCCTTTCAGGACTTGTGACAGATCTTGGGGTCAAAGGGATGTCGGATGGTTTGGAGAGTGACGCACAAGGAAACGTCTATGCCGGCGATCTGGAAAGACAAGCCATAGTCCGCCGGAACCCTGACGGCCGCATCGAGACTATCGCGGCGAGCGATCAACTGAAGTTCACCGATACTTTCACGCTCGGTTACGACGGCTATCTGTACTTCACCGTGAACCAAATCAACCGCCAACCTGGATTCAATAATGGTGTCGATAGGCGTACGCAGTCATACCAGGTGATGCGATTGCGAATCGATGCCTTGCCAGCCAGGCGCTGATTTCTACCATCAGCCTTTGGATCGATGGGGTCACGTTTGGTGGACACCTTGTACCTGGGTTTAGGCCTCGCAGGATGTTTCTATGGGAGAAGGCCAACTTCACCGTCATGAATTGCGAGTCCGGCTCCACGGCACAGTGCCCCGAGCTGGCCGAATGCATCGCGGAGATTTTCTCGTTGTGTGGCAACCAGACCGCACGCGCAGCCGATTGTCTATGTGAGGTTCACCCTGGATGGTGGGCATCGAGATAGAGGGACTGAGGGTCCCGCTGGGAGGATGTCCTCATGTCCCGCACGCGCAGGTTGTTCACGACCGAGGACAAGGTCGAGGCTGCCCACAGGGGGATCGATTCCGGCCGCACTATCGTCGAGGTCGCCCGCGAGCTGGGAATCAACGAAGCATTCCTCGGCCGGTGGATCGCTGACGAACGACGACACATGGAGGCCGCCACAGTGTTCGGTGATCAACCGCTCACCGCCGCCGAACGTGCCGAACTCGCCCGCCTACGCAAGCAGGTCACCGTGCAGGAGAAAAACCTCGCATTCCTAAAAAGCGTCCGCGTATTTCGCAGCCAATCAGCGAAAGTGGAGATCTTCGCGTTGACGGCCGTGGAGTGTGCGAACTCCGCCGTTCACTTCGATGGCACGTCTACTCGAGGTGTCGATCTCCGGCTTCTCCAACACCAAGGTCGCAGTGTGGCAACTCGATTGGGGGACGGAAGCAACGCCGAGGAGATCTGGAAGTGGAGATCCATCAGGAGTCGAAGGCGTCTACGGGGCGCCGCGGATCACCGCTGAGCTCCACGACCGCGGCGAAGTGATCACCGAGAATACAGTTGCGAAGATCATGCGATCACTCGGTGTCGTCGGGATCAGTCCGCGCACGTTCAAGGTCAGTACCACCGTCGTCGACCCATTTGCGTCCTTTCCTGATGATCTGGTGCAACGACGCTTCGATCAGGGGCGCCTCGATGGGGTCTGGAAATCTGACATCACCTATCTAACCTGCGGTGACGGCGACATGTACCTGTGTAGGAATCAAGGATGGGCACTCGAAAAGGGTTCTGGGATGGTCGGTTGCGGATCACGTGCGCACCAAACTGGTCATCGAAGCGTCGGATATGGCTGTAGCAGCTCGCGGCGGGGATGTCGCCGGCACAATCATGCACTCGRACAGAGGAACTCAATACACGCGGAGATCCTGAAGCAGGCATGCGAGCAGTATGGGTTGCGGCGTTCGATGGGAGATGCCGGGATGTGCTGGGACAACGCCGGCGCGGAGATTCAGTGGTCGACGTTCAAACACGAATACTACTACCGCCGCACATTCACGTACGCCGCTGATTTGGTTGCTGCAGTTGACAACTGGATGAGATTCAACAACGCTCGCCGTAAGCTTCCCGCGATCGGGATGCTCAGCCCCACCCTTTACGAACAGTCACTGACCGCGCCCACAATGGCCGCGTAACCACTGTCCACTTTTCGGGGTGAACCTCAGAAAGTGAATGCGTATGAAACTCACACACATCGTCATAGCTGCAAGCCTCACCGCTTCCACCACACTGACGAGCATCTCCACCGCGTCTGCCAGCACTCCTCCTACCACCAGTCCCAGCATCGATCGGTGGTCCAGCACTACTGCAATGCCTTATGCGCTACAAGAAGTCGCCTCAACCGCGCTCGACGACTATCTGTACGTCGCAGGGGGTTTAGGGCTGCCCTTCCACGATCAAATTTTCAGTCGTAAGCACCTCCGCTACAGCTTTCGAACTCAGCAATGGGAGACGCTCGCCGACCTCCCGGTTGCCTCGCATCACCTGCAAGCCTTCGCCATCGACGGCAAGATCATCTATCTGGGAGGCGAAGAAGGTCCCGCGCTGATCGCCAACGGGCGTACCTGGCAGTACGATCCCGAAACCGACGTCTTTACCGAGTTGGCACCCATGCCCCCCGGTCGGATACGCGGCGCAACAGGCGCAGCCGAATACGATGGCAAGATTTACGTCGCAGGCGGTGCGAAAATCCTCAACTTCGGCGAAAGACAATTCGACGTCTTCGATCCAACATCGAACAGTTGGTCCTCGTTGCCGGACATGCCACACGCCCGCGAACACTTGGGGGCCGCCGTCGTCGACGGAAAACTTTATGCAGTGGGAGGGAGAAACCTACTACCGACCAACTATGTAACGCCCACCGACGTTTTCAACCTCCAGACCGGAATCTGGGAGGAGTCGACTACAGACATCACACATGGCCGCGGTGGCCTCGGCGTCGTAGCAATCGGGTCCAAAATATATGCATTCGGGGGCGAAGGCCCCGGAATTTCCTTCAACGACGCTGCGGTGTTCGACACCATAAGTTCGAGCTGGTCGGATCTGACCGACATGCCTCTGGCACGCCACGGAATTCAGGCAGCCACCCAAAATGGTGCCATCTACCTCGCAGGTGGAGCGTTCATCGGAATTTACGGGCCGGCAGCCGACGTCCAGATCTATCTCCCGTGAAAAGATTAGTCCTCGCTGCCCTGGTCGCACTCGGATGCGTAACGATCAGCTTCGTCATGGGATCCCATAGCTCGGTCGGCTCCGCTCCACCAACTCCGGGAGTCGAAGATGTCTCCTTCGCGCAGGACATGTCACAACACCACGCTCAAGCCGTGTTGATGTCGATGATCATGCTCGAGGTAGCACCCCCGGGACAGGTGCGATCGCTCGCTCAAACAATCGCACTGTCACAGCAACAAGAAATCGGCATCCTGCAAGGCTGGCTTCTGCTGTGGAACCGAGACACCCGACCCCTCTCCACACACCACCAGATGCCAGGAATGGCATCCGACGACGACGTACAACAACTCAGAACTCTCCCCCCCGCCGACTCGGAGAGACAATTCCTCAATCTCATGCGCACCCACCACCTTGCAGGCGTCTTGATGGCCGAAGCAGCCGAACTAAACGCCCAACTACCCAGCACCATTATCTTCGCCACCAGCACCCGACTGAACCAACAACTCGAAATCGCCCATCTCGATGCGCTCCTGTCTGCGCCACACGAATAGACCCGAACACACCGCGCCCCGCAGGGCAGCCCACTGACGAGCACCGAACGTGTACCCTCCGTCCCGCTTTGCAGCCCACCCACAGTCCCTCGGTCAGCCTGATCGCAAAACCAGCACTTCAGGAATCAAAATGCGTCAAACCGGTTCGCCGATCATCGGGTGAGACACAGACACAGGGACTGTCTCTAAATCGGTGTTTCGGCCCGAGAAGCTGAGTGAATGCGCAGCGAGGACGTGCTGAGATGACGACACTGGAAGACGTGACGAAGAAGAGGTCCGAGCCCTCCGCGGAAGCCGCGGCGGCCACGGAACTGGTGCGACTTGACAAGGAACAGGGCCTGTCGTTGACCGGGCCGGGCGGCTTGCTCAAACAGTTCACCAAAACCGTCCTTGAATCGCTCCGGACTCGCCTGTGCGATTCAGGTGGCTCGTTGGCACGGAGGCTAGTCAGCAGAGTCAGCGCGTCAGGTGTTTGTAGCCACTGACGCTGGCGGAATGATTGTGATCTTCGAGTGTCGAGGTCGAAGCGGTTGGCGACGCTGACCAGGCCGAGGCGGGCGACCTGGACGAGGTCGTCGCGGGTTTGCCCGCGGCCGCGTTATCGGGCGGCGATGTTTTCGGCGATCGGCAGGCACGATTCGATGATCTGTGTGCGGACGCGTTCGCGTTCGGGATGGTCCTCGGGCAGCGTACTCATTTCCGCGAAGAGGACGGTGAGGTGTGTAGGCGTTGTCCTTGCCCGGGGTGGCGGTCATGCGCGTGCCGGGAGGGCATTCTTCAAGGTGATCGTCGCATTCCGGTCGCCTTCGGTTGTTGCCGCGGGTGTTTGTTCGAGTACGACGTGATGGACGAGTTTCTTCAGGACGAGCCAACCGAACGAGGACGTACTGGCATCGATGGGGGACGAGGTTGTTGCGGTCAGCACCACCCGCGGGACGCTGAGGTCGGTGAGGGCGTCGAATGCACGTACCAGGGTGCTGGAGCGGCGGGCGTGGTTGATCGAGGTGGTGGCGGCTTCGTCGGCGAGGACGAGGTCGGCCAGTGCCTCCATGGTCAGGCCGTGGTGGTCGGCTGCTGCCCGCACTACCGCGCGGAGTAGCGCAATTGGTCCGCGGAGGCGGGGAAGGTGCGGCGGAGGCCTCGGTGTGTGGTGCTTGCGCCGGTGATGTCACCGGGGTGAATGTGCGGACGTGGCAGGCCATTAGTCCGGATGTGTGTCGCCAGGACGAGTGGTCAGCGTAGAAGCCGGCGACCAGCGACGCGGTGCGCAGAACCGCTGGTATGTGGCGACGATGCAGACGTTCTTGTCTTCGAAGCATGCGTCGAATGCCGTCCGCGACAATGACGCCTCTTCGCAGATCTCACGGATTCCGAAATCCCGGTATTCCGCGGACACGAGAAGTTCGGTCGCGGCGACCACCAACGCTCCCGGTGAGCTTTTCGATCAGTTGCTCGCGGCACCGGCAATCGCCGTGGCTAAGGGGTTCGCCGCGCGGAGGTCGGAGCCTTTCGCGCTCATTAGAGTATCGAGCAGGGACCGTTGCGCAGCTGCCATGGCGGCAAGTGCGTGGCGGGGCACCTTTTCGACGGTGTCTTCGGGAGAGTGATACCAGGACGGGGCCAATGTCACGTTGTAGCTCGGCACGTGAGGTGGTAGGTGGCTGATGGTGGACGCTGGCCCCAGGACAGGCTCGGTTGGGACGCCGAAAGCCGCCATGTGCTCCGTGATGTGCGATCGCAGCAACTCGTTCTCTGCGGCGATCACTCCATGGACTACGGTGTTGCCGGGTGCTGCCTGATCGACGTCGGCGGCCATATGGTCGAGCCAGTTGAACGCGACAGTTCGTAGTAGGAGGTCCTTCTGGTGTTTCTCCACGAAGTGGTAGAGGTCGAAGTCGCCAGTGTCGTGTGCGCCGCTGGCGAGGAAGACCATCGTCTTGGCACGCTTCTCGACCGGCAGGGCCGTGTAGTGACGCATGAGCCCGAGGAGGACCGCGTCGCCTGTAGCGTTGTCGACGGCGCCGTCGAAAGTGCTGTCGTAGTGTGCAGCGACGATGACTACTTCGTCTGACAGGCCGGGTAATATTCCGACGACGTCATCGACGATGGCGCGCAGCCGGTGCTCGCCGGGGCCGAGCGAACCACCCGTCACGACGAGCTCCCCTCCCTTGGGCACGTCGGAGAGCACGTTGCTGAGCTCGATCTCGAGCCCGGCGTTGGCCGCGTCCGCAAGGCGGTCGAAATCCATTTGCCCGACGGTGAAAGCGGGAATACTTCCGAGTTGCGCGGCCCTTTTGTGCGTGGGGAAGTTTTGTGCGAAGTGCATGAGCATTACGGAGTTGCCGGGCGCCCCGGCACGCCGGACGTATCCCGCAGCTCCCTTGTTGACGGCGGCGTTGTACAGTCCGGCGTCGCTCACCGAGCTGCCGTCGGTGGCGGAGAAGTTGCCGATGTAACTGACGTCGACGAGGAGGACCTTGCCCGCGATGTCGATGTCGGCCAGATCCGGGTTTCCCGTGCGAGCGTCGATGTAGACGGCTTCGCCGCTGACGGTGCCCGGAGCGGAGTACCAGATGGGAATGGAGTTTGCCTGCCACGGCGCCTCGTCACTGGGTCCAGACAGGGGGTGGGCAGTCAGCGACCACTCCTGCGGGTAGTAGAGATTGAAGGGCCAACTTTCGACCGTCGTTTCGAGGCCGTGCAGTTCGAACTGCTCCCGGAAGAACGAAGCGGTGCGTTCCGCGGCGGCCGAACCGTTCCTCCTCCATCCGAACCCGGTAATGGTGTGAACATCGGCTATCAGCGACTGCTCGCTAAGCGGATCGTATCCCTGTTTGTTGCCGTTCATCCTGTTTCCCTTACATACGACGAGTTGTTGCGTGGGCGGCCGAAAGTCATTTTGATCGGCAGTGTCCATCAGGCTGGAAGCCGTTCCTCTGGCCACATCAGAGCAGGGTCCGGAAATCCTTCCGACTACGGCACCGTCTCCTACAGGACATCAAGAGTCCCGCTAGTTCTCTTGGAGGGCATCCCGCCTGCGTTGCTCCAGTGTTTCTGTATTTCTGGCCACGTCGCGGGGGTAGCAGAAGTAGAGGCTGGAAAGCACGGCGGCATTGATAAGCATGAGGACTACCAAGACCCAGAAGAAGACCGTCTGGATACCAAGGGTGGCGGCAAGAATTCCGGCGCCGAGTGAGAAGGTGACCCATCCGATGGTCTCGAAAACGTTGAGGAAAATGGCGAAGGCCTGGTTTCGTAATTCCGGCGGAACCACGGCGGCGACAATGGGCCGGTTCGCCGGCGGGTTGGCGCCCTGGCAAAAACCCAGTAACACCATGAAGATTGCGTACACCGCAATGCCTTCGTAGCGGATCTGGGTCGTGAAGAACGCGACAATGGCGAAGAGGATCTGGGCTCCCTGTAGATAGGCAACCCGGCCCGTGTGGGGCAGTACCTTGTCGAGACGGGATATGAGCAGCCCGCCTCCAACCGTTCCGGCGAAATAGCCGACTCCGAATGGCAGCAGGACCGTTGCTGCGACAGCATTCGTAAAACCGCGCTCTGTGACCAGGAATTGAATGCCGAAGACGGCGATCAGCAAGTGGCCGGAGAGGAGCCGGGAGATCATCATGATGGAGAACGAAGGGATCCGGAAAAGTGAAAGCACCGACTGGACGGTGACCTTGGGCATGACGCGGTCGCGGCCGGGCAGGTCCGCGAGCTGGCTTTCCGATGCCCCGACGCCAGGATCCTTCAGCAGGAACGCGACCGGAAGGGCAGCAAGAATACAAATAACACCGATGGACCACATGCCATAGCGCCAACCGTCGGTGAGTCCGGTGAACATCGCTATGAGCGGGCCCAGGAAGGCGCTGATCAGGCTCACAAATCCGTAGAAGTATCCAGCTGCCTTGCTCCGCTGGGAGTCCTCAAAGGAGTCGGCGAGGATGGCCATGGCGATGGGCCCCCCGCCAATGAGCGCCGCTGACATGAGCGCGTTGAAAATCAGCAGCTGAGTGAAGTCCTGGGAGAAGCCTGCCGCTATGCCGAAGATGCCGCCGACAATACTGGTCGTGACCAGGGTTTCTCGGCGTCCGATGCGCCCGGCCAGCCATGCCCAGGCCGGCCCGGCGGGGACGGCAACAAATTTTCCGATGGCAGCGAGGACGCCCAAATGGCTGCTTTGCAGGTGGAGGGCGGCGGCGATGCTCGGGAAAAGCGTCGTGCTCAGGCCATGTTCAGTGTTGTCTACGACCGTGATTCCGGTGAGTGTGGCAAGGTTCTGCCATCGGTGGGGCACGGGTCGTGCCTGCGTGGATCCTTCAACTTTGGTGGGGCTGCTGGTTTCAATGTCCATGCGAGTTTTCCGTCTTCGTTGGCAGGCCGTTGGCGAATATGTATGGGGCGGAGGCGATCTTGCTATGGCAAGGGTGCCGGGCCGAGTTCTTCGGCCAGGCGGGCTAGGGCGGGCAACGGGACAGGGCTGACCTTGGCCAAGTCGTACAAGCTAAGTTGGGTGGGGATGTTGACCAGCTCCGTCCGGACCAGATGGGGCAGATGTTCTTGGAGCACGGCACGGGAGCGTTGGTCCTGAAGCAGTGCCAGAAGAGGAACTGTCAAGGCGGCGCCGTGCTCGTGGAAGTCTGCCAATGGCGGCAAGGGAACCAGGGCAGCGCTGGCGCGGTCTCCCTGTTCCATTGCTAGCAAGTGTTCTTTGCGGGGGGTGGCGTCGAACGGCAGGCCCAGTCTGGCGAACTGGCTTTGGGGCGCGTCGCTCTCGTGCATGAGCCGCACCAGCAGCTCCACCATCCGCAGTTCAATATCCTCGTCGAGGACGGGATTGTTCTGTCCGGGGTCTGTGTGGAGGTCGAACAGCAATGTTCCGTGGGGCCATGAGCTCAAGATCGAGGATGTCTGGATGCGGAGTGTGCGCAGATTTTTGGTGAACGTGAACGGTTCGGCGGCTTGCCAGTCAACGAGTTCGGAGACCGCGAAACGGGAGCGCATGTGGGTGGGCATGAGGGTGTAGTCCTCCAGGGGCCCATTGGACGGTGCTGCGGCAGCGCGCATGTAGACGTATCGGCCGTCGGTGACGTTGACGTGTCCTCCATGGATGCCGAAGAGGGCGGCGTCGCGCAGAGGGCTGTCGTCGTCGAGGACGGCAGCGAGGTCCTTGCCCTGCATGTCGGGAGTCGGCTCAATGCCGAAGTGCCGGAGCATGGTTGGGGCGATGTCTATGGTCTGGACCAGAGCGCCGCGCCTGCAGTCTTTCCCCCGGGTGCGCGGGTCCCATAGGAACATGGGCAGATGGACCAGTTCGTTGAACCAGGGCTGGACGGACTTGGCCCACCAGCCGTGCTCACCGAGCAGGAAGCCATGGTCGGTGTTGACCAGCAGCAGCGTGTCTTTCCACATGTCGTGTTTGTCCATGGCATCGAGGACCCTGCCCAGCGACTTGTCACACATGGATACGAGCGCAGCGTATTCGTAGCGTGCATGCTCCACCTGCTCGAGGGGTTCGCTAACTTTTGCATAGTCAGGCCAGTCGAACTCGGGGCCGACGTAGTCGTGCGGATACATGGCCTTGTATGCGTCATGGGTGAAGAAGGGCTCATGCGGATCGAAAAGTTCGATTTGTAGCATCCACTGATCGGCCGCCTGGTTGGTGTCAATGAAGTGCAGCCCTGCATCCACTGTGAGTGTTTGTGAGTGCTCCGCTTCCGTGGGCATGTAGCTGCGGTTGATGGCATCCTGGCGTTTCATTCCAGGACGCCCTTTGGGGGGGCCCGGCTTTGGATCGACGACGCCCTTCCACGGGTCGCCTTCCTGGCCGCGAAAGAACTCCCACGTGGTGTAGCGGGGATGGTAGGTGGCCCCACCGTCTTCCCAGTAGTGGGGGTGGTCGGAAACAAGGTGCGTGTGAATTCCGGCCTTGCCTAGCATTTCCGGCATCGAGTCATCAAAAGGTTCGAGAGGGCCCCAGCCGCGGTGTAGGAAGTTGTAACGCCCGGTATGCATTTCGCGCCGGGCCGGCATGCACGGCATGGAACCGGCGTAGAAATTCTCAAACGTCACCGATTGTGCGGCGAGGCGCGCGAAGTTCGGTGCTTCAATAATGGTGTCCGCATATGGGGTGAGCATGTGCCTGTTCAGGCTGTCGAACATGAGGATGATGGCTCTCACTGTGGTCCTTTCGGGCAGGAGGCTGGCGGGGGAGTGGAGAGTGACCAAGCTGCTTGCGATTGGTTGCCGGCCTGGTCGGGAAGGGCGGTGGCGTAGCGGCTCCCAGTCGGCTAGCTGCCGGAAACGAGTGCCATTAGAGTGCCTAAGTCCTCCTCGGCGACTGGCACCCTCGCGAACTGGGCGAGCTGGCACAAGCGTGTCCCCATGATCGCCTTGTGCTGTGCCGACCCTTCCGATGCTCCGCACGGTAGCTGCAAGCGCTGATCGTCGGAGCTGGATCTGCAGGGCCGGCCCACCGACTGGATGGCTAAGGCACTGGCCAAGGTTGGATTCTCTGTCATCTAGGGCCACGAAGTCGTCGCCCTGGATCGCGGTGAAAAACTAGACGACGCTTTCGGACATCAGGTCATCGGAGATCAGCTCGATTGCCCGGGACTGACCGGCGGCGCCGAGCCATGCCGCGGACGGCTTCGGTGTACGGACGAAGGTCTTCCGATCGACCGCAATCAACCCGAAGGTGGGGACGAAGCTTCCCCATTCGTAGTTGTCCAAGGCGCTCCAGTGGTAGTAGCCGCGGATATCGATGCCGGCGGCCAACGCATCGCGCATGCCCGCCAGGGCGCCGGAGGTGTAGGCGACGCGGACGGCATCATCGCTTTCGGCGATGCCGTTCTCGGTCACGATGATGGGAGTCCGGGGTACGAGTCGGGCAACGCTGCGGATCGATTCACCGAGCGCCGGCGGGTAGTACTCCCATCCTGTCAGCGTCTTCTGCGCACCTTCGGGAACGGGCAGTTGCCCGTCCGGTCCGACAAATACACGGGTGTAGGCCTGCACTCCGATCCAGTCGTCACCGTCAGCGGCGAGGACGAAAACATCCCGCGAGGTGTAGGCAATCTCTGCCGCTTTCGCTTCACCACCATCGACTGCATGGTGGTTGGCGATGGCAACCGACCAACCGATCTTGACGTGAGGTGCGAGGCGTCTGACCACTTCAACGGCTCGCCGGTGCGCGTTGATCAAGGCCACAGTTGCGGCCTCGTCGTATTTGTCAGTTCCGGATTCTTCCCAATCGTTCCCCGCCAAGACCGCCTTGCGGACCGCGGCAAATCTCGCCACCATATTGGGTTCGTTGATGGTGCAAATGTGGTCAACATTGCTGGTAAAGATGGGGGCTGCGGCCTCGACAAAACGCCCAAAGATTTCGACGGCGTCCTCTGATTCCCACCCGCCTTGCTCATCAAACCATCGTGGGACGGTGAAGTGATGAAGCGTCAGCATCGGGCGAAGTCCTCGTTCAATGGCTCCCTCCACCATCCGCCGGTAGTGCGCGATCTCGGCGTTGGAAAACTCACCAGGCGCCGGTTCAATGCGTGCCCACTCGATGCTGAACCTGTAGTCAGTGAACCCAAGCTCCGCCAGAAGGTCCATGTCTTCTCGCCAACGGTGGTAGCTGTCACACGCGTCACCGCTCATTTCCCGAAACCGCTCCGGGAGCAAGCCGCTGTGCTCAAAGGTCCAAAAATCACTGTTGACGTTCATGCCTTCTATCTGATGGGCCGCGGTCGAGGCGCCCCAAAGGAAGGCGTCTGGAAGCTGGAAACTGTCAGGCATATTGACCCTTCGGTCTATTCGGTGGGATTGGATTTGGCACCAACGGCCATGCTTGCGCTGCCACCCTGTGTCACTGCTCACAATCTGTGGCGATTTTGAAAACATTACCTCGGTAAGTATTTGATTGGAAGCCCCGGCGAGAATTACCTGAAATTCTTCTCGAGAGGGGGCTACGTTCCCTAGCGGTCAGATTGCTCTGCACTATCGGGACCGAGAACTGCGCCGTCTGGGCAAATGGGGGTCGGTTGCCGCCGATGTCTGGGCGCCGGGACAAACGCAGAGGCGCGCCGCGAACGGAGCGCGGGTGTCGAAGTCAGCCAGATCGCCCAAGGTCAACCTGGGCCGGGCGTCGGCGATGGTATGAATCATAGGGTCGGTGAAGGTCCGGCACACCTTAAACCGGTCGAGCTGGTCACTGCGCTGATCGATGCCATTTGCTGGCTGTCAATCAAGCGCGGTGGACATCGAGTGGCCATGGCAAGTTGCATACCCAGCACCGGCGCGTCTCCGGTTGCCGCACGGCACCCGAACTCGAAGTCCTTTCATAGCCACAAACCCGGCGTTGGAGCGCTACGGATCACCGTCGCGTAGAGCCGCCATGATCGCCCCACCAAGGACAAAACCGAAGCGCGCCAGGCCCGGACTTCGCGGTCATGGTCCGATCAAAGTAGTCATTACACGATCAAGTATTTGCCGCTCACGCCGTAATCAGATCTCGTCCGGGTCTGCTCCGGCGCCTTCCACCAACCCGAGAGCCTCAAACAAGTACTCAATGAGCCCCGACATGTCGAGGTCACGCTCGTAGAGCCATTGCAACTGCAGGCCATCGGTGGCAGCGAGGACGAGCGTTGCAATTCGCTGAGCGTCTAAGGCTGCCGGAAATTTTCCCTCGGCTTGGAAGGCGCGAACCCGTTCCGTACCAAGGCTTCTCAGCTCGCGATATCGTTCTGCGAAGAACTCATGGGCCGCGTGCCCATCTTCGCTGGCCTCGCCGGAAAGTCGAACGTAGAGGTGGACGAGGCCAGGTACTTCGGCGTTGGAGCGAATTGCTGTCGTCAATTGCTCGGGTGTCCCGAGCTCGGTACCTGCTTGCTCCGCTCGGGCGCGTGATACCTCGTCGCGTTTCCTCAGCACTTCTCGAAACAGGACGTCCTTCGAACCGAAGTGATGCATCAGTCCTGCATGCGTGATTCCGACTTCCTCGGCTATCTCCCGCACCGAACTGCGCCCGTAGCCGACTCGACCGACGACCTCCAAGGCGGCCGCAAGCAGATCTTCCTTTGTCGCGACACCTTTGGCGTATGAACCCCTCTTGACCATAAATCGATGGTAGTCGCGACCGCTTGCCCACCACTCCCGGAAAGTGAGTTCCAGTGAATCCCATTCGGGCCGGCGAATCCCACAACCTCCGTTCACGCAAGTTCGAGCAGGCCGACGTCAGCAGACGAATAGCAGTCTTCGTCGTGGTAGAGGTCAGCATGGCGAAGACTGCTGGAATTGTGGCAGCACCGGACGATGCCATCGGAGTGGTCAGTGGAGCTGCGGCGCGCCATCACACTGGAACAATGATCACTGGAAGGTGCACCCGCCAGTAATTAGTTCGAGCCCACCCAAACCCTGCGGTCCTGAATACCAGCGACGCAGATGACCTCACCTTGTCGACTTAAGGCGACCAGGTGTCAGGCACATTCGCGGCCCCAGTTCTGAGGCGATGACGTCGAGTTCACGGCCGGGCCGTGTCAGGTCGGCAACGGTGCGTCGTGCAGCACTCGAACGCCGGCCCACGCCGCTGAATATGATCTCACTGTGAATGAGAGGACTTGAATACCTGCGGCGGCTCGAAACGATTCTCGCTGAACGAGTTCAGGAATACGAATTGTAGAGCGGGCAGTGGCCCTCCGGCACATCGAGTGCGTGGGCGCACTGCTCGGCCCCCACGGGCGAGTAATCGGTCATGTCCAGGCCACCGCACTGTGCCGCGCGGCGTCTCCACGTCAGTGGTCGGAGGAAAGGGTCTGTGAGGTGCTATCGACTCGCTGTGAGTGCAGCTCCGGCGATTCCCGCGGTGTTGAGGAGGGTGGCGGGGACGACCTTCGTGCGGTTGGTCAGGTGCGGAATCCACTTCTCGTGCTTGCGGCTGATTCCGCCTCCGGCGATGAAGAGGTCGGGCCAGAGCAGGTTCTCGAAGGTGGTCAGAACTCGGGAGACCTCGACGGCCCACTCCTTGTAGCTCCAGTCCTTCTTTTCTTTCACCGACGACGCCGCTCGATGCTCGGCTTCCTTGCCGTCGACTTCGAGGTGGCCGAACTCGGTGTTGGGCAACAGAACTCCGTTGTGCAGCACGGCAGATCCGATTCCGGTGCCGAAGGTCAAGAGGATCACGACGCCGGAGGTGTCCTTGCCCGCGCCGAACGAGTCCTCGGCGATTCCGGCGGCGTCGGCGTCGTTGAGGACGGTGACTTCGCGCCCGCCCAGGGCCTTGCTGAAGAGCGCGGCCGCGTCGGTGTCGATCCAGGACTTGTCGATGTTCGCGGCGCTGCGCGCGACGCCGCCGGTCACGACAGCGGGCAACGTGATGCCGACCGGCCCGGTCCACTTTGCTTGCTCGACGATCTCGGCCACAGTGCCCGCGATCGCATCGGGAGTGGACGGCTGCGGGGTCAGGATCTTGATGCGGTCACCGATCATTTCCCCGGTGCTCAGGTCGATCGTGCCGCCCTTGACGCCGCTGCCGCCGACGTCGATTCCGAAACCTGTG
>NZ_JBFUJN010000055.1:0-24958 GCF_056401335.1 Rhodococcus sp. P4_F3_2
GGCGAGAGTGGGTCCGGTGAGCAGGTCTTCCGCTTCGCGTCCGGGATTGTCGCCGGCCGGGGTGGAGGCGGGGTAGCGGCTGAGCGTCAGCTCCGGAAGAAAGACCACGGAAGCGCCCAGCTTCGCTGCGGACGCAATGCCCTCGCTCAATTCGGTGTAGAGGTCGTCTTGGTCCTCGTGCCAGCGATGTTGCACGAGACCTACACGCAGAGGTGTGGACGTGGACGGCGTAGTCGCGGCCAGAGACTCGGGTGGGGTGAGGGCGGTGATCGTCAGCATGGGGTTTCCTCGGTGCTCGGGTATTCGACGTTCAACGTAAAACGAATGTGATTCGTTAAGTATGGTGGGTGAGCGCTGATTGATCAAGGACTTTCGAGGAATTGTTTTTTGCGGCGCCCCGAACGGTGTGGATCACTACAGGAGGACATATGCCGCGGCCATCGCAACGACTGCTCTCACCGGCGATCATCACCGAGGCAGCGATCGAGTCGGTGGACGAATCCGGCGACTTCACCATGCCCGGACTCGCCGCACGACTGAAGGTGCGACCGTCGTCGCTCTACAACCACGTTTCCGGACGAGCCGAGATCGTCGAACTGATGAGGGCTCAGCTGATGGCGGGAATCGACGTGGAGTCGGCCTCGGGATCCTGGAGCGAGACCGTCTCTGCGCTGGCAGCCGAGTACCGGCGAAGCTACGCAGCACATCCTCGCCTGATTCCGCTCTTCACCGCCCAGACGGTGCAGGCCGGTGTGGCGTTCACCCTGTACAACGCGCTAGCGCAGGCATTCGCCGATGGTGGCTTCGACCCGGCTCAAACGCTGCACGCAATCACAACCGTCGACAGTTTTGTTCTCGGTTCGGCGTTGGATCTGGCGGCGCCGGATGTCCAGTGGGCATCGGGGCCCGAGGCCAACGACGCGATGAAGGCGGCGTTGGCAACATCCGGGAAAAAACCCGAACGTGCCGACGCCGCCTTCGAATTCGGCTTGCGCGTATTGATGGCGGGCCTGATCGCTCAGGCCCCCGAACCTACTGTCTCCTAAGACACGCTGAGGTCGTTCTCGTCGCGCAGAGCCTCCGTGTCGCGGTTGAGGGTCTTGCCCTCGAAGAACTCGGGATTGCGCACTCGCATGACCATCATCAGTACCGCGCCGAGGATGAGAATTCCGAAGCCGAGGAAGAAGACCAGGCCGATGCCGCCGATGGATGCTCCGCTGGCGTTGTCCGGATTCATACTCTCCTGGACCGAAATGACGAACACCGCAAGCAGCATGAGACCACCGATGAGTGGGAACGCGAGCCGGAAGACGAAGTTTCGTACGCTCTCGAAAAGCGTCTTGCGGAAGTACCACACGCATGCGAATGCCGTGATGCCGTAGTACCAACAGATCATGATGCCGAGGGCGGCGATCGTGTCGAGCAGCGCACTTTCGGAGAGGAACGTGACGACGCTGTAGAAAACTGCCGTCACCGCGCCGGCCACGACGGTGGCGTACGACGGCACCAGGAATCGAGGCGAAACCTCGGCGAGCTTCTTGGGGAAAGCTCCGTATGCGCCCATGGCGAGCATGGTTCGTGCCGCGGGCAGGAACGTGGTCTGCAGGCTCGCAACGGAAGAGACGAAGACTGCGAGGAAGAGGAGCATTCCGCCCCAGTTGCCCAGGACCGGGTCGGCCAGAGCGCCGAAAACGTTCTCGGAGTTGTCGGGATTGCCGAGACCGAGGCCTTCCTCGCCGACGCCGGCGTACATCATCGCGGCAACGGCGACCAACAGGTAGGTCAGGAGAATGGTTGCGACACAGAGCAAACCGGCGCGGCCCGGGGTCTTCTTGGGGTTCTTCGACTCCTCGCCCAGCGTGAGACAGGTATCCCAGCCCCAGAACGCGAAGATCGATCCGGTGAGTCCGATGACAAACGCACCGATGGCGAGTCCGCTGAACGGGTTGAACCAACTCAGGTCGAAGGACAATCCGGCCGGGGCATCGCCGGCGCCAACGTGAACCAGTGCAACGACGGCGAAGACGACCAGCAGCACCATCTGGAAGCCGACGAGCGCGAACTGTACCCGCTCGCTGGTGGTAATTCCCCGACTCGCTATCCACGTGGCCAGGGCGATGAAGACGAGTGTGGTGCCGACATTGACAAATTTGTTGCCCGGCAGATCGGCGATCGACGGATTGTCGACCACCCGCGCGATGAACAGATAGAAGAAGTCGACGGCAATGGCAGCAAGGTTCGAGAGCACGATGATGGTGGCGATCACCATGCCCCAGCCGCACATCCAACCGACGTACGGCCCGAATGCCTTGGTGGACCACGTGAATGACGCGCCGCAGTCAGGTGTGTCGGAGTTCAATTCGCGGTACGCGTACGCGGTGAGGAACATCGGGATGAAGCCGGCGATGAAGATGGCGGGCATCTTGAGGCCGACCGCGGCGACGATCAATCCGATACTGGCGGTCAGGGTGTAACCCGGTGCCACGGAGGAGATTCCGAGTACTGCGCCGGAGATCATGCCGATCTTGCCGGTGGCGAGGCCTTTGGAACTCAGTTCGGTGCTGGTCATGACAGTGCCTCCGGCTGGGTGAATTCGTGCTTGGGCACTACGACCATGGGAACGGGCAGCACGCGCAGCATCTTGGCGGCGGTGGAGCCCAGGAACAGTTTGCGGGGCTGCGCGAGACGGCTGGAACCGACCATCACGAGGTCGCCGTCCTGCCAGTCCAGTTGACGCACTGCGGATTCCACCGTTGAACCGTCGGCGATTATGACCTCGATGGGGAACTCGGCGGGGAGCGCCGCTCTTGCGATGTCAAGCGTGTCCTGAGCGTGATTTCGTGCACGTTCCCTGGCGGACTCGGCGGTGTCGCGGTGATCGCGCAGATCGTTCTGGGGGTCGAGTGCCACGAGCGAGACCAGTCGCAGCGGAACCTGCATCAGTTCGCTGGTACGTACGGCGGTGTTCAAGACGACGTCGGCGCCGACGCGGGTACCGAGCGCGCAGGTGACCTCTCGTATTGCGGTAGCCGCCGAATGCCGCGTTCCCCGAGGCGCCAGTGCTACCGGGACGTGGGCGGAGTGCAGCAGTTCGGTCGAGACCGAACCTATCGCGTGACGGCCGAGCAGACCGTCGCCGGAAGCTCCCACCACGATCGCCAGCGCGCTCAGTCGGTCAACCTCGTCGAGCAGGCCCTGAGCAAACGACTCGTGGAAGCTCAGGTGTACTTCCACCTGGATGTCCTCGGGCACCGATGCTTTCGCCTCGGCGAGCCAGTCGTGTGCACGTGCGGCGAGAATGTCGTCGTAGCCGGCTTCCGAGGGAACCTTGGCCGGCAGTGTCCGATCCGGTGGGAGGACCATGCAGATGTCGAGTTGCGCGCCGAGACTGCGCGCGAGCTGGGCCCCGAGGACCAGCCCGTCTTTACCGCTGGGTGTGGCGAGGTATCCGACGATAAGGCGCATGGTGGCTCTTTTCCGGATTGGAGGAATCTGCTGTGCGCCTTTATTAACCGCGGGGGGTTAATAAAGGGGCGGCGACTCAGTCGTGCGCACTCATGACGTGCTTGAGACGGGTGTAGTCCTCGACTCCGTATGCCGAGAGATCTTTGCCGTAGCCGGAGTACTTGAAGCCGCCGTGCGGCATCTCGGCAACGAGCGGGATGTGGCAGTTGATCCACACCGCACCGAAGTCGAGAGCGGCGGAGACGCGTTGCGTGACACCGTGATCCTTGGTCCAGATGCTCGAGGCCAGGCCGAATCGAACGTCGTTGGCAAGCGTGATCGCCTCCTTCTCGTCGGAGAAGCTCTGGACGGTGAGGATGGGACCGAAAGTCTCTTCCTGCACGATGTCGTCCGATTGCGCGACGCCGGTGATGACGGTCGGCTCGAAGAAGAATCCGGTTTCGCCCGAACGCTTTCCGCCGGTAACGATCTTGGCCGACGCCGGCAGGTTCGCGATCTTGTCGCTCACGGCGTTGAAGTGGTTGATGTTGTTGAGCGGGCCGTAGAAGGCATCAGGATCGGAAGGCGCGCCGGGGCGCAGCTTCTCGGCGTTCCGGACGAGGGCTTCGACGAGCTGATCGTGGACGGACTCGTGGACGAGCACGCGAGTGGCCGCGGTGCAATCCTGGCCACCGTTGAAGAACGCTGCCTCGGCGATGCCGGTGGCGGTCTTCTCGATGTCGACGTCGCCGAAGACGATCGCCGGCGCTTTGCCGCCCAGTTCGAGGTGCGCGCGCTTGAGTTGCTGCGCTGCGGACACGGCGACAGCGATGCCCGCCCGCACCGAACCGGTGATCGAGACGAGACCGAGGGCCGGGTTCTCCACCAACGTCGCGCCGGTTCCGCCGTTGCCGAGCACGACGTTGAACACGCCGTCCGGCAGGATGCCCTTCGAGAGCTTCGCCAGGACCAGCGTGCTGCCTGGTGTGGTGTCGCTGGGCTTGAGGACGATCGTGTTGCCGGCCGCGAGGGCGGGCCCGATCTTCCACAGCGCCATCATGAACGGGTAGTTCCAGGGAGTGACCTGGCCGACTACGCCGATCGGCTCACGACGGACGTAGGAGGTGAAACCCTCCATGTACTCTCCGGCCGCCTTGCCCTCGAGAAGTCGTGCGGCTCCGGCGAAGAACCGCATCTGATCGGCTCCGACCTTGACCTCTTCGTCGGCGATCATCTGGTGGGCCTGGCCGGTGTTGGCGCTTTCGGCTGCGACGATTTCGTCGCTGTGCGCTTCGATGGCGTCGGCGAGTTTGAGGAGTGCGGCCTGCCGCACGCTTGGTGTCGTCTTACCCCAGGTCTCGAATGCGCGTTGTGCTGCTTCGACGGCGGCGTCGACGTCTTCCTTGGTGGAGACCGGCGTACGCCCGACCACACTCTCGTCCACGGGGTTGATCAGGTCGAGTGTTTCCGTCGCGGCCGAGGCGACGAATTCACCGTTGATGTAGTTCTCGAGTACGACGATCGACATCGGTACCGGTTCCTCTCGAGGTCGAACGAGTTCCGGCCGAGGTGATCAGCACGGAACTCGCACTTTGTGGGGCGTGTGTGAGCAAGTGTGCGCTGACTCACAAGTAAAGGCAGCTGCCAAAAAGGTGAAATCTTTGATCCCCGACGCGCCGAGTTGTACAGTCCTGCCCATGACGATCGCTGTGCGGTGGATGTTGGCGCAGCCGGATCTCGCGCTGGAACTCAAAGGTGGGGCGCAGGGTGTCGGTCGCGAGATCACATTTGCGCACGCCACGGAGCTGCTCGACCCGTTTCGATGGTTGACCGGCGGCGAATTCATCCTCACCACCGGCATCCGATTGCCGTCCACTCAGCAAAAGCGCGGCCGCTATCTCCGGATGCTCGATGCGGCGGGTGTGGCGGCGGTGGGATTCGGAACCGGGCTGTCGTACCCCGAGGTCCCGGCCGATCTGGTGGCCGTCGCCGACGAGATCGGACTCCCGCTGAYCGAGGTGCCGCTGCCGACGCCGTTTGCTGCCGTCGTCAAGCGTGTGATGAGCCGGTTGGCAGAGCAGGAATATGAAGCTGTCCTCCGGGCGTCGCGGGCGCAACCGCGGATGACGCGTGCCGTCATTTCCGGCGGAACTGCCGCAACCGTGCGTGAACTGGCGATCGCAACCTCGGCGACGGTGCTTCTTCTCGACGTCGCCGGGCGAGTTCTCGAGAGCTCACCTCAACTGCCGACGGACGACGTGATCGACGAACTGCGAGCAACTCTCGGGGGCGGCGCATCCAGCAGCGTGACGCTTGCAAGGTCTGGAGCGTCGATCGCGGTGCAGCAGATCAGCGTCGGGCGAACGCCGTACGGATACCTGGCGGTGATCAGTGCTTCGGCGCTCAGCTACGTCGATCAGATACTGCTCGGTCACGCGAACTCGTTGCTGGCGTTGGACTTCGAGAAACCTGCGCGCTTGCGCGCCACTCAGGATCAGTTGAATTCGCACGCCCTCGGGCTGCTGCTCACCGAAGACCGCGACCCGGCACCGGCGTGGCAACAGATCCGGCAGGCCGCCGACGGCGAGGGGATGATCCGAGGGTTGACAGTTCTTGCCGACACGTCCGACGTAGCGGGACGCGTCGGAGTCGAGATTGCCGAGTTCATGAACAAGGCAGGGCGGCAGTTGTTTTCGCGGATCAACGACACTCGCGTCACAGTGCTGCTGCGTGGAACCGACGACGTCCAGTTCGCCCGAGAGCTACTGGGTGGGGTATCGAGGTCGGATCTTCGCGCGCTTCGAGTCGGCTTGAGCGCGCGACGGGTGGTCGCTGCGCTGGCGGTCGCCGTTGAGCAGTCCCAGCTGTGTGCGTCTGCGGCGGAAATCGGTGGCGAGCCTTTGGAATTCGCGGCGCTGACCGGAAGTGTGCTGCTGTCTTTCGATTCGACGCGTGAAGTGCTCAACACGCTGGCGGAAACGATGATCACACCGATCGAGGACTACGACCGTGACAACGGCACCGAACTGCTGGCGTCGTTGCGGGCATTTCTCGAGGCCAACGGGCACTGGGAAGCGGCAGCCATCACGATGGGCGTCCACCGGCACACGCTGCGAAGCCGAATGGCGAAGGTGGAGAGCTTGATCGACTGTCGACTCGAGGTAGCGAGAGTTCGTGCGGAACTGCTGCTCTCGATCATTGCCCGGCAGTCGTGACTGCCGGGCAATGATCGAGACTTGGCAAAGTGGCCGTCAGGCCTTGCTGCGGGCGATGATGTCGGCGGCGGTTCGCTGCCCCATCCGAACAGCACCGTCGACGTGCTGGTACCCCTCGGCCGCGATGTCGGAGCACGAGAAGTGGATCGGGCCGACGGGTGTGCGGGAATCCGCGCCGTATCGGTGCAGGCCACCGAGGTCGAAGCTGGCCGCGTACGCACCGCGGGTCCATTCCTCCGAGCCCCAGTCGGATTCGTAGTACACAACCGGTTCTTCGGCCTTCGGGCCCAGGTAGCGGGCAAGTGAGGCCAGAATCGTGGCCTTACGCTCCTCGACGGAAAGCTCGAACATCGCGTCGGCCTTCTCGTCGGAGACGAAAGCGACCAGTGTGCCGCGATCGTCCTCGTGGTTGGTGTTGTCGTACACCTCCTGTACTACCTCGGACGCGCCGAAGCCGGTGCCGGAGAGGCCGTCTTCGCGCCAGAAAGGCGTCTCGTACACCGCGTGCACCTTGATGACGAGGCCGAGGGACTGGTGCTGGTGCATCTGGTGCTGACGACGCGGCAGCGGGGGATCGTACGAGATCCGGGAGTAGAGGTTGGGCGGTACGGCCAGGATCACTCGGCTTGCCTCGACGCGAACATCGCCGTCCGCCAACACCGTTGCACCGGATTCGTTCCACTTCACCGTTCGCACGGGTGCGTTGAGGAAGACGTCGTCACCGAGAGCCTCCGCCATGCGGATCGATACCTGCTGCATTCCGCCGATCACTCGCTTGTCGAGGATGAAGTCCTCGTCGACGAGGTGGGAGAACGAGCCTGCGGAAGCGGCCATGAGTACGGCCTGCAGGGCAGAGAACGAGTGGGYGGGCTTGGTGAGCATGCCACCGGCGATGAAGAGGCCGATGTTGTCACGTGCCTCGGCGTCGTCGGACTGATTGATCAGCCACTGCTTGAAGGAGACTGTGTCGAGATCGCGGGCGAGGGGATGTGCCCACGGTTCCTCGGCGCCGATCTGTGCTGCGAGATCGTCCATCTCGTCGATGAGACGGTCCATCTCCTTCTTCGTGGTGTCGTTCGTGGGGAAGGAATCACCCGTGTACTGCGTCCGCTCACCTGCCGACGAGATGTAGACGGACTCGCCCTCGCGGTAGCGCTCGAAAGTTTTCAGGCCGAGTTCGTCGAGCAAGGAGATCAGCGCGGTCTGGTCGGGGGAGACCCACTGGCCGCCGATTTCCAGAACTGCTCCGTCGATGGTGTCGGTCCACGTGCGGCCGCCGACGCGGTCGCGCGCTTCGATCACAGCGACGGTCAAGCCGGCCTTGCGCAGCGCGGTTGCAGCTGCCAGGCCAGAGGGGCCGGCGCCGACGATTGCAACGTCTCTCTGGAGAGTAGGCACTTGCGAGCTCCTTCATGTTGAGCACCGCTCGAGTCGAAAGCTGCCGACGAGCGAGTGCACGGGTGTCGGTTTTCAGTCTGTCCCGACGAGACGCACACCACACCTGACGAAACGGAGTGTTCGATCGTTGATCTTGTGCCGTTTAGGCGCGGCTAGCCGTTGATGACGTGGCGATCGCCGAGCGGTCGGCTCAGCGGAACGTCCAGGCTGCCGAACACGGCAACCAAGATGCACATCTTGTCCGCGGCCTCCGGCAATGCTCCGGTTCGGAGCGTGACGATCACCGTCGTATCAGTCTCTTCGACGGTTGCGTACGCGCCGTAGCACTCCGGAGTGCCGGTCACGAAGTGGACTGCCACCGTGTGATCGTCGACCTCGGACCACGATTCGAACATGGTGGCCGTGGCACCCACGATGTCGGTGCGGCTGTCGAACTCCGTGCCCATCTCGCTGTCGTCGACCTCGTCGGGAACGGGGGTTCCGAGCGACCAGTCGGCGGGACTTGCTTCGTTGGCCGCCATCGGATTCGGCGCAGCAACCGGCCCCGTTGTCTGGGCCCCGACGGAGCATCCGGCCACAGCAAGGCAGGCCAGAACGGCGAGGGTTAGTACACGCATGAATCCACCGTAACCCTGCTCAAGCGAGTAGCGCCGTGACCAGCGCAATCGCCGGAATTGACGCCAAAGTGGTGACAAAGGCACTGTCTCGGGCGAGGACCATCCCGCGCCGATATCGGCTTGCGTAGATGAAGACATTCTGTGCCGTCGGCAACGTCGAGACGACCACGATGGCGAACAACTGATGGCCGTCGATGCCGAGGAGGAAGTGCGCCATCAGGTAAGCCAGCACCGGTTGGACGACGATCTTGAGGGTCGACGCAAGCGCGACGTCCCGGCGCGGACTGGAGCCCTTCTCGAGCACTCGTACGCCGTACAACGAGAGTCCGAATGCCAACAGTGCGCCGGGGACCGAAGTGGCGCCGATCAATTCGAAAGGCTGCATCAAGGGTCTCGGCGGTACCCAACCGATCAACGCCACGATCAACCCCGCAGCGCCCGCGAGCACGATCGGATTCTTGAACGGAGCGGTGACAGTGTCGATCAGTGACAGTTTTTCGGCTTCGCCCCGCAATGCCGTGAGATCGAGGATCGTCAAGGCGATCGGGGAGTACACGACGATCTGGAAGAGCAGGAGCGGCGCGACGAACGTGGCATCGCCGAGCACGAACACCGCGATCGGGATCCCGAGGTTGGCCGAATTCACGTACGACGCCGACAGCGCGCCGATAGTCAGTTCGGGCAGCGGCCGGTTGAGCCAGATCTTTGCAACGACGACGTACAGAGCGCCGACGGCAAAGGCAGTAGCCGACGCAACCGCGAGCGTCGGCGAGAAGATCACCGACAGATCGGACGACGCGAGGGTGGTGAACAGCAGGGCAGGCGTCGCGACGAAGAAGACGAGTCGACCGAGAACGAACTGTCCTTGGCTACCGAGGGTACCGAGACGGCCGAGCAGATACCCGACCGCGATGACGACAAAAATTACGGTGAAACCCGCAACAACTCCCGACACGCTGCGGGCACCTCTCGACTGGAATGAACGACTTCGGGAAATCTTAGTCTGGGCAACAAAAAGGCCGCGCAGCCGATTGACTGCGCGACCTCTTCGGTACTTCTACGTGTGACTACCGAGCGCGTATGACTACCGTGCGGCGGTGAAGGGGAGCAACGCCATTTCGCGTGCGTTCTTCACTGCAACGGCGACCTGACGCTGCTGCTGCGGGGTCAGGCCCGTGACGCGACGGCTGCGGATCTTGCCGCGGTCCGAGATGAACGTGCGAAGCAAGTTGATGTCCTTGTAATCGACATGCGTGATCTTCGCTGCGAACAACGGGTTCTTCTTGGGCTTACGACCCTCTACGGGGCGTGGCTTCTTCGACGGTGAACGCTTGACTGCCATCCGACTTCCTTACCAGCTCGACTTGTGTACGCCAGGCAGTTCCCCACGGTGCGCCATTTCTCGCACGCGAATCCGGGAGAGCCCGAACTTCCGCAGGTGGCCGCGCGGACGTCCATCCGCAGCGTCTCGATTGCGCAATCGTACCGGACTGGCGTCGCGTGGTAGACGTTGCAGGGTCGCTTGGGCCTTCGCGCGCTCCTCGGGTGAGCTTTTCGGGGAGCGGATTGCCTCCTTGAGCGCCGATCGCTGCTCCGCGTATCGCTCGACGATGACCCGTCGCTGGTTGTTCTTGGCGATCTTGGACTTCTTGGCCATGCCTACTTCTCTTCTCGGAAATCGACGTGCTTGCGCACCACGGGGTCGTACTTCTTCAGTACGAGTCGATCGGGGTCGTTGCGACGGTTCTTGCGGGTCACGTACGTGTACCCGGTGCCCGCCGTGGACTTGAGTTTCACGATCGGGCGGATCTCGTTGCGTGCCATCTGCTCAGACCTTCTCGCCGCGCGCGCGGATCCGGGCGACGACGGATTCGATGCCGTCGCGGTCGATCGTCTTGATGCCCTTGGTCGAGAGGGTGAGCGTGATGCGACGACCCTCGCTGGGCAATACGTATGTCTTGCGCTGGATGTTCGGGTTCCAGCGACGATTCGAACGCTTGTGGGAGTGCGAGACGGATTTTCCGAACCCCGGCACACGTCCGGTCACTTGGCAGTGAGCCGACATGGGTATTCCTTTCAACTTGCAGATGACAATCGTTTTCGACAATGCGGTGAGATCAATGTAGCGTTCAACCTCGGTAATGACAATCATTCCCAGAAAGGCCCGCTGTGAATACGATCTTGGACGGCAGGACTCCGCTGGTCCTGGTCGCCGGCATGAGCGAATCCACTCCACACACCGCACGAGCGTTGCTGCGAACCGGAACTGTTCTGGTTCACCACGACCTGAGCCACGTCCGTGAAGGGGTGGTCCGGCGGACGGTCACCTCGATGACCGGGGGCACTGGGTCTGCCGGCACGGTGTCCGAACGCGAGACGATCCTCGAGCTCGCGCACGGCTGCGTCTCCTGCACCCTGCGCGAAGACTTGCTGCCGCTGCTGCGTCGCCTTCACTCGCACAGTTCGGTCCAGCGGATCGTCTTGCTGCTTGACCGCCAACTCGAACCCGAAGCGCTGTGCTGGGCGATCGAGCATGTCGTCGTGACGGGCGTCGTCGGCCAAGTGGACGGACCGGCGCAGCGTGACTGCCGCGTCGACGCCGTCGTGACGTGCATCGACGCCCAGACCTGGCTTGCCGACGCCACCGGCGACGAAGCCCTCGACGACGACCGCACCCTGGCTCAAGTCGTCGTCGGGCAGGTCGACTTCGCCGACGCTCTCGTACTGCGCGGGTCCGATGGACTCGACGGCTGGCAGCGGTCCCGCTTGAACGCGGTTCTCGCGCGCATTGCTCCGCGCGTACCCGTCTTCGATGAGGGAGACGACATCGAGGCACTGCTCCTCGAGGTGCCTGCGGATGCGCGACGCGGTGAGCTGGCCGACGCTCACTCACCGCTGTTGCGTCGTCAGCCGCCGCTCGACGACGACGGCGGAGTGATGCTCGTCGAGTTCACCGCGAACCGGCCGTTCCACCCCGAGCGTCTGCACGAGGCGATCGACGTCCTGCTCGAAGGTGTCGTCTATTCCCGCGGGCGCGTCTGGGTGGCGACTCAACCGGGCGAAGCGCTCTGGCTCGAATCGGCGGGCGGTGGCCTGCGAGTTGCCAGCGCGGACACCTGGCTGGCCGCGATGACGCCGCAGCAACGCGAGCGCGTTCCAGCCGAGCGCCGTGCGCTCGCGGCCCTGAAATGGGACGAGCGTTTCGGCGACCGTGATACCTCGATGGTGGTTCTGACTTGCGGAGCCAATCCGCTCGAGATCGACCGAACACTGCAGCACGCCCTGGTCACCGACGAGGAGTTGGCCGACGAAGCGTCGTGGACCACCTGGGAAGACCCGTTCGGAGAGTTCCACGAAGACCCGTGCGACGAATCCGAATCACCTTATGCCGAAACCGAATCAACGCGAGAGGGAAACGAATGAAGAAGCAGATGCACCCCGACTACCACCCCGTGGTGTTCCAGGACGCCAGCACCGGCAAGAGCTTCCTGACCCGGTCGACCGTGACGAGTGACCGCACCGTCGAATGGGAAGACGGCGGCACATACCCGCTGTTGGTCGTCGACGTCACGAGCGACTCGCACCCGTTCTGGACTGGAGCACAACGAGTGATGGACACCGCCGGACGCGTCGAGAAGTTCGAGCGTCGCTACGGAAAGCGCAAGGCACTCTGATGGCCGTTCCCAAGCGGAAGATGTCGCGTTCCAACACACGCAGTCGCCGTGCCCAGTGGAAGGCGACTGCGCCCGATCTGGTCGAGGTCACGGCCTTCGGCCAGACCCACCGGGTTCCTCGGCGACTGGTCAAAGCAGTTCGACTCGGGGTGATCGACCCGAGCCGCATCTGACCGTGCGATCCTTGGCCGGTGCTGCTGAGGATCCTCGAACTGGTGGGCATCGTGGCGTTCGCGGCCTCGGGTGCCCTGGTGGGCGTCACCAAGCGACTCGACATCTTCGGGGTGTGCTCGGTCGGTGTGTTCACCGGCATCGGCGGCGGTATCGTCCGCGACGTCCTCCTCGGCGTCCATCCGCCCAGCTCGCTGAGCAGTTGGCCGTACTTCGGAACGGCCGCCGCCACCTCACTCGCCGTGTTCTACCTACACGAGCCGCTCAATCGACTGCGTCGTGAAATCCTGGCGCTCGACGCGCTGGGGATGGGCTTGTTCGCGAGTACCGGCGCCGTCATCGCGCTGGACAACAACGCCAGTTCGCTGGCGGCGACATTGATCGGTGCGACCGCGGCGATCGGCGGCGGAGTGATCCGCGACGTCCTCGTCAACGAGGTACCGCTGCTCCTGCACAAAGACCTGTACGCGGTTCCCGCACTGCTCGGCGCTGCGTTGGTGGTCACAGTCTCGCAAGCCGGACTGTCCACCAACGCCGCGCTGGTGTGCGGCACGGCGTTCGCCGCGGTGTTCAGACTGCTTGCGTTATGGCGTCATTGGAGCCTGCCCGGGCCCAGGCGAACCCGGGACTGACCGCGACACGCCGGAGGCCGGAATCGGACCCTCTCAGCCGCATCTCAGCACTTCAGTCCAAACTGTCGGTATGCGTATTTTGGTGGTCGACGACGACCGGGCGGTTCGCGAGTCGCTTCGGCGGTCGCTCAGCTTCAACGGCTACACGGTCGAGCTCGCGGTCGACGGGCTCGACGCACTCGAGAAGATCCTCGCCAACCGGCCAGACGCCGTCGTGCTCGACGTCATGATGCCGCGACTCGACGGACTCGAAGTGTGCCGTCGTCTTCGCAGTGCCGGCGACGACCTGCCCATCCTCGTGCTCACCGCCCGCGATTCGGTCAGCGAGCGAGTCGCCGGCCTCGATGCCGGAGCGGACGACTACCTGCCCAAGCCCTTCGCTTTGGAAGAGTTGCTTGCCAGGTTGCGTGCACTACTGCGTCGCACCGCGCCCGATCTGGACGCCGATTCCGAAATGATGGCCTTCGAGGACCTCACCCTCGACCCGGTCACCCGTGAGGTCAAGCGCGGAGAGCGATCGATCAGCCTGACTCGTACCGAGTTTTCCCTTCTCGAAATGCTCATGGCCAACCCGCGCCGCGTGCTCACCCGTGGACGCATTCTCGAAGAGGTGTGGGGGTACGACTTCCCGACGTCCGGCAACGCGCTCGAGGTGTACGTCGGCTACCTGCGTCGCAAGACGGAAGCCGACGGCGAACCGAGGTTGATCCACACCGTCCGCGGAGTCGGCTACGTCCTGCGGGAGACGCCTCCGTGATCACCGCTCCGTTCGGCAAGAACGCCGAACCGAAGAAATCCTCCACCACCCAAGCGTCCGTCGAAATGCGCCCGCCGATGCCACTGACCCGTTCGGTGTCATTGCGTTGGCGTGTGACGCTCCTCGCTGCGTCGGTGGTGGCCATTGCCGTCGCAGTCATGGCGATCGCGGCGTACGCGGTGGTTTCGCGTGCGCTCTACGCGGACGTCGATCACCAGTTGCGTACCAGGGCGGCGGTGCTCATCGACAGCAATGTCGTGCGATTCGATCCTCGCTACATCTCCGGTGCGACGCTGTACACCACCGACATCAGTGTGGCCCTGATCTTCTCGGACCTGAGCACGTACCAGCCGCCCGGTTCCGACGTGCCGATCGGTGAAGCCGAAGATGCCGTAGCGCGTGGCGAATCGGATTCTTCGCTGCGAACCGTCGACGGTCAGCGAGTGCTTGCTCAACGAACCCATGACGGAAGCACTTTGGTGATCGGTCAGCGGCTCGCGCCGACCGTTGCAGTACTGGACCGACTGGCCTGGGTGCTCTTCGTGGTCGGCGGGTGTGGCGTCATACTTGCTGCGGTGGCGGGTACTACCGTGGGCCGCACCGGTTTACGGCCCATCGCCAGGCTGACTGCCGCCACCGAACGCGTTGCACGGACCGACGATCTGACGCAGATCCCCGTTACCGGCAGCGACGAATTAGCGCGCCTGACAGAGAGTTTCAACACGATGCTGCGGGCGCTCGCCGAGTCTCGTGAGCGTCAGTCGCGCCTCGTTGCGGACGCCGGACACGAGTTGCGCACACCGTTGACTTCGTTGCGTACCAACATGGAATTGCTGATCGCGTCCAGTCGCCCCGGTGCGCCGCAGATTCCCGACGAGGACATGGCGGAACTTCGTGCCGACGTCGTCGCGCAGATCGAGGAACTGTCGACTCTGGTCGGTGACCTTGTCGATCTGGCCCGCGAAGACGCGCCCGAAACCGTGTACGAGCGCGTAGACGTCAGCGACGTCGTCGAGCGTGCGCTCGAACGAGCGCGGCGCAGGCGCAACGAAATCGAGTTCGAAGCGGTCACCACTCCGTGGTACGTCTACGGAGATCAAGCGGGCCTGTCGCGTGCGGTGCTGAACGTCCTCGACAACGCTGCGAAATGGAGTCCGAAGGGCGAACAGGTACGCGTCGAAATGCGTCCGGTCGGCCAAGGATTGTTGGAATTGACCGTAAGTGATGCGGGACCCGGCATTCCGGAGGAGGATCGGGAGTTGGTGTTCGATCGTTTCTACCGGTCGACCGCGGCACGTTCGATGCCGGGATCGGGTCTGGGACTTGCGATTGTGCGTCAGGTAGTCGTCAAGCACGGCGGCACCATCGCGATCGACGAATCCGATCGTGGGGGAGCGCTTGTTCGTATCGTGCTTCCCGGCGAACCAGGGCCGAGCGCCGAGTAGCGTGTTCTGTAGACCCGTTGGTCCCGTGCTTCGGTGACTGACGTCACGAGTTAATGCGTTCGGCCCGAGAGTCTTTCGGGCCGAGCCGACAACACCGGATTTTCACGTCGAACTCTGGGTAAAGTGACAGGCACGTCTCAGCGCCTTCTCAGCAGCGCAAGGCAGCATTGTCGGCAGAACAGTTGTGACTGCCCGTCCGGTGGTCACCGTAGACGAAAGCGAGCCGATGACCGAGGACCGTAACGTCGGGCCGACCCGGCCCGAGCAGCCCAACAGCGAGCCCACCACCCAGGCGCAGCCGACAGCACCTCAGGCACAGCCTCCCGTGCCGCCGCAGCAGCCTCAGGGGCAGGCGCCTCAGCAGCCGTACCAGCCGACCGAGTCCTTTGCCCGGCCCACCGAAGGCCGGCCCACCGAAGGCTTCGGGCAGGTGCCGCAGCAGCCCACGCAGGCTTTCGGCCACCCGCACGGTGCGCATGAGGCGGCGTACCAGCACAACGCTCCGTACGGCGCACCCAACCCAGGTGGACCCGGCGGCCCGAACGGTCCGGGCGGCCACAATCAGATCCCCGCGCCGCTGCAGGGGCCGAACTCAGGTTCGACCACCACCAAGCCGAAGTCAGGACGCATGGCGCTGGTTGCCGGCGCTCTTGCCCTGGTTCTGGTCAGTGGTGGCGTCGGTGGCGTGGTCGGAGCGGTCGTAGCGGACCGCAACGGTGGAACCGCGACGGTCACCAACTCGCTGAACGCCCCCAAGCCCACTGCCACCAACACGTCCAACGCTCCTGCCGGCTCGGTTCAGGCCGTTGCCTCGAAGGTGGTGCCCAGCGTCGTGCAGATCGAGGTCGCCACCGCGCAGGGACAGGGCGGTGAGGGTTCCGGTGTCATCCTGTCCTCCGACGGTCTGATCCTGACCAACAACCACGTTGCCGGTGCTCAGGGAGCGCAACTTCGCGTCGCGTTCTCCGACGGAACCAAGGCCTCGGCCACCCTTGTCGGTGCCGATCCCGTCTCCGACATCGCCGTCATCAAGGTCGACGGCCGCAACGACCTCACGCCCATCGATCTCGGGAACTCCGGCGACGTTCAGGTCGGACAGCAGGTTGTGGCCGTCGGGTCCCCGCTCGGCCTTGCCGGCACGGTCACCGAAGGCATCATCTCCGCACTCGATCGCCCGGTGTCCACGAGCGGCGAGTCCGGCAACCAGAACACCGTCATCGACGCTCTGCAGACCGACGCAGCGATCAACCCCGGCAACTCCGGCGGCGCCCTCGTCAACATGGACGGCCAGCTGATCGGCATCAACACGGCGATCGCCTCGCTCGGAGCGTCGTCGGGTACCCAGGGCGGTTCCATCGGCCTCGGTTTCGCCATCCCGATCGATCAGGCACGCCGCGTCGCCGACGAACTGATCAAGACCGGCAAGGCGACTCAGGCCATGATCGGCGTGACCGTACCGTCGCAGGACAACGCCGACGGCGCAACCGTCATGGATGTCACTGCTGACGGGCCGGCCGCCAAGGCCGGTATCCCGAAGGGTGCAGTCATCACCAAGGTCGACGATCGTGTTGTCGCAGATGGTGATTCGCTGATCGCGGCAGTGCGTTCACATGCTCCCGGCGACAAGGTCTCGATCACGTACAGCGACGGCGGGCAGACCAAGACCGTCGACGTCACGTTGGGAACCGCGGCAGCGCAGGGCGGCCGATGATGTTCGGCGATCAGCAGACGATCGACCCGATCTTCGGCCAGATCGCAACGGCGTCGGGATCGGACACTACGGTAGGTGTCATGGAACTCGAAGCCACATCGGCCGGCCGCGCTCTGGTCGTCATCGTCGACGATCGCACAGCCCACGGCGACAACACCGACTCCATCGGTCCACTGGTTACGGAACTGCTGAACGAAGCGGGTTTTCTCGTCGATGCGACGGTCGCCGTCGCCGCCGACGAAGTGGAGATCCGCAACGCTCTCAACACCGCAGTCATCGGTGGCGTCGACCTCGTGATCTCGGTCGGCGGTACCGGGGTATCCCCGCGTGACGTCACTCCCGACGTGACCGCAGAGGTTCTCGATCGCGAGATCCCGGGAATTGCCGAAGCACTTCGCGCTTCCGGTCTGTCGGCCGGATCGCTCGAAGCAGGCTTGTCCCGCGGCCTCGTCGGGGTTTCGGGAAGCACCGTGGTCGCCAATCTGGCGTCGACCAGGCCGGCAATTCGCGACGGCATGGCAACCCTGACGGCTTTGGCGAGTCACGTCATCGCCGAGCTGTCCAGCCTCGAGGGCTGAGACAGCTTGTCGGAGCAACCAGATACCCCGAAGAAGCCGCCAGTCGACAAGAAGCGCCTGGCGCGCATCTTCGGGGACGTCTTTCCCGAGACGACGTCGGACGAGCGGGGGCCTGAAGGTTCCTCGCGATCCTCGGACGACGACTGGCTGCGCAGTCAGCGGCCCCCGCACCACGGCGGTTGAGAAGTAAATCAGGCCCTCGGACACAATGTCCGAGGGCCTGATTTGTTCTGTGAGCGCTGCCTATTCGAGCGTCTTGGCGTGGGCTCCTGTGTCGGCGCCACCGGCATTGGCGGAGAGGATGTCGCGGATCTGGATGAGCAGATCGGTTTCGCTGGCTTCCTTGTCCTCGGGCTCGGAGACGAACTTCTTCTTCGCCGCATTCGCGGGAACGATCAGCACGAAGTAGACGACCGCCGCGATGATGATGAAGTTGATGATCGCGGTGACCACAGCGCCGATATTCACGAAGGTTTCCGGATTGCCGGAGATGATCTCGCGGCCCCAGCCCAACTCGTTTGAACCGCCGATTGCGGCGATGAGCGGATTGATGATGTTGCTGGTGAATGCCGTGACGATGGCGGTGAAGGCTGCGCCGACGACGACTGCGACGGCCAGGTCGAGCACGTTTCCGCGAAGCAGGAAATCCTTGAATCCCTTGAGCATGTCGGTGTCCCCTCGAGTCTCCGATGGCAAGTGCCAGATGGTCCGTTGATACCGAACCGACTGGAAAAATCCTAGAGGAGCTTCGGACGCTTTGTGCGGTCAGCGGAATGTCACGGTGATCGCATTGGACAGGGATGCCGCGGCAACGACGTTGGCTGCCGGTGTCGGCAGAGCCAGCAGAATCACCTGTTCCTGCTGGTTACGTGTACTTTCCGACGTGGTGACCAGCGCGACTACTGCTCCCGCCGCAAGAATCTGCGGGGCCTTGTCGGCAATTGATTCGTTGGGTGTGTCGGGGTGGGATGTGTCAGTGCGGGATGTGTCAGGGCCGACGGTCAGTACGTCGACGACATCCCCGCTGCGCAACATATCCGCGACGGCTGCATCGGCCAATCGGACGGGGACGATACGGGCGTCGTCGGTTCCTACGGACAACCCGGCCAGCCGTGGGCTGAGAACGCGCACGTCGGTGACGGTTTCTCCGGAGCGAATCGGGCCGGCAACGGTTCTCCCGACTACCAGGTCGGTATCGGAGACAACTCCTTCGGGAAGCTGTTTCGAGTCGATCTCTCGGATCTCGACATCCGAATCCGCGATCACCTGTCCGGGAGTGAGATCGCGACTCGAGACAACTACGGCGACCGTATCGGTCGCGGGATCGCCTCGGAAGAAGAGAACAACGCCGAGTGTGGCCAGCGCAACGGCTGCGATCTTGCGGACTGTCGCCGTGCGGAACCGAGTGCCGCGCGTCAGTTCGACGACGCGATCGAAGGTGCTCGGGCTGAGATCGAGTTGGGCGCGCAGTGGATCGGAGCGCCTCGGCGAGCGAGAACGTGCTGACGGCATTCATGCACGTTAGGGCCGGAAGCGGTGCTTCCGGCCCTAACGATGTGAAACTGTGGACAACCCGGAGGTTGTGGAAATCAGCTTGCGGCAGCCTTCGCGGGCGCCGGCGTGCTGGTCGACGAACTCGATGTCGAAGAGGAGTCCGACTTGGACTCGGACTTCGCAGCGGGTGCCGAATCACTCTTGGCGGGCTCGCTCGCAGTCCCGGAGCCGCCGCGGCTGTCGGTGCGGTAGAAGCCGCTGCCCTTGAACACGATGCCAACAGAGTTGAACAGCTTGCGGAGCTTGCCTGAGCAAGCTGGGCAGACCGTCAGTGAATCTTCGCTGAAGGACTGGACGATGTCGAAACGGTTGTCACATTCCGTACATGCGTATGAGTAGGTGGGCACCGGGCTTCCTCCGCACTGTGATGTTCGAGCAGCCGCGTATTTACACCGCAGCCTTTAGCACTCTACAAGTGACAGTGCCAACAGCGCTAATCAGGGATCTATTCCCGCAGATCAATCGCCTTGGAGCCGCGTGAGACCGCCGCTCGGCGTCAATGCCCATCCCATCGGAATGTCGTGGTCGTCGGCAGGCAAGGTCTCGACGAGTTCGGAGTCTCTGACAATTGCCACGAGCCGAGTCTGCGGTCCGACCGACCCGAGCGTCCGGTCGTAGAAGCCTGCGCCGCGGCCGAGGCGTGTTCCACGAAGATCCACCGCGAGAGCAGGGATCAGCATGCATTCCACGGCGGACAGGGTTTCCGGTGGTAGGACGGGTCCGGCGGGCTCCCGAATGCCGTACTTCGCGGGGCGCAAACCGTCGGCACCGCTGTATTGAACCCAGGACAACGGTCCGGGTTCTCCGGTGATCGGAAGTAGTACACGCTGCGCGATCTCGGCAACGGCGTCGAGCAAGTCGGTGGATCCTGGTTCGGTGCGGGTGGGGACGTACGCACAGACGGTTGAGCCGTCGACAATCACTGAACGTATGTGCGTGATCAACGCCGCAGTTTCCGTGTTTCGAGTGTGCTCGGAGACTGCATCACGTGCTGCGAGTGCGATTTGTCGCCATTGTGCTTTTGTCTGAGGTGTCACCCCGCAACGATATTCGTCGTGCTGACCGAGCGGTAACAAGCGGCGGCTAAGGTGTTGGCATGACAGACGTTGTCGCTAGCAGCACGAGGGCCTTCCGCACGGCCGTGGTTCCCGCAGCCGGACTTGGTACGCGTTTCCTGCCTGCCACCAAGACGGTTCCGAAAGAATTGCTGCCGGTCGTGGACACACCGGGTATCGAACTGGTGGCGGGTGAAGCTGCGGACTCGGGAGCCGAGCGGCTCGTCATCGTGACGTCCCCGGGCAAAGACGGAGTGGTTGCGCACTTCGTCGAGGATCTCGTGCTCGAAAGCAAGCTGGAAGCGAGCGGAAAACTTGCTGCCCTGGCAAAGGTGCGCAAAGCGCCGGGTTTGCTCGAAGTCGATTCCGTGATTCAGGAGCAGCCCCTCGGCCTCGGGCACGCAGTCGGTTGCGTCGAGTCGGTTCTCGACGACGACGAAGATGCCATCGCGGTCCTTCTGCCCGATGATCTCGTACTCCCGCGTGGCGTCCTGGAGATCATGGCGCGAGTTCGGGCCAAGCGCGGCGGGTCCGTTCTCTGTGCAATCGACGTTCCCAAGGACGCAGTGAGCGCTTACGGCGTCTTCGACGTCGAGATCGTTCCCGACGCGGTCAATCCCGACGTCCTCAAGGTCGTCGGCATGGTCGAGAAGCCGGCTGTGGAAGACGCGCCGTCGACCTTTGCCGCTGCGGGTCGCTATCTGCTCGATCGTGCGATTTTCGACGCACTTCGTCGCATCAAGCCGGGAGCCGGCGGTGAGTTGCAACTCACCGACGCCATCGCTCTCCTGATTTCCGAGGGTCATCCGGTTCACGTGGTGGTGCACCGCGGAACGCGTCATGACCTGGGCAACCCCGGCGGGTACCTCCGCGCTTCGGTTGACCTGGCACTCGACAGTGACGATTACGGTCCGTCCTTGCGTAAGTGGCTCGCGGATCGGCTCGACCGCTGAGCGTGTCGCCACGGTGGTTGCTCGCCCGATAACGCAGTATCAATGTGCTTGTCCCTTTTCGAAGGCAAGGCATCATGAGCTGACGGATATCACCGAATTTCCAGACACAGGAGGACGCGGACCAGATGCGGTCGGTTGAGGAGCAGCAGACCAGGGTTACCGCTGCTGCAGTGGCACCCCGTCCGGTTCGGGTCGCCATCTCGGAGGCGCAGGGACTGCTGTGTGCCGAGGAAGTGGTGACCGAACGCCCATTGCCGGGATTCGATCAAGCTGCCATCGACGGTTACGCGGTTCGCAGTGTCGATGTCGCCGGCGCTGGAGCCGACCTCCGCGGCGAGGACGGCGAGCTTACGGACCTCAGCTTGCCGGTGGTCGGCGAGGTGACGGCGGGCTCACGCCAACCGATCCGGTTGCAACCGCGTCAGGCCGTGCGAGTCGACACGGGCGCACCGCTGCCCACGCTGGCCGACGCCGTGCTCCCGCTCGAAAACACCGACGGGGGTCGCGCTCGCGTTCGGATCTTCGAGCCGGTGCGTTCGGGCGATTACGTTCGCCGTGCAGGTGACGACGTCCAGCCGGGAGACGTGGCAGTTCGGGCAGGCACCATCATCGGAGCCGCACAGGTCGGTTTGCTTGCCGCGGTGGGTCGCGACAAAGTGCTCGTCCATCCGCGTCCGCGTCTCTCCGTCATCAGCGTCGGTGGAGAACTTGTCGACGTGGATCGCACGCCGGGGCCTGGTCAGGTCTACGACGTCAATTCGTATGCCCTCGCCGCCGCAGCGCGCGATGCCGGCGCCGACGTCAACCGTGTGGGAATCGCAGGCAACGACTCGCGCCGTCTTCGCGAAGTAGTCGAGGGACAGCTGATTCGCTCGGAAATCGTTGTCATCGCCGGTGCCGTGGGCGGCGGAGCGTCCGACGAGGTTCGTGAGGCGCTTGCCGACCTGGGGACACTCGAGGTGGAGCGCGTTGCCATGCATCCGGGATCAGTGCAGGGCTTCGGCAAGCTGGGACGAGACGAGGTTCCGACCTTTCTCCTACCGTCCAACCCGGTCAGCGCACTGGTGGTATTCGAAGTCATGGTTCGCCCGCTGATCAGAATCGCGCTCGGACGCCGCCAACCGATGCGGCGAGTAGTGAAGGCGCGCACGGTGGGAACGATCACGTCGATTGCCGATCGCAAGGGTTTCCTGCGTGGTCAGCTGATGCGTGACGAAGCGACGGGGGAGTACCTGGTGCAGGCACTCGGGGGTGCGCCCGGTGCGTCCTCACATCTCCTCGCGACCTTGGCGGAAGCCAATTGCTTGGTTCTTGTCGATCGAGACGTCACCGAAGTGCACATCGGTGAAGAAGTCGACGTAGCTTTTCTCGCCCAACGTGGGTAACGCCGACCCGAGTGGGGTGTGATGTCAGTCCATCCAGGATGGCCGGAAGATCTCGGCCCACTGCGAGTGCCCGCGGGAGTGGTGACCGTCCGCCCCGTGAAGCTCCGTGACGCTGCTGTGTGGAGTCGCCTCCGCATTCGCGATCGCGAGCACCTGGAGCCGTGGGAGCCCACCGGAGAGTCGCCCTGGGATGCTCGCCACCACATCACTGTCTGGCCGTCCCTGTGCGGGAATCTTCGCTCCGAGGCGCGCAAGGGCCGGATCCTTCCCTTGGTGATCGAACTCGACGGGAAGTACTGCGGGCAGGTCACCATCGGAAATGTCGTGCGCGGCGCTCTGCGGTCCGCCTGGGTGGGCTATTGGGTCGCCTCGYATGTCACCGGTGGGGGCGTAGCCACAGCGGCCGTTGCGCTCACACTCGATCACGCATTCTCGAAGGTCGGTCTGCATCGAGTGGAGGCGACCGTTCGGCCGGAGAACGCGTCGAGTCGCGCGGTCCTACGAAACGTTGGGTTCCGGGAGGAAGGTCTTCTCAAGCGCTATCTCGATGTCGACGGCCAATGGCGTGATCATCTTCTGGTCGGAATGACCATCGAGGAAGTACCCACCACTGTCGTCGACAGATTGGTGCGGTCCGGAYGCGCTTCGTGGGTGTGACCAATACGGCGCCACGAGCGTGAGAAACGCGAGCTAAACGGCAGTTACCGCTGAGTAGTCCTACTTTCGGCCGGAAAAATGTGGTTTTTGATTCAACCAGAACTTGAGACTTTTGGGACTGAACCGGAAGTTCAGTTCGGTACGCGTGTGACACATGAGTATGGTGGGGTTCGGCGCGTCGGCAACGATGCGAGGGCGTCGGCCGTTAACCTTGACTCGTCAACGGCTGGCATAGGTGCTGGTAGGTGATCGGGAGGAGGCCGCGGCATGCCTAGCTCATTCGTGTGGATCGGGCTGGTGGCCGTGTGGCTGTTCGTCCTGGTGCCGATGCTTGTCAACAAGCGCCCCAGGATCCGGCAGACGAGTGACGCGGCGCTCGCGACTCGAGTACTCCACCGCGGCGACAGCAACCCTGTTCAGCGCGGGCCGGCAGCAGGACATCGAAGCGATCCGAACTGGCAACCAGAACCAGTGCGCAGCAGCTACGACGCGGAGGACCAGATGGACACTCACGCAGAAGACGACTACACCGGCGGTCGTGCACCGGTCGGAGAATTTGTTCCCGTTCGGCGCGGCCGAGGCGGATTCGACCCCGAAGCGGATGCCATCGCCCGGGAGGCGCGGTACGCATTCCGTCAGCGGACATTGTTGGGCCTGGCATTCGTCGCGATTCTCTCGGGTGCTCTCGCATTKATCATCTCGCCGATGGTGTGGTGGTTGTTTGTGCTGACCGTGTGCGGCCTCGGTGGGTACATGGCGTACCTACGTCGGCAGGTTCGGATCGAGCAGGAGATTCGCCGTCGTCGCACCGAGCGCCTCAACCGATCGCGACTCGGAGTCGAATCGCACACCGACGAAGAGCTGCGCCTGATTCCCGCGCGATTGCGCCGGCCAGGAGCGGTTGTCCTCGAGGTCGACGACGAAGATCCGGTGTTCGATCACTTGGATCACTACGAAGAAGAGGTCAGGCACACCGAGATGCGTCGCGCGTCCGGTCAGTGACCTATCTCGGTCGATCTTCTGGGCAGATCTTGTCGGGCCGAAAGTTCGTGTCGGGTGATTCCAACGGGAGTATTCGTTCCTGTTAGAGTTGCCGAGCACCGCTGAGGCGGTGGCACGGGGCTGTGGCGCAGTTGGTAGCGCGCTTCGTTCGCATCGAAGAGGTCAGGGGTTCGATTCCCCTCAGCTCCACCAAGAAGTACCAGCAAAAAGGGTCTTTCAACGAAAGTTGAACGGCCCTTTCCTGCATTTTCAGAGCCTGCCCGAATTGTGAAGATTTAGCTCGAGTGTGCGCCGTTTCATACGATTGCGACCGCTGATCCGGACCGTTGAGCTTCCAAGTGAGGGATGATCCTTGGGCGGATACATGTTTGCCGGAAATGTAACGAGGGTGTGTCCGGTGCGATAGGCACGATGAGTCTGCCGCAGTTTTCCGCAGGTCGGACGTATGTGTCGGGGAGGAATGTCGATGAGCCAGCCACGACGGCTAGCGATGATGCTTGTTGCTGTGATGTGCCTGATGGGTATCGGCGTCCTTGCCGTATCGGTCTTCCCTGCCATCGTCGCCGCCCAACCTGGCGGCAACAGTGGCGGTGGAAACAACGGCAACGGMAACGGCAACGGCAACTACGGCTGGCATTGCCACCATCACAACTGCGGTACAACGGTAATTCCGACGCCGACCACGACTGAGCCGACCACGACGACTGAGC
>NZ_JBFUJN010000056.1:0-21205 GCF_056401335.1 Rhodococcus sp. P4_F3_2
GTGGAGTTACCCGGCGCCGCTGGGATGGTTCCGGATCCCGTCGTGCTGGAGCAGGTAAGCGTGATCGTGCCAGTCTTGATACTGAGATTGCTGCTCGAGGCAGTCACGGCTTGTCCCGCGGGAGTGACGACGGTCGAAGCCGAAGCGGTGCCGGCTGCGACCGCGATCGCGGCTACTGCGGCAGCTGTGACGAAGGTGGTGCGGCGAACTGCATGGGACATCGATATCTCCTTGTTGTCGGTGATACTTCGTGAGTCGCCGGTGCTTGCTCTACTGCGTCCGCAGGCTGTCGGCGCCGATGTTGAACACATCGCTTGTGGTGGTCAACGAGTTGTGACCACTCGAAGACGGAACGTTGGCGCGAAGATTGACTGCCCAATTCAATGCGCCGAACAGTCCGCATCCAGATGCGCCCGGTACCGCGAACGTCTGGTCGGCGTGCGTCACGTTTCTGACGGCGGCGGTATCCGGAAATCCTGGAACTTCCTCCAGGACACCATTTTCGGACACTCCGAGTTTGAACATGATCGGGTTGCTCGCAGAACCCAGATAGCAGTTGCCGCCCAGCAAGGGGTTGGAGATCTTCAATCTTGCCGGAAGTGTGACACCGAGTTGGAATGCGTCGACTGTCGGCAACGCGACCGGTTCGACTGTTGACTTGATGGTGGTCAAGCCGCCGGGGAACGGTATACCGAGCCCGAAGATTCCTCCTGGTACCTCGATGGGGCTGGAATAGACGCCTTTGGTGCCGTCAGTGGGAGGAATGAAGATCTGGTCGAACCCGAATTCTGCGTCGGGGTTCTCGCGATAGGCGACACCGCCGGCGATATTCAACGAGCCGGAAGGAATCGGTACTTTGAGCCCGTTGATGTTCATTTCGCCGCCTTTGACGACGACGTCGACACAGGTGCTTGTCTCCGGATTTGCTATCGGGCACTTTCCCCAGCCCCCGAACGGCGCATTGGGCAGCGGGGCCGCCGTCGCGGTTGACGCCGCCCCGAGAGTGAGGACTCCCGCTGCGACGACGGCGAGCGTGGCTCTGAATCGTATTGTGTGCATGGACAAGTGAACTCCGTTTCGAGGTGGCAATCTGTCGTCGATGACGGTTCTGTGGCAGTGGGTTGGATTGCTAGTTGGCGCTACGTTCGGCAATGACGGCAGCGGGTTCGGGTGAGCCGGCCGGCTGTGGCCTGAGGCTGTCGGCACCGATGTTGTAGACGTCACTCGTCGTGGCGAGGGAGTTGGACGTGGTGGACGAGGGAAGCCCGGCGCGCCAGTTGACGATTGGATTCAGAACGCCGAACGGGCCACATCCGGAAGCTGTCGGGACGGCGAAGGGCTGTCCGGTGTGCCCGGTGTTTCGAACGACGGCAGTATCCGGGAAACCTGGAACCTCTTCGAGGACGCCGTATTCGGTCACATCCAAGTTGAGTTGAACGGGGTTGCTGTCCGAGCCCAGGTAGCATTTGCCGCCGAGGAGAGGGTTCGCGATCTTCAATTTGACGGGTAGCTTCACGCCAAGCTGAAATGCATCCACGGTGGGGAGTGCAGACGTCGACTCGACGGTGGCCGAGGCCTTGTTCAGTCCGAAGAGATTGTTGAATGGTAGGTCGATTCCGAGTGCGCCCCCGGGGATGTCGATAGGTTCGGCGTAGATCCCCCGACTGTTGTCGTTCGGTGGGATGAAGACTTGGTCGAATCCGAATTCAGCCTCTGGATTCTCCCGGTATGCAACTCCGCCTGCGATGCGCATCGCCCCGGCGGGAATGCCGACGGAAAGCTTGCCGATCTTCATGTTTCCGCCGGTAACCGTGACGTCCATACAGGTGCTGGTCTCGGGATTGTCGATCGGACATGAATCCCAACCGCCGAAGGGGATCTCCGCTGCCGGGGCGGCTCCTGCAATGCTTGCTGACAGGCTTCCCACCGCTGTGACGGTGGCGAACACAGTTGCGGTGGCGAGTGCGCCGAAAAGCCCACGCGACGTCGAACGTCGGGACATGTATTTCTCCTTTGGTTACAACCGACCAGTCGGGATTGTGATGATGAGTGACGGTAGTCACGTGTGACTTGGATGTACAGACAATTTGAAACAATTCCGACAAAAGTATTACTGCGATCGCCTTCGCTACTACTTGTGGCTGTGAGGATTGAAATTTGTTGCAGTGCTCTGTGTCTCGTCATTCACCCACGAATCTCTGTGAGGTGCTACGACCCGAAAAGGCGTTCGTCGACGGGAATATCGGACTCCTGTCGAAATCGAGGGGGCAATGTTTTGTCGGAGTCGCCAATGAGGGAAGTCAGGGCGAGTAACTTTGTCGAACAGCGGCTGATCGGTACTCCGGGCAGCTGCCCGAGAGAACGGATCGCCATGACGCTGATGCTGCCGCTCGACTCGATGTTCCTGCTGATGGAGTCACGAGAGCATCCCATGCACGTCGGTGGACTGTCGCTTTTCGTTCCGCCGGAAGGAGATGACGGCGAATTCGCCAGGTCGCTCTACCGTTCGCTCACCGACGTCGACTCGATTCGCCCCCTCTTCCGCCGCAAGCCGGTGCAGTTCTTGTCGAACTTCGCGCCGGTGCGTTGGACGGAAGACACGGATGTCGATCTCGAGTATCACGTCCGGTTGCTCGCGCTGCCCAAGCCGGGACGAGTCCGCGAATTGCTCGAGCTGACCTCCATGCTCCACGGCACGCTGCTCGATCGGCATCGGCCGCTGTGGGAGGCGTATGTGATCGAAGGTCTCGCCGACGGCCGAGTTGCCGTGTACATGAAGACGCACCATGCACTCATGGATGGTGTGTCTGCTGTTCAGGCGTGGTACCGCAGCCTCTCGTCGGACCCGCTCGATCGAGAATCGTTGCCTCCGTGGGCGCAGCGACCTTCTTCGGGGCGGGTTCGAGCCAGTCGCGGGCTGGACCTGCAGAGGCGGGTGGGCTCCGTGATCGAGACCGTGCAAGATGTGGTCGGGGTGGGCCCTGCGATAGTGAACGCCGCTGCCTCGGCAGTGAAGGACCACGTCGCACCGTTGCCGTTTGCTGCCCCGAAATCGATCTTCAACGTCCCGATCACCGGCGCGAGGCGTGTCGCCGCGCAGTCGTGGCCGATCGAGCGCCTGCGCAAGGTCAGTTGCGTTGCAGACGTGACGCTCAACGATGCGGTGTTGGCTATGTGCGCGGGCGCGCTACGGCGATACCTGATCGAACTGGACGAGTTGCCGGACAAACCGTTGATCGCGATGGTGCCGGTATCACTTCGTAAAGGCACTGAGGGTGAGGCTTCCGGCAATGCCGTAGGTGCGGTGTTGTGTGATCTGGCAACCGAATTGGCGGATCCGGCGGCCAGACTTCAGAGAGTTCACGACTCGATGAGTAGCGCCAAGTCCCTGATGTCGGGCCTGACGCCCCTTCAGATCACGGCGCTCAGTGCATTGAACGTCGCGGGCCTCGGGTTGCCGCTGATCCCTGGTTCATCCCGACTGATCACTGGGCGCCCAGTCTTCAATCTGGTGATTTCCAACGTGCCCGGCCCGACGACGACGCGATACTGGAACGGCGCGAAGCTCGAGAGCTGCTATCCGGCATCGATTCCGTTGGACGGGCAGGCAATGAACATCACCGTCATCGGCTATGCGGACACCATGCAGTTCGGTCTCGTCGGTTGCCGCCGCAATGTTCCGCACCTGCAGCGGCTCCTGGGCCACCTCGAGGAATCACTGAGTGAACTAGAAGCCGCCGCAGGCTGATCAATTCGATTTGGGCATTCAGACGTCACGTCCGTTCACGACCAACTGGTGGACGTCCAGTTCTTTGTCGTCGAGGCCGAAGCTGATGATGCGTTCGGGGTGGATACGGATGATCGGTGCGTCGAGACCATGCGCACCAGCACCCGTAACATCCAAAGCCTCTGCCCGTCCACGGATTTCGACACACCTGACCCGCCATGGATCTACAGATGCGATGTCGTCCACGACAAACGCGACCCGCCCGTTCTCCGCGACGTTGTGAAACTTACGGCTGCCCGTCATGTTGTAACCGCTGATGTCGATCGTGGCTGTATCCGGGTTGTAGTGGAATCCGACCGGACTGACTTGCAGCGTTCCATTCCGTTGAACCGTCGCGAGGCGTCCGAGAGTCTGTGTGGCCAGGTAGTCGAGTTCGATTCGGGTGAATGTCATGAAATCACGCTAGAACCTGAACTGCTGTAGAGGTCAAGATCTCCGAACGTGCAACTCATTCCGTCTCGTCAAGGCCCTCTTCTGCTTCGTCGACCCGGCGCTCGGCCTCGCGAAGCTCATCCTCGGACTCTCGAACCGCGACACCGGCAGCCTTCTCGGTGTTCTTGGCGAACTGTCGTTCCTGTTCTGCGTGTTCGAGATCGGCGCGGAGTTCTTCGATGCGGCGGTCGAGGTCGGACAGCTTTGACCTGGCATCCTCGAACTGGGCGGTCTCGGCCTTGACCCGTCGTCGGATTTTCTCGAGGTCTGCCCTGGCTTCCGTCAATTCTGCTTTCGCCTTGGCTTGTTCGGCCTTGCGATCCGGAGCAGTGGATTTGGCCGGAGCGCTGTCTTCGGTGTGGATCGCAGGGGCATCTTGTACGGAATCCTCCTCCACTACAGCAAGTCCCGCCGGCCCGAAACCGCTGTAACTGGCAGCGGTAACAACTCGTCCGAGTCGGACCTGCGCGGCAGTCTCCTCGTCGGACAGGGCGGCATTGAGGGTCTGCGCGACATCACGTAACGCATCCTCGCCGGCATTCTTTCCACGCGAAGCCGCGATCTCACCGGATTTGTGGGCGAGACTTCGCACCACCTGCTGCCTCTGTGTCGTCAGCCGTCGCAAGTCCTGACCTGAGAGATGGCGTTGGGCGTCGCGTAGCGATTCGCCAAGCGCGAGAAGTGCATCCAGATCTTCGGATAGATTGCGCGAAATGAGATTGACCAACCATCCCACGGTGGTTGGCTTCCGAAGTTTTCCGATCTCCGCGGCCAGTGTGCGGTCGTTGTCCTCCCGGGCAGCCTTCACATGCTTTGTACGCGCCTCGACGAACTCGCCGGGGTCGAGGCCGTAGAGTTCGTCGGCGACATCATCGAGGGTCACACGTCCATACTGTCATTCGGCGAGTGGTTCGAAGACTGCCTTCCAGTCGTTTTTGATGCTCACCACTGTCCACCCGTTTGCGCGCGAGACGTTGAGTGCGTGCTCGGCTCCGTCCACGTAGTCGAACTCGCGTTCCAGATCGTCATGGAGCACCAGAAGTCGAAGTGCCGGAATGTTCGGGTGTTCGGCGAACTGCAACATCGGTAGGTCACCGTTGCTGTTTCCGGCCGCGATGACAGGTCGTCGGCCGATTCGGTTCCATATCTGTACGGGCTTGGCCGGCCCGTCGTCGACGACATCGGTTTGGGGCTGACGAAGGATCGTGCCGCTGTGGCCGTCGTCCTTCCACGTCAATGCCACGCCGCTGCCGATGACGCGATCTCGGGGGATGCCGTAGACCTCCTGACTGATCGGCCGCATGAAATCACGTCCGCCGCCAGAGACTATGTAGTTGGAGAAGCCTTTGGCAGCAAGGTAATCGAGCAACTCCACCATGGGCGAATAGCTGCAGTGCAAATACTTGCGATCGAGAGTGGGATGCGAAGCAGTGCGCAGGTAGGTATCGGCGTGGGTTTCGAATTCGTCGACTGTGACTTCGGCGAATGCCGCCAGGACACCGGCCGCGAGCACCTTCAGTGCGCTGTCGTCGCCGCGATAGTGCTTCGAGATCACATCGTTCAACCAGACGTAGTCCTGTTCGAACGCCGCCTGCCACGGTTGACGGTTGCGAAGAGTCGGATCCTGGTTGGTCATCTCGACGAGGCGGCGCAAGATGAAGTCGAGTTGGATCGGCATCGGCTTCTCACACCACAGGGTTCCGTCGTTGTCGAAGACTGCGATCCGGTCTTCCGGTGCGATTTCGTCCGGACTTCCCTCAGTCGTCGCGCGTTCGACGAATTGCCTGATGGCCTGTTTCGGCGTGCCGTCCTGCCAGCTCGGAAGCGGGTCAGAGTTATCGGAGGTGGAGGCTTCAACGAATTGACTGCTCATGTGGTCCCTGGCTTCCAGTGAGGCGATGACAGACCCGGCACTTTCATACTCGGACCTCCTGCCGAAGATGGCATCGCCCATTTCGGGCGACAGCGCTTCGGTGAGCACAATCGGGGTATGCGATTGACCATGCAGCCGTAGAGGCTGGCATTCAGATCACCTACAAGGAGCCAGGTCATGGCCAACGCATTCAAAGGCGTCGTCAACCTCGATATTCGCGATTCGATTCCCGACTGGAGCCCGTACGAGCAGCCGAAGGCTGCCGCCGGCACGCCGAACATTCTCTACATCGTTCTCGACGACGTCGGATTCGGCGCCTTGGGTTGCTACGGGGGACCGATCGAGACGCCGAACATCGACCGCATCGCGGGCAACGGATTGCGGTACGGGCAGTGGCACACCACAGCGCTGTGCTCACCGACGCGATCGTGTCTGCTCACCGGCCGGAACCACACGACCAACGGAATGGCTTGCATCAGTGAGTGCGCGGTCGGGTTTCCCGGCGGGAACGGTCACATCCCTCCCGAATGTGCCACGCTCGCCGAGGTTCTGGTCGAGCAGGGGTTCAGTACCGCGATGGTCGGCAAATGGCACCTCTGCGCCGAAGACGAGATGAATCTTGCTTCCACGAAACGGAATTGGCCGGTCGGTCGCGGATTCGAGCGGTTCTACGGCTTTCTCGGTGCCGAGACCAATCAGTGGTATCCCGACCTCGTCCACGACAACCACCCCGTCGAACAGCCGTCGACGCCGGAAGAGGGGTATCACTTCAGCGTCGACATCACCGACAGAGCGCTCGAATACATCGGCGACGTGAAGTCGATAGCTCCGGACCGGCCTGTATTTCTCTACTACGCACCCGGGTGCGCACACGCTCCACATCACGCGCCCCGCGAATGGGCCGATCGCTACGCGGGCAGGTTCGACGCAGGGTACGAAGCCATGCGGGATGAGATTCTGGCGAGGCAGAAGGACATGGGACTTGTCCCGAACGACACGACTCTGCCCTCACTCAACCCGATAGGCACTCCTGACACCCGCACCGGACCTGACGGCGAACCGTTCCCGCCGCTGGATTTCACCCGCCCCTGGGACACCCTGTCCGCTGACGAGCAACGACTGTTCTCACGGATGGCGGAGGTGTACGCGGGCTTCCTCTCGCACTGCGACGATCAGATCGGACGCTTGCTCGAATACCTCGAAGAAATCGAGCAGCTGGACAACACGATCATCGTGGTGGTTTCCGACAACGGTGCCAGCGGTGAGGGCGGACCCGACGGATCAGTCAACGAGAACAAAATCGCGAACGGGGTACCCGACGACCTCGCCGAGAACCTGGCAAAGCTGGACGAGTTGGGCAGCACCGAGACGTACAACCACTATCCCAACGGGTGGGCGATGGCGTTCAACACGCCCTTCAAGATGTGGAAGCGGTACTCGTTCAACGGCGGAACCTGCGACCCCTGCATCATCTCGTGGCCGGAGGGCATCGACGCCCGAGGCGAGATTCGAGATCAGTACCACCATGCCATCGACGTCGTCCCGACTCTGCTCGACTGCGTCGGTGTCGACTTGCCCGACACGGTGAAGGGATACACCCAGCACCCGATCCAAGGCGTGAGCATGCGGTACAGCTTCGACGCCGGCAACATCCCCACCGCCAAGCACACCCAGTTCTATTCGATGCTCGGAGGACGAGGGATTTGGCATGACGGGTGGAAGGCCGTCACCACGCACCCGACTCTGAGCGGGTGGGGTCATTTCTCGGAAGACACCTGGGAGCTCTACCACACGGAGGTGGACCGAGCCGAGCTCCGGAACCTTTCCGGCGAAGAACCCGGCAGGCTCGCCGAGCTCGTGGGGTTGTGGTTCCACGAGGCCGGCGCCAATCAAGCTCTGCCACTGGATGATCGGTCAGGTGTCGAACTCCTCACCACACCTCGCCCCCAGCTGGCTCCGCCGCGCAACCGGTACGTCTACCGTCCAGGGGGAGCCGAGGTACCGGAAGCCGTCGCTGTCAACCTTCGTAATCGTTCATACTCGATCGGGGCAGTTGTCGACTTGGCCGAACCGGGTGCGGCCGGCGTGCTCTTCTCTCATGGTGGCAGGTTCGGTGGTCATTCGCTGTACGTCAAGGACAACCGACTGCATTACGTGTACAACTTCCTCGGCAGTGAACAGCAGAAGATCGATGCCACCGAAGACCTTCCCATCGGCGAAAATGTAATCTTGGCAGCAACTTTCGACAAGGAAGGTGAGGATCCGCCGGGCACTGCGCACGGGGTGCTCGGCCTCTACTACGGCGATCGTAAAGTCGGTGAGGGCAGAATCCGCACTCAGCCAGGCAAGTTCAGCATCGGCGGCGGCGAAGGGCTCAATGCTGGCCGTGACAGCGGGGAGCCTGTGACCGACGACTACCCGGGTACCTCACCATGGGCGTTTACCGGTGGAACGCTCAGCCGGGTGGCGATCGACGTCAGTGGGGAACCGTACGTCGACCTCGAACGCGAAGCAGTGGCGATGCTCTCGCGTGAATGACAGATCTGCGTGCGTCTAATCCGAGCTGGGTGGAAGGTATCTCACGGTGGGTACTCCGCCGGGACCGTCCAGGCGGACTTCGGCATCGACCTGGTAGACCTCGGCTATCAGGTCGGCGGTGAGGACCTCGGTCGGGCTTCCGCGGGCAACGATGGAGCCACGGTTCAGCATCACTATCGAATCGCAGAACATGGCGGCCAGATTCAGATCGTGCAATGCCATGATCGTGGTGGTGGGCAGGCGACGCACGAGCGCGAGCAATTCGAGTTGATGGTTGATGTCCAGGTGATTGGTCGGTTCGTCGAGCAGCAACTCGTGAGGTTCCTGAGCGAGGGCGCGCGCGATCTGCACGCGTTGGCGCTCCCCGCCGGACAGGGTGTGCCACGACCGGTCGAGCATCCCGGAGAGGTTGGTGTGTTCGATCGCCGCGCGGACGGCGTCGCGGTCGGAACCTGAATGCCCGCCCCACAATCCGCGGTGCGGGGTGCGTCCCAATTCGACGACCTCGGCTACCGTCAGGTCGATCTCCGTGTTGCTGTGCTGATCGACGGTGGCAATCCGACGCGCGACATCTCGGCGTTTCCAGTCAGGCAACGGAGTTCGGTCCAGAGTCACCTCCCCGATTGTCGGACGGTTCTGCCCGGCAAGCAGTTTCAGCAGTGTCGATTTTCCCGAACCGTTGGGGCCGAGAAGCCCCACCGTACTTCCGACGGTGGGGGACACGTCGAGGGCGTCGACTATGAGCGCCCCGCCGACCCGCCAGCTGACGCCGGCCGCTTCGAGTGTCATGGCCTGGCCTTTCGTCTCCAGAGGATGACGGCAAACGCAGGCACGCCGACCAACGCGGTTACCACACCGGCCGGGAGTTCCTGCGGCGCAATGGCTGTACGTGCCACAGCGTCGACCCAGACCAGGAAGATCGAGCCGATCAGTGCGGACGCGGGCAGCAGTCGCCGATGGCTCGGACCGACGAGAGCCCGTGCCGCATGCGGGAGGACGAGGCCCACAAAGCCAATGGCGCCTGCGACGCTCACGATCACCGCCGTCATCAAAGCTGTTGCCAACAACAGGGTCACGCGCACTCGCCACACGTTCACCCCCAGCGACGACGCCGCGTCCTCGCCGAAGGCAAAGGCGTCGAGTGCGCGGGAGTGAGTCAGACAGACCACGAGGCCGACGGCGACCACCGCAGCGCAGAGCGCGACGTCGAGCCAGTCGGCGCCGCCGAGTGAGCCCAGGAGCCAGAACATCACGCCGCGAGTCTGCTCGGGATCGGCCGAGGTGATCACGATGAACGAGGTGAGCGCCGAGAACAGTTGGGTCGCGGCGACTCCGGCCAGGATCACCCGATCCGGCGTGCCGCCGGCCGCATGGGCGAGCAGCAACACAAGGGCGAAGGAGATCATCGCGCCGATGAAAGCGCCGCTCGACAAGCCGATCACCCCCGACCCGACTCCGAGGATCACGATCAGTACGGCACCGGTCGAGGCGCCGGACGAGATACCGAGGACAAATGGATCAGCCAGTGGATTGCGAAGCAGAGACTGCATGATCGCCCCGCACAGCCCGAGGCCCGCACCGCAGAGCGCGGCGAGCAGAGTACGTGGCAGACGAAGATCCCACACGATGCCGTCGCGGATAGGGGTGACGTCCGCCGCGGTACCGCCGAGATGGCCGACGACGATCGAGGCCACCTCACCGACCGACAGACCGGCCGGCCCCAACGTGATCGCCACGGCGGCCGACCCGGCCAGCGTGACAACACCGATCACCCACAGCAGGGTGACGGTCGTCGGGTTGTCACGCAGGCGAACTCTTGTCGTCATCTCACGCCGTAGACCACGTAGTCGTCGAACAGTTGCCAGACCGTTCCCGACTCTCGAAAACCTGCTTGCGCGAGCGCCGCCAACTGGAAGTCGACGGCAGTGGGCGCGGTAGCGTCGCGTCCGGCGAATCTGCGCTCACGCTCGTCGGTCAGTGGTCCGATGCCGGGAGTTGCCCGCAACTCCTCCCACCAGCTGTCCCACTCGGGAGCGCCGGAAGCAAAGGCGGAGCGTTGCGTCTGCTCGTCGTGAGCCTTCGCCCATCGACCGATGACGGGGGAGCGGCTGTCGAAGCGGAAGTGATCACCGTTGAGCAGGACTCCGTCAGGGCTCAGCAGTTCGCGGCACTGCCGGTACACCTCGACGAGCTGTTGCGGTTGTAACCAGTGCAGCGCAGTTGTCGACACTATCGCCTGCACCGGTGCAGTCACCGAAGTCGGCCAATCGGTGCTCAGCAGGTCTGCGTCGACCAGCTGCAGTCGGTCACCGAAACGAGTCGACGACTGACGGGCGACTTCCAGCAGCATCGGGTCGTAATCGATCCCCACAACGCTCGCGTGCTTGAACTTCTCGAGGATCCGGGCGCTCAGTGAGCCCGGTCCGCAGGCCAGGTCGACAACCGTGAACGGGGTGTGCGCGTACTGCAATTCGAGAACGTCGAGAATCGCGTCGAATCGCTTTTCACGGTCGGCGATGTATGCCGCCTGCTGGTCGTCCCACTGACGCACCAGTTCACTGATCTCCGCGGACATCTAGACCACACCCAACTGGCGCAGCCCGTCGGAGAGCTGTTCGATGCCACCGACATTGCGGATCGAGGGATCCATCGTCGTTCCCTCGAGGATGATGTAACGCTTGTTCTTCACTGCGGTGAGCTTGCTGGCGACCGGGTCCGATTCGAGGAACGCGATCTTGTCTGCGGCACTGTCGCCGTCTCCGCCGCGGTCGAGATCTGCGAGCACCAGCACGGTCGGGTCTCGATCGAGCACACTCTCCCAACCGATTTCGGGCCAGTACTGTTTGTTGTCGTCGAAGGCGTTCTTCGCGCCCACCGCGTCGGTCATGATTCCCGGTGCACCGCAGCACCCGGCGAAGTACGGAGTCTTCGTGGCTGCGTACCACCACGCCAGCGTCACGTTTTCGGCTCCCAGCGACGCCGTGGCGGTGGCCGCGCGATCCTTCAAACTCTCGGTCAGCTCGACACCTTTGTCCTTGACGTCGAACAGTGTTGCCACGTCGCCGATTTCGGCGTACAAGTCGTCGAGTGTGAGGGCCTTGCTCTGCTCGGCATCCTGACCGGTGCACTCGCTGGGCGACTGGTACGTCGCGACCCCGAGGTCGGTGAACTTGGTCCGGTCGGCGATGCCTTCCGAGGTGAACGTGTAATTGAAGGTCGTGTAGACCATGTCCGGTTCGCGTTCGAGGACACTCTCGAAGGACGGGAACTCGGTGTCGAAAGCTTGAACCTGACCGCGTGCCTCACGTAATTCGGGGAGTACGTCGTCGTCGCTCATGGCGTAGCCGGCCATCCGGTCCTGCACTCCCAGTGCGAACAGCATTTCGGCCGCAGGCTGATTTACCGCGATCGCCCGTTCGATCGGTCGCTCCACCGTGACGTCTCGGCCACAGTTCTGGACTGTCACGCGCGATTGTTCGGAAGAGTTGGATTGTCGGGCAGCACTGTCGTCGGAGGAGCAGGCAACCAACGACGCGCTCAACAAGGCCGCGACGGCAGCGGCGGGTAGGCGAAGTCTGGACAGACGCATGGAATCTCGTTCTCGCAGGGGCTCGTTCGCGGAGCCCGTTACCGTGTGAACAGGCGCCTGTTGACCCCTGCTGCCAGCCGGTATTCGGACTCGAGATCGCCCCACCCGAGCGCCTTCCCAGATTTTCATCCAGTGGCGTAAGCCCGGGCGGTCACCCTCACCGCTGCGCGTCAGTTCCGGATTCACACCGGATTCCCTGACCCCCTGTGTGGAGGTCCGCTGGCACAGAGGAACTTATCACCGCAGTGCACGGCCGGTCAGGTCGGCCGGTGTACGCGATCAGATCTCGATGGCCAGGTCGTCGATGTCGGTCAGGGTTCCACCGCCGGCGAGGATTCGCTCGTAGTTCTCGCGCCGACGGAGGTCGATTTCGGTGTTGCTGATGCCGCGCTTCCAGTAACCGAATATCGCGACGTCGTCTTTGTCGAGTCCGACGGTCGACCGAAAGTGCTTACGGATTGCGCGCATCTCGTTGCGTTCACCGGCTCCCCACACGACGTAGCTCGCGGGATCGGCGAGCTCGCGTGCTCGTACCGCCAGTGGGCCGTCGGGCTCGGCGAGATCTGCGCTCACGCGGTGAAGCTCCAGGCCGGGGAGGGCGGGCAGTTCGGCGAAAGCGACCTCGTCATCTGTTGTGACCCAGCCGATTCCGACCACGTCGGTAGGTAGCTGCTCGATGATCGAGTACAGCGCAGGTATTGCGGTGCCGTCCAGAAAAAGTGCGATCCGTCGACCGGGAACGTCGGGGACCAAGAAGTGTGGTCGCGGACCGGTGAGACCGAAGGTGTCACCGATGGTCAACGCCGCTGCCCACCTCATCATCGGGCTGGTCTGTCCGTGCAGGACCACGTCGATGACGATCGATCCGGTGGCGGAATCGTAGGAACGCACCGTGTACACACGCGAAGCGTCGTCGAAATTGGGCCCGAGATTCATTCGTACGGTGACGTTCGGGCGTGACCAGGTCGGATCGTCGGTCGACTCCGTCAAACGAGCCGTGATCCGCAGCAGGTGGTCGCTCGGTCGCTCCATTGCTTCGACGACGGCGAGAACGTCGTTGAGTCCGCGATTGTGGTCAGCGGTTCGTAGGACGCTCGCCCGGGGAGTTGTTGTGCTCGTGGCGTCTGCATGTGTCATCGACTGTGCTCCTGGATCGGGTTTTCGAGATGCCATCAGGTTAGTGCTGCCTAAGTCCGCAAAGTTGTCCAGAAGTGACATCTGATTACCTGAATCAAACCTGCGTCGCGGACAACGCGTTTGAGCGACTTGTACTCGCGCTGCTACGGTGCCTGTGATGTCCATACGCCGCTGTACTCTCGCTTCCGGCCGTGCACTGCGCACGGCCCGATTCGGCGTAGCGACATTCCGCCGGGGGCGTAAGGCGATCGACCGCCGCCCCTCTGGTCTTGTCTGGATCGAAAGAGCCTTGGCCGCACCGGCCGGATCCGTCTGACATTCGCCACTTCGGCGAGCTTTGCCTCGCCGAGATTTCGCAGTGCCACACCTGTTGCAGTGCTGCGTATTTCCCGTACCTGAAGTTTCTCGCGGGTGAGTTGTGAGTGTCGGCGCCGCCGAGCCTGGATTACCAGCCAACTCGTTTTCGTGAAAGGTACACAGCAATGAATCGTTTCGAAGGTCGTCGTATTCTCGTCACCGGCGCAGGATCGGGAATCGGGCAGGCCACCGCGCTGCGGTTGCTCGCCGAAGGTGGCCGCGTGGTCGCTGCCGACATCTCCGAGAAGGGTCTGGCAGACACCCGGAGGTCGGCTGAACATGCCTCGACGGAGGGTCGTCTCGACACCGTCGTCGTCGATATCGGTGACGAGAGTTCCGTCATCACGGTTGTGGGTCAGGCGATTTCGAACCTCGGCGGATTGGACATACTGGTCAACGCCGCCGGGATATTGCGAGGCGGGCACACCCACGAGACCTCACTGGACTTGTGGAATCAGGTGATCTCCGTGAACTTGACCGGCACCTTCCTCGTTACTCGTCAGGCACTGCCAGCTCTCCTGGCGACCGGCAACTCAGTGGTGGTGAATTTCAGCTCCACCTCCGCAGCCTTCGCCCACCCGTACATGGCCGCATATGCGGCGAGTAAGGGAGGAATCCAGTCTTTTACTCACGCACTGGCTCTCGAATACGGCAAGCAGGGTCTGCGCGCCGTCGCGGTAGCTCCGGGCAGTGTGAAGAGCGGGATCACCGACACCACGGCGTCGTACCTGTCGGAAGACACCGACTGGTCGCTCTTCGGCAAGCTGTCGCCAATTCTGAGCACTGATCTGGAGTCCGGTGGTGCTCCCATGGCCGGGCCGGAAAGTGTTGCGGGAGTTATCGCGATGCTGGCATCCGACGATGGTGCCTTCATCACCGGCACGGAGATCCGTGTCGACGGCGGCACGCACGCCTGATTCTGTGTCCGTCTGACGGCCTGGCCTGGGGCAGGCCGTCAGACGTGAGCCGTCATTCTCGCGAGCAAGTGATAGCGGGGACGACGTAGGACTGATCGAGTACGGCGGGCGAAGGTTCGTACATTCTCAGGACCGGTCGGAAGTCTCCGCGCGGGCAGGGGAGCCAGTTCGCCTTCGCCGTGGCATCTTTCGGCTCCTCGTGACTGATTGTGATCGTCAACGCACCGTCGGCGTCGTGGACGATGCCGGGAGTGCGGTCGCCGATCGAGTATCGGTCGATAGGGTTCGCCACGAGGAAGAAGTCCGGCACCGAGTACATCGTCAGCGACCAGAAGGCGCTCACCGGCGGAGTGGGGTCGAGTCTGATCGTGTAGGTGCGGTTTCCGTTCAATTGCGTTCCCTGATCGTCGACGTAGGTCATGATGTACGCCGCTTCGTAGGGGTGGTTGCCCCACAGCCCGCCCTTGGCCGCCGCCGCTCGTTCGATGATTCGCAACCTGGGATCGGCGATCTTGAATTGTGGATCGTCGATTGCACCGACCTCGAAGTAGTCGAGGTTGTAGTCGAAGGCGTGGAAAGTCAGCTTCCAACCGTTGGCCTCGGGGCTGGAGCCGTGCGTGAGTGCTTCGTGCAGATTCTTCTCTCCGGCGGTCAACCCGTCTGCGAGCGCCGCAGCGTCGTCGGCAGACAGCGATACATAGGGAGAGGCCCCGTGCTCGGTGACTCCGATCGGTGAGAACGAATCCTGGAGTTCTCGATCGCGCGGGGCCGGCGGAAAGGCCTGCGACCAGATGCGGAGTTTCTCGAGGAAGAGGAGGTCCTGGCTGACCTCGGAGTCGGGGACCGGTAGACCGGCCGGAGCCCCGGCGGAGTCGACGACGGTCAGGGTGGTGGCGTCCTGCAAGGCGTGCACGGCGGGGAGGTCGTCGTCGCCGCCGCACGCCCACCGACCGACGATCGATGCAACGGTCGTGGGAAATCTGATCACTGTGGTCTGGGCGGTCGGGGTTCCGGTCCAGGTGGGTGGGACGAGAAGGAAGTCTCCGCTCTTGGTGCCGGTGGCACGGTGCCCGACGTAAGCGAAATTGTTTGTCCAGGCGTCGACGAACTGGAGGACGTAGTAACGGCCATCGGTATCGGGGACGTGCAGCGCAACGGGGCCGACAGAAAGGTCGATCTGCGCCATGGAATACACGGTGTCGTTGTTGATCGTGACAAAAGTATCTGCCGGGCCGGCGAGTGTGCGGGCGTGACTGAAGGTGTTGAAAGGTGCGGCGGGGTTCGCTCCGACACCGTCGTGAACGTACCGATGGACCTGGTCGAGATTGAAAACGAGGGGAAATCCGTAGATGTACGCCTGAGCTGCAAGCTCGGTGCGACTGGTGTCTGTCATCTCTGCCCTCTCGTAGTTCGTCGGTTCGACGTCCACCTTGCGGGAACCCTGCCGTCGAGGCATCACCCGCCGAGGGTGACGACGGTAGAGGGAGAGGCCATGTCGGATCAGGAAACAGCGGTGCTGACTGCAACTGCAGACGAGTGGAACGTCGCGATGTGCTCGAACGACGCCGAACGGATCGGCGACTTCATGGCCGACGACTGGGTGATCGTCTCGGAATCCGGGGTATCCACCAAGGCGGAGTTTCTGCGTTTCGTGGCCTCTGGCGACCTGACTCATTCGGCGATGGACCGTGTCGGGAACGCTCGCGTGCGCTTCTTCGGTGACGTTGCACTGTTCACCACACGGATCACCAATACTGCGCACTACGACGGAAGGCAGTACGACGCCGAGGAGTGGACCACCGACGTGTTCGCCCGGCGAGACGGTCGTTGGCGCTGCGTGTTGAGCCACATCACGCCGGCCGTCGAGGCCAAGATCGAAGGCATCGAACCGTGAGGGATAAGAAAAAGAAAGGCCAATGTTTTAACGCCGACATTATTGGGTAGTAATACGAGTTTCGTATTGATGATGTCGATTATCGGATTTCTTGATTGTGAAGTTATTGTAGTAGCGTCAGTTGAGTAGATCATTTCTATACGCATACCGGATGAGGTTCTCACATGATTGTTCTCGGCATTATTCTGGCGTTGATCGGCTTTTTCACGGGGTTGAGCATTCTGACCACCGTCGGCATCATTTTGGTCGTCGTAGGTGCAGTTTTGTCCATCCTCGGTGCTACCGGGCGTGCAGTGGGCGGACGAAAAGTCTGGTATTGATCGATACTGCGCGAGTAGCTGAGAAGGCGGTACCTGATCTCTTCGGAGATCGAGTACCGCTTTTTCGTTATCCAATTGATTTTCGGTGTCTCTACCCGAAAGTATCGCTCTGAGCTGCGTCGGGTAAACATGGAGGATGCTTTCTCGAGATCATGCGGAAGAGAAACCTGTGGAGAGATTCAGGTTTCCTCGCAGATGGAATCAAGTTGACGAGTCACGCCGCGGTTTGGTGTTGGCGTGGGTGGCCTTCACACTGACGTTCGGTGGAGCACGTCTGGTGACCTGGTTGATCCAGATCGACACCAGGGACGTCGGCGACATCAGTGCCGGTGGGACGCACCTTCACCATTACCTGTGGGGAATTCTCCTGTTGGCCGGGGTGGCGATCTTCGGACTCGTAGACCGAAGCCCTCGCGCACGAACATGGATGGGCATCGCGTTGGGTATTGCACTCGGGCTCATCGTCGACGAGGCCGCGTTGCTGATCACTCTCGACGACGTCTACTGGCAGAGCGACGGCTGGCCCAGTATCGCCATCGCAGTGTCGATCATCGGAGTTGTGGGAACCGGGCTCGCACTGACCCGAAGCGGAGCGGAGAGGCCTCGAGGTTGATCCGACTACGGCACGGGTACTCACTCCCATGCCGGGAAGTCGCGCGGATCGTGAGGTGGCTTGAATGGATCCCAGTTCCGCAGACCGTTCACCGGACTCCGAAAGTGAAGTCCAAGCCGTAGATCCGATGGCGGAAGCGGAACGCGAAGCCGCAGCATTGGCGACGCCTGTCCGGCCGCTGGGTGAGCCCGGACCGAGATTCGACCGTCGGTCACCGTTCTTCATCGGTCTGAGCGCCGCGGCCGGAGTTGCCGTGACTTATGCGGTGATCGAAGTGCTGCTTGCGGCGCGAGGCATGCTGATCCTGATCGTGGTCGCGCTGTTTCTCGCGGTGGGCATCGAACCGATGATCGTCTGGCTGGAGCGGAGACATTTCCGGCGCTGGATCGCAGTCACCGTGGTACTCCTCGGAATTGCAGTGATGTTGGCGCTGTTTCTCGTTGCTGCGATCACCCCGCTGGTCGAGCAGGGACGTCAGTTTGCATCGCACGCTCCCGAACTCCTGACACACATTCGTGACCGGTACCCGATCGTCAACGACCTCGACGAGAAGTATCACCTCGAGCAGCACCTCACCACACAACTGGATGGTTCGGGTTCTGCGCTCGCGACGGGTTTGCTCGGTGCGGGGCGGGCGGTGTTCAGCGCAGTCGCCGACGCCGGAATCGTTGCTGTTCTGACGACGTACTTCTTGATCGACTATCCACGAATCCGCACGAATCTGTATCGGCTGGTGCCACATTCGCGGCGGCCCCGAGCCATCGCCATCGGTGATCAGATACTGGCAGGTGTGGGTGGGTACGTCCTCGGCAATGTTCTGATCTCCGTGATCACCGCAGTGTGCACCTTCGCGTGGTTGTTGATCTTCGACGTGCCGTACCCGTTGATCCTGGCGCTGCTGGTCGCTCTGCTCGATCTGATCCCGATAGTCGGTTCCACGATCGCAGGGGTTATCGTCGCTCTGGTCTCCCTGACAGTCTCTGTCCCAACGGCATTGGCGACAGTTGCATTCTTCATCGCGTTACGTCTGCTCGAGGACTACCTGCTCGTTCCGAAGATCATCGGGAAGACGGTAGCGGTCCCGGCGTTGGTGACTGTAGTCGCGGTCCTGTTGGGCGGAGCGTTGCTCGGTATTGTCGGTGCGTTGCTGGCGATTCCGGTCGCTGCGGCCTTGCTGTTGCTCGCAAGAGAAACGCTCTTCCCCCGCCTCGACGCTTCTTGACCGGTTTCTATCGGACGCTTCGCGCGCGACGCCGCGAACCAGGATTCGGCTTGGGGCACATCCGAGTCGGGATGGTTTCCCCTTCGTCGGTGATACGGAATACCGATACTTTCTCGCTACACCCGTGATTCAGATCGACCGCGTATGCGATGGCGGCGCGATCCGAGACGAAATCTTCCATCACCGTAGTACCGTCCGGTAGTTCGATTCTGTAGTTTTCCATGACTTACACAACCTTCTTTCGCTAAGACGATCCTACCCGGCCCGCGAAATGGCAAACCGTGGAACATAACGTGCGACAGTCAACTTCGCGCCGCGCCGGTGCAATGTTTCGACAGTTCGCCTGCGGGGTAGTGAGAGTCGGTCAGCCCGCTCAGGCGGTACGAATCGAACCATGGAGGATCCGCGCAATGAGCGCAGTATCGAAAGCGATGTACAAGCCACTCTCACTGGCGACGAGCGTCCTCGGCGGCATTCTGGCCGGCGCCGTCTTCCAACAGGTGTGGAAGCGCATCGGTGACGACAAGAATGCGCCCGAGCCAAAAGATTTGAGCAGGTCGAGTAAGGAAGTCCTGATCGCCGCCGCCCTGCAGGGAGCCATCTTCGCTGTTGTGCGAGCAGCTGTGGATCGTGCGGGGGCAAAGGGCTACCAGGCCCTTGCTCACGAAGATCCCCGGTAGGAACGCCCGGTTCGGTTCGAGTTCAGTCGACGACGGCCGCGATTGCCTCGATCTCGACCAGTTGATCGTCGTAACCGAGAACGGTCACACCCATCAGAGTGCTTGGGGCGTCGTGATCACCGAACGCGTCGCGGACTACCTCCCACGCAGCAACGAGGTCGGCTTGATTGCTCGACGCCACCAGGACGCGGGTGTTGATCACGTCGGTGATGGACGCGCCCGCGTCCGAGAGAGCTGTTCTCAGGTTGTCGACGGCCTTGGCTGCCTGTCCTGCGTAGTCGCCGATGGCGGCAGTGGAGCCGTCCTCGTTCAACGGGCAGGATCCGGCCAGGAAGATCAGTCGAGCCTCGGCGGGAGCCGTTGCTGCATAGGCGTATTCAGCGACCGATGAGAGTGATGTGGAACGGATCAGAGTTACCGACTTCGACATATTTTCCCCAAGGAATAGTAAAGTTTTGCAGCGAGTCTTTCACAGCGCGCCAGGGGTTGCCAATTCATTGTCGGACCCATCCATCCACGCTACGGCTACGAATCACTGTCAATGAGCCGAGAAGAAGAGCACGCAGCATCTGTCGACGAATGGCTGACAACCAAACAGGTTGCCGCACTGTTCCATGTCGACAGGACCACGGTGTCCAGGTGGGCGAGGGAGGGCAAGGTCGGCACTCTGAGAACGCTTGGCGGACATCGGAGATACCGACGTTCGGAGATCGAGAAGTTGTTGCGTAACCGTTTGACGACGCTTGATCCGAACTAGCCTCCGACATGAAACAGACAGGTCGCCGAGCACGATGAGGGCTCGGCGACCTGTCTGGTCAGGATGAAGTAATTACGCCTTGGGGACGCGGATGATGAGTGCGTCGCCTTGTCCGCCGCCGCCGCAGAGTGCGGCTGCGCCGATGCCGCCGCCGCGGCGTTGCAGTTCGAGGGCGAGGTGCAGGGCGATGCGGGCGCCGGACATGCCGAGGGGGTGTCCGACGGCGGAGGGTGGAGTCGGGTCCGGCGACGACGCCGTGGGCGCCGATTTCCGCGATCCAGGTCAGGCCGAGTTCTTCGGCTTTGGTTTTGCTCATCACGATCACGGCGGCGGCGCCGTCGGAGATCGGGGAGGCGGAGCCGGCGGTGATGGTGCCGTCCTTGCTGAACGCGGGACGCAGTTTGCCGAGGGATTCGGTGGTGGTGTCGGCGCGGATGCCTTCGTCCTGYGCGAAGACGATGGGCTCGCCYTTGCGTTGSGGGATGGAGACGGGGACTACTTCGTTGTCGAAGTAGCCGTCTTTCCAGGCGCGGGCCGCGTTCTGGTGTGAGGCGGCGGCGAAGGCGTCCTGCTCGGCGCGGGTGATGTGGGCGGTTTCTTGTTGGTTGACTTGTTCGGTGAGCAGGCCCATGGCCTGGTCGGTGAAGATGTCGTGGAGGCCGTCGTAGGCCATGTGGTCGCGGAGGGTGACGTCGCCGTATTTGAAGCCTTCGCGGCTTTTTTCGAGCATGTGGGGTGCGCGGGACATCGATTCCTGCCCGCCGGCGACGACGATGTCGAATTCGCCGGCGCGGATGAGTTGGTCGGCGAGGGCGATGGCGTCGATGCCGGAGAGGCACACTTTGTTGATGCTCAGGGCGGGGACGTTCATGGGGATGCCGGCGGCGACGGCGGCTTGGCGGGCGGGCATCTGGCCGGCGCCGGCGGTGAGGACCTGTCCCATGATGACGTAGTCGACTTGTTCGGGGGCGACTCCGGACTTGTCGAGGGCGCCTTTGATGGCGATGCCGCCGAGGTCGGACCCGGAGAGGTCTTTCAACGATCCGAGGAGTCGACCCATCGGGGTACGAGCTCCCGCAACAATCACAG
>NZ_JBFUJN010000057.1:0-19507 GCF_056401335.1 Rhodococcus sp. P4_F3_2
GAGTTCGGAGATTCCGCCGTCGCACCCTTCTCGGCAGCATTCGACAAGGCCAAGGCCACCCTCGCCGAAGCCTTCGCGATCAGGCAGCGACTCGACGACGCCATCCCGGAAACTCCCGATCAACGCCGCCAGATGCTGATCGACATCATTTCCTCGTGCGGTCGAGCCGACCAAGAACTCGAAGCTCGCGTCGAGGAGTTCGACGGGCTTCGCGACCTTCTCATCAACGCCCCCGCACGTCTCGATGCGTTGACGCAGAGTGTTGTTTCTCTCAGCGTGCGCTTGCCCGAATCCGAGGCGATTCTGACCAAATTGAAGGATCAGTTCCCCGCGCCGACGCTGGCATCTGTCGTGAACAACGTCACGATGGCCAGCGAACGCCTGACGCTCGCCGAGAAGTCGATCGAGGAAGGCCGCGATGCCACCGCGCTGCCGGCCGGTAAGCAAGGCGCTGCCGTCACCGCGATTCGCACTGCCGAAGCGGCTCTCGATCAGGCACGCAAACTGCTCGACGGCGTCGATCACGCCGCCGACGACATCCGAAACGCCATCGCGACTCTTCCGTCCGCGATGGACGACGTCCAGCAGGGCATCACTGCTGCGGACGCTTACCTGGCGCAGGGCGGGCAGAAGTTGGCGGACGCGAAGGCCGCAGCCCAGGCAGCGTTGGCGAATGCTCAGACGTCGAAGGACAGCGATCCGCTGACAGCCTTCAACCAGATCGTCGCGGCCGACGCCCAACTCGACGCGCTGCTTGCCGACGCTCAGGAGCAGAAGCAGCAGCTCGAACGTGCACAGCAGCGCCTCGCCCAGGACATTCTGGCCGCACAGGCTCAGGTGACCGCTGCAGGCGACTTCCTCGGAACCAGGCGCGGCGCGATCGGGGCGGAGGCGCGCACTCGCTACGCAGAGGCTCAGCGGCACCTGCAGGCGGCCCAGCAATTGCAGGCTTCGGATCCGTCCAAGGCACTGCAACACGCCCAGGCCGCGACCACCTTGGCGACGCACTCACTTCGCGCCGCGCAGAACGACGTCAACACCTGGGAAGCAAACCAACGACCCCGCGGTGGCGGCGGCGATGCGACGGGAGCGATCCTCGGCGGCATCCTGATCAACAGCATTCTGCGAGGTGGCGGCGGGCCCCGCTCGTACGGCGGACCGAGCAGCAGCGGACGCTCCGGTCGCGGTGGCGGCGGCGGTGGTTTCGGCGGTGGCGGCGGCGGCCGAACCAGTCGAGGCGGCGGCGGCCGGTTCTGACGGATCCCGTCGAGGTAGTAAAATCCCTACTTTGTTCACGACCGCACTCGTCGTACGCTTCATCCGGCAAGTCGGGATCACAGATCATACGAAGGTGTTATGGAAAGCGTCGCCCCGCAGATAACCGTCGTTGTACCTACATACAACGAGCGTGAGAACCTGCCAAAGCTCGTCGATCGCCTCGCCGCGTTGAAGATCCCGAACCTGCACGTCCTCGTGGTGGATGACAACTCCCCCGACGGCACGGGCGAGGTTGCGGACAAGTTGGGTATCGATGGTCCCATCCCGGTCGGAGTGCTTCACCGCACGGTCAAGGACGGACTCGGCCGTGCTTACGTCGCGGGCATGAGCCGGGCTCTGGCGGAGAACGCCGACATCGTCATTCAGATGGACGCGGATCTCTCCCATCCGTCCGAAGCGATCCCCGCCATGATCGAGATCCTCACCACTACCGATGCGGCAGTCGTTCTCGGCTCCCGTTACGTCGAAGGTGGCGCAGTTGCCGGCGACTGGCCGTGGCATCGCAAGGCTTTGTCCGCCTGGGCGAACTTCTACGTCAACGCTATTCTGCGACTGCACGTCAAGGATGCAACTGCAGGCTTCAAGGCGTGGCATGCAAAGACCTTGCGCGACATCGACGTCGAATCGGTGCAGAGCAACGGCTACGCGTTCCAGGTCGAGATGAACTACCGAGTTGTTCAGCGCGGCATGAAGATCGCCGAAACGCCAATCCGCTTCGAGGAACGCACCGAAGGTGTCTCCAAGATGAGCCTCTCGGTTCAGTTGGAGTCCGCTCTGGTGCCGTGGAAGCTCAAGTTCGGCAAGAAGTCTCTCTGACCTGCGCGGCTGATCGAAAATAATCGGCGGTCTGCGTGTCCGACGGGTAGAACGACTCAATCGCGATCTCTGCGAGCGTGACGTCGCGCGGCGTACCGAACACGGTGGTGGTGCTGAACATCGCCAATTCGGTATCGCCGGCGCGTACGCGCAACGGAACCAGCAGGGAATTCGCGCGGTCGTCGTGCCAGTCTCCGCCGCTCGGATAGGTGCGCAACTCGTCGAGCAACGACGCCAACTGCGCATCCGCACTGACCTCCACTTCCCGCGCCAACCTGGCGAGCAGGTGGGTCCGCCACTGCGCGAGGTTCACGATCCGCGGCGCCATGCCCTCGGGATGCAAACTCAAACGCAATACGTTCACCGGTGGTTCCAGGAGGAATTCAGCGGCCCCCTCGGTCAGGATTCTCACGGCCTGGTTCCCGGCGATCATCTCCCATTGCTGATCGACCACCACGGCCGGATAAGGGTCATGCGCGTCGATGATGCGATCGATGGCCTCGCTCACCGCTGACATCRGCGCTTCCGCCAACGATTTTTGCGAGTACTCCGGTGAGTGGCCACTTGCCAGCAGAAGCGCATTCTGTTGTCGTAGAGGAACATCCAGGCATTCGGACAAGTGAAGGATCATGTCCCGGCTAGGTTTGGAGCGGCCGGTTTCGATGAAGCTCAGGTGCCTGGTCGACACTCCTGCCGCTGCCGAGAGGCCCAACTGAGTGAGCCTTCGCCGCTCCCGCCACCGCTTGAGTTCGGTGCCAACGTCCATCGTCTCGAAGGTCATTCTTTCAAGTTAGCGACCCGAGGTAGCCGAGACCATGACCTCGGAGGTAATCGACCCGAAGCAGTTTCGGAGGAACAGTGGTCTCAGCCGGCGAGACCGCCGGATGTTCACCACCGGAACTGATCAAGGGAGCGACCATGAGCGACTTCGACGCAATCACCGACGCCTATATCGACATGTGGAACGAAACAGATACCACCGCCCGTAGAGCACGGATCGAGCAATTGTTCGCACCCGGCGGCCGCTACACCGATCCGCTCGCGGACGTCACCGGAAACGATCAGATCGACGCGATGATCAACGCTGTGCAGCAACAGTTTCCGGGCATGCACTTCACCCTCGTCGGGCCGGTGGACGCGCACCACCGACAGGCTCGATTCGGTTGGGCTCTCGGCCCGGCGGGGGCCGAGTCACTGATCGACGGGTTCGACGTACTCGAACGCGACGACGACGGCCGGGTGACGCTTGTCCTCGGGTTTCTCGACAAGGTACCTACGGCCTGAAGTGCGTCTACAACCGACAGCCTTCGCCACGAAGGCTGTCGGTGGTCCGTGGAATCATCGTTGCCGATGAACGCCGACGGATTTACCTGGTCCACACCGATTCCCGAGTCCGAGGGTGCTGAATACAGCGCTCACACGCTGACCGTCAACGGCCTTCCCTCCGTCTATCGAACCGCCAAGACGACGCCGACCAAGCTCGGTCAGTTCGTCACCCTGTGGCGCCGTTCCGAGGCCGGGCCCATCCGCCCATTCGACACCAGCGACGGCGTCGCGCTGTTTGTGGTGAAGGTCTGCGACGAAGAATATCTGGGTCACTTCGTCTTTCCCACCGAAACTCTCGTCGAACACGACATCGTGTCGACGAACTTCTCGGGCGGCAAGCGCGCTATCCGGGTCTATCCGCCCTGGGTCACGCCGACCAGTGTGCAAGCCGTCAGAACCCAGCGCTGGCAGAAGCAGCATTTCGGCGAGTTCCCTGATGTATTCAACTCACCTGATACGTCGCGATGATGACGCCTGTTGTCGTAGGAACACTTTCGGTGAGGGTGAACTGAGCGAGTGCAGCACCGTCGGGGAACAATCTGCGCCCGGTTCCGAGAACCAGCGGATGAATCAGCAGAGTGTAGGTGTCGACGAGACGCCGTTCGGCCAATGACGTGATCAGGTCGCCACTGCCCAGAATCACCAGATCCGGGCCATCGCTTTCCTTCAGCGCGGCGACCGCGTCGGCGGCATCGCCTTTCAACACAGTCGAGTTCTTCCACGGCAGCGGTTCACCCAAAGTCCTTGACGCGACGTACTTCTGCGTGTTGTCGAGCACCTCGGTAAACGGATTGTCCGTCTGAAACGGCCAGTACGAGGCGAAGTTCTCATAGGTTCGGCGTCCGAAGAGCAACTCTGATTTCTTCGCCATCCCCTCCCCCATTTTCTGTGCCATGACGGAATCGTTGAAGGGTGCCGCCCATCCACCGTGCTCGAATCCGCCACGACGATCTTCGTCCGGCCCGCCAGGTGCCTGCATGACACCGTCGAGAGTCACGCTGTTGGTCACGCTGAGTTTTCTCATAGCTTCGATCCTGCGCCTGAAGATCCACCATGGAAAGAGAAAACGGGCGGTCCTTCTCGAATGAGAAGAACCGCCCGTCAGCTTCGAACGAATCAGGAACCGATCAGCCGTGCAGCCAGGTAGCTTTCCACCTGATCGAGGGCGACCCGTTCCTGCGCCATGGAGTCACGCTCACGCACCGTCACAGCCTGATCTTCGAGAGTGTCGAAGTCGACCGTGATGCAGAACGGTGTGCCGATCTCGTCCTGGCGACGGTAACGACGACCGATGGCACCGGCGTCGTCGAACTCGACGTTCCAGTTCTGACGCAACTGCGCCGCAAGATCTTTTGCCTTCGGCGTCAGATCCGCATTGCGCGAGAGCGGCAGCACTGCGGCCTTGACGGGAGCGAGTCGACGATCCAGTCGCAGCACCGTGCGCTTGTCGACGCCGCCCTTGGAGTTGGGTGCCTCGTCCTCGGTGTACGCGTCGACCAGGAAGGCCATCAGCGAACGCGTGAGACCTGCCGCCGGCTCGATGACGTACGGCGTGTACCGCTCGCCCGTCGTCTGGTCGTAGTAGTTCAACTCGGTGCCTGAGTGCTTGGAGTGCGTCGAGAGATCGAAGTCGGTACGGTTCGCGATACCTTCGAGCTCGCCCCATTCGCTGCCCTGGAAGTGGAAGCGGTACTCGATGTCGGTCGTGCCCTTCGAGTAGTGCGAAAGCTTTTCCGGCGCATGCTCGTACAGCCGCAGGTTGTCCTTGTTGATGCCGAGGCCGGTGTACCAGTCCAGGCGGTAGTCGATCCAGTACTGATGCCACTGCTCGTCCTCGCCCGGCTTGACGAAGAATTCCATCTCCATCTGCTCGAACTCGCGGGTGCGGAAGATGAAGTTGCCCGGGGTGATCTCGTTACGGAAGCTCTTGCCGATCTGACCGATGCCGAACGGCGGCTTCTTACGCGAGGTGGTCAGCACGTTGGCGAAGTTCACGAAGATGCCCTGTGCGGTCTCGGGGCGCAGGTAGTGCATGCCCTCTTCGCTCTCGACAGGGCCGAGGTACGTCTTGAGCATCATGTTGAAGTCGCGCGGCTCGGTCCACTGGCCGACGGTGCCGCAATCGGGGCAACCGATGACATCCATCGAGACGTCGTCCGGGTTGTCGAGCTTCTTCTTCTCCGCGTACGCCTCCTGCAGGTGATCCTGACGGTGACGCTTGTGACAGTTGAGGCACTCGACGAGCGGGTCGTTGAAGACACCGACGTGACCGGATGCGACCCACACCTCGCGGGGCAGGATCACCGAGGAGTCGAGGCCGACGACGTCCTCGCGGCTGGTGACCATGTTGCGCCACCACTGACGCTTGATGTTCTCCTTGAGCTCGACACCCAATGGGCCGTAGTCCCATGCGGACTTGGTACCGCCGTAGATCTCACCGCACGGGTAGACCAGGCCTCGCCGCTTGGCGAGATTGACAACGGCTTCGATCTTGGACTTGGGTGCCACTCGATTGCTCTCCATCTGGGTAATAGATGCATGATTTTCGTGCGCTTTTCGCACCATCAGCCTATCTGGCGGCTGCCACGCACTTCCGTCCAAGGTTGACATGCATACTTGTGCATATCAAAATGAAAGTGATTTGCAATAATGTGGTGAGATGGCTATGCCCGGACATCATGATCTACCCCTCGAAGGAGCCTCGCTGTGAGCATTGCGGATACCGGCGATCTCCACAAAAGCCATGATCATTCCGACCTCGGACACACGCACGACCCGTTCGAAGCCGCACCCCCCGCGCCCGTGCCGCCCAAGGAAACTTTGGCGGCCGCCGGCGAAATTCTGCGGGCGCTGGCTGCACCCGTTCGCATCGCGATCGTGCTTCAGCTCCACGAGTCGGAGCGTTGCGTTCACGAACTCGTCGGCGCTCTCGGCGTCACTCAGCCACTCATCAGCCAGCATTTGCGCGTTCTCAAAGCAGCGGGCGTCGTCCGCGGCGAACGCAACGGACGAGAAGTTCTCTATCGACTCGTCGACGATCACCTCGCACACATCGTCGTCGACGCTGTCGCCCACGCCGAAGAAGGATGAGATTCCACCGCATGAACACCCCGGGCAGTACGACCTCGAAACGTGGACCGGCCACCGTCGGCGTTCGTTCCACGAAACAGCGCAGCGCCATCTCCGCCCTGCTCGACGACATCGACGAATTCAAGTCGGCACAGGAACTGCACGACGAACTGCGCAAGCGCGGTGAAGGCATCGGCCTGACCACCGTCTACCGCACGCTGCAGGCACTGTCCGACGCCGGAACCATCGACGTCCTGCGCACCGACACAGGTGAGTCCGTCTACCGACGCTGCTCCTCCGGACACCACCATCACCTGGTGTGCCGCAACTGCGGATTCACCGTCGAGGTCGAGGGCCCGACGGTCGAGCAGTGGTCACAGACCATCGCCGAGGACAACGGTTTCACCGAAGTGAGTCACACCGTCGAGATCTTCGGCACCTGCCGCGACTGCGCCGCCAGCTGACAGCGTCAGGGAATCAAACCCTGACGCGCGGTATCGGCGCCGGTCAGCGCGAGTAGCAACATCGTGGTCAGTGCCTCGTCGTCCAGTCCGGCCGCCGGGAACGTGTATCGCAGGATCACGTCCGCCAGACTGCCGTGGCCGAACACCGCGATCGAACCGAATTGGATGGTCCGGTTCCGCTCGGCCACCTTGCGATGCAGTGCCGCGCTGACCGGTCGGTCCCACGCGAGGACACACGTCATGGACAGCACGTCCAGACCCTCGGACAAATTCATCGCCTGGATCGAGCACAGCGCGCCGGAGTACTGGAAACCCAGCGAGCCGTCCGCAGCCACATCGACCGTCACGAAATGCGCCAGCGAGGCGGCCGCGCGTTCTTGAAGGCGGGCTGCTTCGTCGGTGGTGTCGGTCATGTTCTCCCCTGTCATTTGACGCCACCGAATCTACGGTCGCGTGAGGCGTATTCGACGCACGCGGCCCACAGGTCGCGGCGGTCGAAATCGGGAAACAGCTTCTCCTGGTACACCATTTCGGCGTAGGCGGATTGCCAGATCAAGAAATTGGACGTCCGCTGTTCCCCCGACGGACGCAGGAAGAGATCGACGTCGGGCATGTCGGGTTCGTCGAGGTACTTGGCAACCGTCGCCTCGGTGATCTTGTCCGGATTGATCTCACCGGCCGCGACACGCTTCGCGATTTCSTTTACCGCATCGGCAATTTCGGCCCGCCCGCCGTAATTCACACACATGGTCAAGTTCATGACTGTGTTGTTCTTGGTCAGTTCTTCGGCGATCTCGAGTTCCTTGATCACACTGGCCCACAGGCGCGGCTTACGACCGGCCCAGCGAACACGCACACCCATTTCGTTCATCTCGTCGCGTCGGCGGCGGATGACGTCACGGTTGAAGCCCATCAGGAATCGAACCTCGTCGGGACTGCGCTTCCAGTTCTCGGTGGAGAAGGCGTAGGCGGAGAGCCACTCGACACCCATCTCGATGCAACCGCAGACGGTATCCATCAGGACAGCTTCACCGCGTTCGTGCCCGGCGGTTCGCGGCAGACCGCGCTCCTGCGCCCACCGTCCGTTGCCGTCCATCACCAACGCGACGTGGCGCGGGATGAGTTCGGTTTGCAGGATCGGCGGGGTCGCCCCGGACGGATGTGGGTCCGGTGGCCGGATCACCCGTTCAGCAGCAGGATCAAGCGGAGTTCGCGGTTCGCGTCGTCGAATCACGGGTTCCATCCTGCCTCACGGGCAAGTCGACCTCGACGGCTGCATGCGGCCTCGAACGCTCGATCAGCGGCAACGTCCGCAATTGACGCTCGAGATGCCACTGCAGGTGTGCCGCGACCAGTCCGCTGGCTTGCGTCCGCAGCGTCGCGGGCGCCGAATCGGTGCCCTCCCACTCCCCTCGGAGCAGGGCTTCCATCAAGTCGAGCACTCCGGGCGACGGCGTCGCAGCACCCGCCGGGCGGCAGTAGGTACAGACGGCTCCGCCTGCGGCGACATGAAATGCACGGTGCGGTCCCGGAGCGCTGCAGCGGGCGCACTCTTCGAGGGCAGGCGCCCAACCCGCGTACCCCATGGCTCGCAACAAGAACGCGTCGAGCACGAACTCGACCGGCCGCGCCTGCTCGGCGATCGCACGCAGTGCTCCCACCGTCAATCGCTGGAGCTGCGGGGCCGGCGCGCGTTCCTCGCCGGCCAACCGCTCGGCAGTTTCGAGTACGGCGCAGGCCGTGGTGTACCGGCTGTAGTCGTCGACGATGTCAGTGGCGAAGGCATCGACCGTCTGCACCTGAGTGATGATGTCGAGATTCTTGCCCGGAAGTAGTTGCACGTCGATGTGAGCAAACGGTTCGAGTCTGGCACCGAATTTGGAGGTGGTCCGGCGGACACCTTTGGCCACGGCACGTACCAACCCGAACTGACGGGTGAGCAACGTGACGATGTGGTCGGCTTCGCCCAGTTTGTGCAGGCGCAGCACCACCGCCGTGTCTCGATACAACCTCACTCGACCAGTGTCCCACGTTGTACCGACGACCGATCCCGATGCCGCGCCCGATGACAAGTCGGAAATACGGCGGGTCCGTCCGGATAGACTGGCCCGATGCCGAGCGACGCAATTGCGCAACCTGTCACTGCAGAGTTGACCGGTCGCGAAGCGCGGTGGGAGCGACACAACTCCGAGCGTCAGAAACGGATACTCACCTCGGCTGTCGAACTGATCGAAGAGCGCGCGGCAGGTGCCGAGGTGTCCGTCCAGCAGATCGCCGACCGTGCCGGCCTCGCCAAGTCGGTGGTGTACCGACAATTCAGCGGCCGAGACGACCTCGATCGACGAGTCCGAGCGTTTGTGCTCGGCCAATTTGCGGCGGCCCTGGATGCGTCGATGAGCATTTCGGTAGGCACTCTCGACCAGATCCTGACCCGAACCATCAGCGCCGTCGCCGAGTGGATCACCGAGCATCCGCGGATTCACGAGTTCATGGGTACCGGCCCCACCGACTACGACGACGAGAGCATCGACGCGATCAGCAGCTTGAAGGCGACAATCGCCGACTCGGCCCGCACCACTATCACCGAAGTCGGTCGATCCGTGGGGATCGACTCCTCACCCTTCGATTCACTACCGTTCGCGGTGGTGACAATGGTCGAGGGCACGCTCACCCACTGGGTCCGAAGCACCGATCCGAAACCGAGCCGCGAAGAGATCGTCGCCGACCTCGCGAAATACACCTGGTACATGTTCGACGGCGTTGCACGCTCGAGCGGGCTACAGATCGATCCCCATGTCGAATTGTCCACGCTCATAGCCGAGCTGGTGTCCTCCGACGGAGGAACTTCGCGGCCGGACTAGTTCCGGGTCTTGTCGGAACGCTTCGGCTCGCCGCGGTAGCGGGCGTAGTCGCCGTCGATGCGCAGCTTTCGCCACGCACGCTTCGACACCGGATTCATCAATCCGAGTTCGTCTGCCAGGGCTCGCATTTCACCGAAGTAGTTACCCAGGATGCGGCGTGAATGTGGGCTCCCCCAGAAGGCGCTCTTCATCACCTCGTCCGGGATTCCGAATTCTTCGGCGAATTCCTTTGGCGGTGACATGATTTCGCCCGCAAGCCAACGCATCGTGCCGGGGAAGGCGACCGATGTGATGGCTCGACTCGTACGACTGAGTCTGGGGACGTGATTGCGCAGGAACTCGTGAGCAAACGAGATGTGTCTCGCTTCTTCGGCGATGTGAATCTCCATGGTGCGGAGCATGGCCGGCGGCGTGTCCTTACCCTCGCGGATGAGATCCTTCTGGAAGTGGTCGATCGGTTCTTCACCAGCCAGAATGCCGATGAAGAAGATGACCGGGAACTTTGCTCCCAGCACTCCGATGATCGGCGACAGCCGCCGGAACATCGGACGCATACCCGGTACGTCGATGTCCATACGATTGACGAGCTCTTGGAACATCTGGATGTGATTGCACTCTTCGGTCATCTCGTGCAGGCAGTACCGGAACTCAGGCGACTGGTTGGGGAGCGCCATGATGTATTGCAGCATTCCCCGGATCAAGATGCTCTCGAATGCCGAACCCACCTTGGTCACATTCGCCTGACGCCACATTCCCATGGCGATTCGACGCTCCAACGACTGGTCCTGGTACCACTGCGTCGCTCCGAGCGGATCCGACACGGATGAGAGCACCCACCTCGGATCATGCGGATCGATCGCGAACTCTGGTGAATCCCAGTCGATGTCGAGATAGGGATCGAAACTGCGGGCAACTGAGCCCTCGGACAAAGTCTGCAGTACCTGGCGGTACGGCTTTTCCACTTCGATCGACGCTGACCGAGCCATCGGTGTCTCCTCACGGCCAGTCCGCCGATTGGAGTCGACGGACTTGAATGAGGTCAAACATAATGGGACACCGCGTCCCACGCAACCCCTTCAGGGGCCTGATTTCAGGCCCGCCGCACCGGGATGATCTCGCGAACCTTCTCGTCTCGGAGATACAGACCCGCCCACATGACGATTCCGGTGTAGACGGCAAACAATGTCGTGCTCAGCAGAGGCTGTTCCGCTCGAAGGTTGGTCAACACGGCTCCGCCCAGGTAACCGGTGAGCAGAATCGCGCCGAGTATCGACGTTCGCGGAATCACGTACAGCGCAAGGCAGATCAGTTGCACCACCCCGGCCGTCAATGCCAGCGAGTCCGGCAACCCAAGTTCGGCGGAGGCGTCCTTGACGGTCTGAAGGTTGAGAATGTGAATGATGCCGTCGAAGAGCATGAAAACGACGAACAGCCCACTCAGGACGTATCCGACCTTGCGAGCCGTGGCCGAAGGTGTCGTCGTCGTGGCGTTACCGGAAACAGTTTCGTTGTGGACGGGCTGGGTGGTCATCGGAATCTCCTGGGGCGAAGGCGAGCGGCCGGTTGCCACTTCGCTTGCAATTACGACTCCCGAGCGATCGAAAACTCATCGCGCCGGCCGTTACTACACACCCGGCGTTCGGGACGATTCACCTCACGTGGTCTGATGGACGGTGACACGGGGTGCCGAAAAAGTCGGCTGAGATCAGACCCGATGAACCTGACCAGTTAGCACTGGCGGAGGGATGTCGACATGACCGAACAGCAATTTCAGCGCGCATTGAACCTCGACGAGCAGATCGTTCTGATCACCGGTGGCGCCCGCGGGCTCGGCGCCGCACTGAGCCGAGCATTCTCCCGCTCGGGCGCCCGCGTAATCGTGAACTACAACAAGAGCCGCGATGCCGCCGAGGCCCTGGTCGCCGAACTGGGTGAGGATCGCACCTTCGCAGTCCAGGCGGACGTGACGGACCGCAGTTCCGTCGACCAGTTGTTCTCCGCTGCACGCGAGAGATTCGACGCACCGATCTCGACCGTGGTCGACAATGCACTGGTCGACTTCTCGTTCAACGGCGATGCCCGGCCGAACGCGGACACGATCACCTGGGCCGACTTCGACTCTCAACTACGCGGAGCTGTTGCCGGAACACTCAATACCACCCAGGCAGCGCTACCAGGCATGCGCGAACTCGGCTTCGGCCGAATCATCACTGTCGGAACCAATCTGGTCCAGAATCCGGTAGTTCCTTACCACGACTACACCGCTGCCAAGGCCGCACTGTTGGCACTGACACGGACGCTGTCCGCCGACCTCGGTCCGGACGGGATCACAGTCAACATGGTCTCCGGCGGCTTGCTCCGCACCACCGATGCGAGTGCCGCGACACCGGAAGCCGTGTTCGACATGATCGCGGCAAGCACTCCCCTGCGCCGAGTCACGACGCCGGACGAATTTGCCGACGCTGCACTCTTTTTCGCCTCCCCATGGTCGCGGGCCGTGACCGGCCAGAATCTGGTTGTCGACGGCGGACTCGTCAAGAACTGATGGGCGCACAGCTACGGATAGGTGCGTTCCTGCTCGGTTGCGGGCATCACAGTGCGGCGTGGCGACACCGCGACTCACCGGTCGAAAGTCTCGGTGACATCACGTATTACGAGTCGCTCGCCCAGATCGCCGAACGCGGCAAGCTGGACGCCGTTTTCTTCGCTGACGGTCACAGTGTTCGAGAACCCGAGTCTGGTGCGTCGTGGTTTCTCGAACCGATCACCGCGTTGACAGCCATGGCACGAGCGACGGCGAACGTCGGCCTGGTCACCACCATCTCCACGACCTTTCACACGCCATTCCACGCGGCACGACTTTTGGCATCGCTCGACCACATCAGCGGCGGACGGGCCGGATGGAACGTCGTGACCTCGATGTTCGACCAGGAAGCGCGCAACCACGGACTCGAGGCGATGCCCGATCACGCATCCCGATATGAACGAGCCGACGAATTTGTCGAAGTGGCCCTCGCATTGTGGGATTCGTGGTCGGAAGACGCGCTGATCCTTGACCGGGCGGGACGTTTTGCCGACGCAGGCAAGATTTCTCGCATCGATCACGACGGCAAGCATTTTCGTGTCGACGGCCCGTTGACGGTTCCTCGATCCCCGCAGGGCAGACCGGTTTTGTTTCAGGCCGGGGCGTCCGAGCAGGGTCGCGATCTGGCTGCGCAGCGCGCCGAGGCGATCTATTCGGTTGCCTACGACCTGCCCAGCGCGCAGAGCTACTACGCGGACGTGAAGTCGAGAATCGAGCGCGCCGGCCGGGATTCGAACTCGGTCGCCGTCATGCCGGGGCTGGTCACCTACGTCGGAAGTACTGTCGCCGAGGCACGGGCCAAGAAGGCCGAACTTGATCGCCTGCTGCCCACCGAACAGTCGATACGCCAACTCTCGTTGTTCACCGGACAGGATTGCGAGGACTGGGATCTCGACGGGCCCGTGCCCCCGTTGCCTCCACTCGAAGCATTCAGCGGGCCGCAAGGACGCTACGCAACTATCCTGCGGATCGTCGAGAAGGACGCACCGACTGTGCGGGAACTCCTCGGGACGCTCGCTGCGGGTGGTGGCCACGCAACGATGATCGGAACACCGGAGTCGATTGCCGACGAGATGGAATCCTGGTTGAACTGCCGCGGTGCCGACGGTTTCAATCTGATGCCGCCGACCTATCCGCAGGGCCTGGAAGATTTTGTCGATCACGTGATTCCAGTGCTGCAGGCGCGTGGGTTGTTCCGACGCGAATACGAGGGAGCGACTCTGAGAGAAAACCTCACCTAGTCCGGCAGTAGCGGCACCGACAGGTCCGGATCGCGTCCCAGGAGCACTCCCCTCGTGAGAGCCGCTGAGCCGAACTTCTTCCGGACGCTGTCCATCGCCGAGTCGAGGGCGGCAGTGTCCGGACCCGCGAATCCTGGACCGTCGAAGGGCAATTCGAGTTGTTCGGCGCGGTCCCGATCCAGGTTGGAGACAGCGACACCGATCAACGTGATGCCCTTGTCCGCGATCATCGGTATCGCTTCGTCCAGCAGCACCATCGAGGCGTTCAGCAATTCCGCTGTGTCGGCGGTGGACCGGCGCAGCGTGTGAGATCGAGTTGCCCGCGTGAAATCCGCGAAGCGAAGCCGGAGCGTGACCGTGCGCCCCGTCCGCTGCGCCGAACGCATGCGTCGACTGACACGATCGACAAGGGACATCAACGACGCATCGAGTTCTGCGCGGGAATGGGATCCGCGACCAAGCGCATGCTGAGCACCCATCGAACTGCGGCCATGATAGGCGCGGACGGGGCGCGGATCTCGATTGTGCGAGAGCGCGTAGAGATGGCGACCGGCGCCGCCCCCGAGAATCGAGACGATCGAGGATTCGTCGTGCCGAGCGATGTCACCCACCGTCACGATGTCGAAGTTTCGCAACTTCTGGGCCGTGATCTTGCCGACGCCCCACAGCTTCTCGACCGGCAACGGATGCAGGAATTCGGTCTCGCCCTCCGGCGGCACTCGCAGCAATCCGTCGGGTTTCGCGAATGCACTCGCGACCTTGGCCAGGAACTTGGTGCGTGCGATCCCGACCGTGATCGGTAGTCCGACCTGCTCGGCCAGGTCGCGTCTGAGGTTGGCCCCGATCTGCAGCGGGTTTCCCACGATTTTGGCCAGCCCGCCGACCTCGAGAAAGGCCTCGTCTATGGAGATTCCTTCGACCAGCGGCGACGTGTCGTGAAAGACGTCGAACACGTCCTTGCTCGCCTGCGAGTACGCCGACATTCGCGGGGGAACGACGATTGCCTGGGGACACAGTGATCGAGCCTGACCACCACTCATCGCAGTTCGAACCCCGAATGCCTTGGCCTCGTAGCTTGCCGCCAGGACCACGCCACCACCGACGATGACCGGTCTGCCCGCCAGAGTCGGGTCGTCACGTTGCTCGACCGATGCGTAGAACGAATCGAGGTCCGCATGGAGGATCGTTGCGTCACCCGTAAGTCGACCACCCCCAGGATGATTACCGCCAGAACGGGCACCGCCAGGGTGATTACCTGGCGTTTCTCGATCCAGCGGTTCATGCGACACGAACATATGTTCCCATGCGCCACCGACACAACGAAAGGCCGCAAATAGATTCCATGGAATTAATCACGAATCGGGCGTACGGTGAAAGAATGATTCCACGGAATGCATATCGGTTCGGGGTCTGCTCATGACGGGGTCGGACCTGAGCGGTCACTTCGACAACCTCGTCCGCTTCGAAACCGAACTGTGGACGGCCGTCGACCAGCGACTACGAATCGAGCACGACCTGCCACTGAGTCGATTCGAGCCGATGCAGATCATCGACAGGCTAGGTTCCTGTCGGGTCTTCGACATTGCCGAAGCCCTCGCGATCACCGTCGGTGGCACGAGCAAATTGGTAGATCGGATCGAGTCCTCGGGGCACTGCCGTCGACAATCCAATCCCGCCGACAAACGATCCTCACTCATCGCGTTGACCCCCGACGGCATTGGCCTCTTGCAGCGGGCGAAGTCCACGTTCGACGACGAACTGGCACGCCGTCTCGGTTCCGTGCTGACGCCCGAGGCTCTCGATCGGTTCGGCGCCACACTGGCCACGCTGCGCGAAGCCAACCGTCGACTGACACTCATCACCAAGGAGAAAGCATGACCGACACAATGCGCGCAATCGTGCTCGACGCCCCCGGCCCGCCAGAAGCATTGACGATCAAGGAGATTCCCATACCGGCGCCTACCACCGGCTGGGTACTGGTCCGCGTGAAGGCCTTCGGCCTCAATCGATCCGAACTGCACACCAGGCTCGGCCTCGCCGAAGGCGTGACGTTCCCGAGGGTGCTGGGCATCGAGGCCGTCGGCGAAGTGGTGAACTGCCCCGGCGGGGAGTTGACCGAAGGGCAGCAGGTCGCCGCCATGATGGGCGGGATGGGTCGGGTCTTCGACGGCGGATATGCCGAGTACACGTGCGTTCCCGTCAGCCAAGTCGTTCCCTTCTCCAGCAAACTGGACTGGTCGACAGTGGGAGCTGTTCCCGAGATGCTGCAGACGTCGTACGGCTCGCTGACGGTGGGACTGGATGCGAAATCCGGTCAATCCCTACTGATTCGAGGCGGAACCTCCTCGGTCGGCATGGCAACCGCAGTCCTGGCGAAGCAGTGGGGGCTCACGGTCCTTGCGACCACCCGCGATGCGAGCAAGACGTCATCGTTGACCGCGATCGGGGTCGACCACGTTGTCCTCGACGACGGTGCCGTGGCAGGCCAGGTGCGAGACATTTTCCCGGACGGTGTTGATCTGGCTCTCGAATTAGTCGGAACACCAACACTTCCCGACACGTTGCGCGCCACTCGCGTTCACGGGACCGTGTGTTTCACGGGCATGTTGTCCAACGAGTGGACAGTCAAGGACTTCTATCCGATCGACTACATTCCACGCGGAGTGCGATTGACCTCGTACGGCGGGGACGCGTCCGACCTGCCTGCCGACGTACTGCAAGACTTCCTCTCCGCTGTCGCGTCAGGCGAGGCGGTGGTACCGATCGACGAGGTGTTCGCATTCGAGGACATCGCGCAAGCGCATGCCAAGATGGAGGCCGGTACGGCTCGTGGCAAATTGGTGGTGATGATCTGACCTGGTTTCTCACACCTGGTTTCTCACACCACGAATCGATAACCCATCCCCGCCTCGGTGATCAGATGCTTGGGGTTGGCCGGGTCGTCCTCGAGCTTGCGACGAAGTTGAGCCAGGTAGACACGCAGATAGTGAGTCTCGGTGTCGTAAGCCGGTCCCCACACCTCCCGAAGCAATTCCTTCTGCCCGACCAGCTTTCCGCGGTTGCGCACAAGCATCTCGAGCATGCCCCACTCGGTCGGAGTCAGGTGCACCTGTTCACCGCGCCGACTCACCGTTTTGGCAGCCAAGTCCACCGTGAACGACGCGGTCTCGACCGACGGTTCCGAGGTATCGGCCGCCGAGGTTCCACGCCTCGCCGCTGCGCGCACGCGGGCCAGAAACTCGTCCATCCCGAAGGGCTTGGTGACGTAATCGTCGGCACCGGCATCGAGGGCCTCGACCTTGTCCGCGGAGTCGGTGCGCGCCGACAGCACGATGACCGGCGCCGTGCACCAGCCACGCAGGCCTGCAAGTACTTCGGTGCCGTCCATGTCCGGCAGTCCGAGATCGAGAATCACCACGTCCGGCGGCCGTTCCGCTGCAGCGCGCAAGGCCCCTGCTCCGGTGGACGCCGTCACCACGTCATATCCACGCACAGTGAGGTTGATGCGTAGTGCCCGCAAGATCTGCGGTTCGTCGTCGACAACCAGTATCCGGCTCATGACTCGCTTCCATTCGTTCCTGCACCGGCCAGTTCGACCATCATCGTCAACCCACCGCCCGGAGTGTCGGTGGCACTGACCGTTCCGCCCATCGCGTCGACAAATCCGCGCACCACGGACAACCCGAGTCCGACGCCGCCCGTGTTGTCGCGATCCCCCATTCGCTGAAACGGCTCGAACATCGATTCGGCTTCACCACGGGGTACACCGGGGCCGGTATCTGCGACGGTGATGACGGTGCGGTCTCCGACGCGTGCTGCTCCCACTCGCACCGGTGTTGTGCCGCCGTACCGCAATGCGTTGTCGACGAGGTTGGCGATCACTCTCTCGAGCAAACCCTGGTCGGCTTGCACGGCAACAGTACCCACGTCGACGATCACACTGTGGGACCGGGAGTCCGACCGGCCGCCGATGCCTAATCCAAGCAACGCCCGGTGAACAACTTCGTCGAGGTACACCGCCCGCAACGTCGGCTTGACCACTCCCGCAGCCAGTCTGGACGAATCAAGAAGGTTGCCGACCAGCGCGGTCAACTGATCCGCAGACTCCTCGATGGTGGCCAGTAGTTCTGCCGTGTCCTCAGGTGAGAACTCGATGTCGTCGCTGCGCAAGCTCGACACAGCAGCCTTCACGCCGGCAAGCGGTGTCCGAAGGTCATGGCTCACAGCCGAAAGCAATGCTCGGCGCAGTTGATCAGCCTCGGTCAATGCAGCCGCCTTGCTCGCTTCGACCGTGAGCTTGTCCTGACGGATCATGCCGACCGCCTGGTGCGCGACAACGGTCAACACCCGACGATCACGCGCACTCAACTCCGGCCCCGACAGCATCAGTGCGTATTCGCCGTCGTTTACCTCGCATACGGAATCCGCGTCAGCTTCACGTGCCGGCGGTTCTGCACCCACGGCCGCGACTACGCCATCCTCATGATGCACCACCGAAACCCCACGTTGACGGTAGATTTCACGAGCTTTCTCGAGCAGCGTGGACAGGTCAGCACCGCGGAGAACCGACCCCGCAAACAGTGTCAGAAGTTCCGCTTCCTCCGAAGCGCGCTTCGCTTCCCGAGCTTTTTTGGCGGCAGCGTCCACCAGAAMGGCCACTGCCACAGCCACTATCAGCAGCACCACCGTCGTGATGAAGTTGTCGGGTTCGGCGATCGTGAAGCTGTACCTCGGGTCGGTGAAGAAGTAATTGAGCAGCAGTCCCGATAACAGAGCAGACAGCATTGCCGGCCCGACACCACCGAGCAGCGCGACCAGAACCACCACCACGAAGAACAACGCATTTTCGCCCTGCACGCCGGAGATCCGGTCGATCAGACCCATGAGTCCGGCTGCGGCCGTCGGAACCACCACTGCCGCAATCCACGACAGCAAGCGGTACTCGGATCGGCCGAACAACGAGATCCGCCGACGGACGGTCGTTTCCTCATGGGTGACCATGTGAACGTCGATGCCGCCGGACTGCTGAACCACCGCGGCGCCGATCCCCTCGTCGAGGATGCGCGCCAGCCGAGAACGTCGAGACGTTCCCAGAACCAACTGTGTGGCGTTCTCCTCGCGGGCGAATTCGAGAAGCGTCGACGGTACGTCGTCACCGACAACGGTGTGAAGCGTGGCGCCGACCCCGACGGCCAACGCGCGCACCTTGCCCATCTCCGGAGCCGAGACGCCGGTGAGTCCGTCACCGCGCACGACGTGGACCACCATCAGCTCGGCACTCGATTTCGACGCGATACGGGATGCGCGTCGTACCAGCGTTTCCGACTCCGGTCCCCCGGTCACGGCAACGACGACACGCTCGCGCGCCTCCCAGGTATCGGTGATCTTGTTCTCGGCCCGGTACTTCGCCAGGGCGGCGTCCACCTGATCGGCCACCCACAGCAGAGCCAGTTCGCGTAGCGCCGTGAGGTTTCCGCGTCTGAAGTAGTTACCCAATGCCGCATCGACACGCTCCGGCGAATACACGTTGCCGTGAGAAAGTCTGCGGCGCAGCGCCTCCGGAGTGATGTCGACCAGCTCGACCTGCGCCGCACTACGCACTATCGCGTCCGGAACCGTCTCCTGCTGAACCACGCCGGTGATGTGCGCGACAACGTCGTTGAGGCTTTCGAGGTGTTGCACGTTGACCGTGGACAGGACGTCGATCCCGGCTTCGAGCAGTTCCTGTACGTCCTGCCAGCGCTTGTGATTCTCACTCCCCGGCGTGTTGGTGTGTGCCAACTCGTCCACGAGGACAAGGGCCGGCCGCCGAGCCAACACGGCCTCGACGTCCAGTTCCGGCATCCGTGTTCCGCGATAGTCCACCAG
>NZ_JBFUJN010000058.1:0-48767 GCF_056401335.1 Rhodococcus sp. P4_F3_2
ATGCCAACTCGGCCTCCCCTGACGTGGTGGCTGGATCCGCTACGACTGCACGCGCGATCAACTCCCCCAYGACGCTCATGTCGGACGTGTTGAATCCCTGGGTCGTCACGGCCGCGGATCCGACGCGGATTCCGGACGTGACGGCCGGCGACTGCGGATCGAACGGAATCGCGTTCTTGTTGAGCGTGATCGAAGCCAGTCCGCACCTACGCTCGGCGTCGACGCCGGTGACACCGCTTGCGCGCAGATCGAGAAGCGCCAGATGCGTGTCGGTTCCACCGGAAACGGTGCGCAGGCCGCGAGCTTCCAACGACTGCGCGAGCGCCGACGCATTGACAACCACTTCCTGTGCATACCAACGATATTCCGGCGTCGACGCTTCTTTGAAGGCAACCGCCTTCGCAGCGATCGCATGCATCATCGGGCCGCCTTGAATGAAGGGGAACACCGCGCGATCGACAGCAGAGGCATGCTCGCTGCGGCACAAGATCATTCCGCCGCGCGGGCCTCTGAGGACCTTGTGCGTCGTCGCGGAGACCACGTCGGCATACGGAACACACGACGGTATCGCCCGGCCTGCCACGAGTCCGATGAAGTGGGCGGCATCGACCCACAGGATCGCACCGACCTCGTCCGCGATCGACCGGAAGGCTGCGAAGTCGATGGTTCGGGAGTACGCGGTCGCGCCGGCGACGATGATTTTCGGCTTGTGCGCCAGAGCCAGGGTGCGAACCTCGTCGTAGTCGATCAATTCGGTGGCCGAATCGACGTGATAGGGAACGGTGGTGAACCACTGCCCCGAAAAGCTGACCCGAGACCCGTGAGTCAGATGCCCACCGTGCGGCAAACTCATCGCCAATACGGTGTCGCCTGGCTTGGCGAATGCGGCGTACACCGCGAGATTCGCGGTGGCACCCGAATGCGGCTGGACGTTGACGTGCTCGGCGCCGAACAGTGCCTTTGCCCGGTCGATCGCCAGATTCTCGGCTACGTCGACGTACTCGCACCCGCCGTAGTAACGCCGACCCGGATAGCCCTCGGCGTACTTGTTGCTCAGGGTCGAACCCAAGGCAGCCAGTACCGAGGGGCTGGTGAAGTTCTCGCTCGCGATGAGTTGAAGCCCGCCGCGCTGACGCTCGAGTTCGGCCAGCGCAACAGCCGCGATCTCGGGGTCCGCCGTGGCAAGCTCACCGAAATCCGGTCCCCAATACGTGGATTCCCCCGCGCGCTCGCCGCCGGCGCCGACCATCGTTACGAAACTCCCTCTACGAGGCTTTCCGGACTGGTGCCCAATACCTCGGCGATGGATTCTGCCGAGACGGCACCCACTCGCAAGATACGCGGTGAATTGCCGGTCAGGTCGACGATCGTGGAAGCAACGGCGTGTTCGGCCTTGCCCCCGTCGAGGTACACGCTGGCAGATCCGCCGAGCTGATCTCGGGCTTCCTCGACGGTAGTTGCCGGCGGACGCCCCGAAATGTTGGCGCTCGAGACGGCAAGCGGTCCGACATCGCGCAACAGTTCGAGGGCAACCGGGTGCAGCGGCATGCGGAGCATGACGGTTCCGCGGGTATCACCGAGGTCCCAGGCAAGTGAAGGCGCCTGCTCGACGACCAAGCTCAGTCCGCCGGGCCAGAACGCGCGGATCAGATCCCGGGCCTGGGGGCGCACGCTGTAGACGAGCCCGTCGATGGTGTTCCACGATCCGACCAGTACCGGGACGGGCATGTCTCGCCCGCGTCCCTTGGCACGCAACAGACTCGTGACAGCTTCGCTGTCGAACGCGTCCGCGGCGAGTCCGTAAAGGGTGTCGGTAGGGAGAACTACGAGTCGGCCGGCCTTGAGCGCGTTCTTCGCGGCGGCCAAGCCTGCGGTTCGGGAATCTGTCTGACTGCAGTCGTACACGGTGCTCACTCAGCCATCCTTTCACTCTGCACTTCGGGCGTTCGATTCCGCTGCGCTTCGACGTCGGTGGCGACACGTCTGGCGACGACGAAACGCGGACGACCGGCAAGATCGGGATGCTGTGCAACGTCGCCGAACACCCGGCGCGCCGAGAACAGSGCAGCGACGCCGTCGCCGTTGGTGTCGTCGTGCTCGATGCCTGCCGCGCCGCCGATTCGAAGCCACCTCGCGATGTTGCTGATCATGGGTTTGATGACGGACAGACCGTCGGCGCCACCGAACAACGCGGTGTGCGGGTCGTAATCCATGACCTCAGGCTGCAATWGCGCGCCTTCGGGGATGTACGGCGGATTGGACACGACCAGATCGACGCCGCCCTCGAGCCCTGGCAACAGGTTCCGATCGGTGACATCACCCTGATGCAGATGGATCGGTGTATCACCGGCGGCCTCGCGGTCGGCAGCATTACGACGCGCCCACGCCAACGCGGCGGGCTCTTTCTCCACGGCGTGAACGACGGCGTCTGGACGGGCCTCGGCGATGGACAGCGCGAGTACACCCGATCCCGTGCACAGGTCCAGAACTACCGGCGGCTTACTTCCGCAACCTTCGAGGAACGAGAGCGCCCAACCCATGAGCAATTCGGTTTCGGGCCGCGGAATGAAGACACCCGGACCGACAGCGACGTCGATGTTGCCCATCGATGCGACTCCGATGATGTGCTGCAACGGAATCCGCTTCACGCGTTGCGCAACCAACTCGTCGAACGCCGCGATGACCTCAGGATCGACCAACGGAATCAGCCCAAGACGCGTGCGTTCGACGCCGAGCAGGTGGGATGCCAACAACTCGGCGTCGGTGCGTGGGCTGGGCACACCTGCGGCGTCGAGCTGTTTTGCAGCTTCGATCAGCGCCAAACGAAGTGGAAGTCGACTCACGGGTACAGCCTGCCACGCTCAACCGACACGCGGTTCACCGAGTTCCCGGCGGGACGGAGGTCAGTCATGGTCTGCATCTACTCGGCCGCGAGACGTGCCTCTCGGTCCGCCTTGCCCAATGCGTCGAGAAGTGCATCGAGCTCACCGTCGAGCACTGCGTCGAGGTTGTGCGACTTGAATCCGATGCGGTGATCGGTGATGCGGTTCTCAGGGAAGTTGTAGGTGCGGATGCGCTCCGAACGGTCCACCGTCCGAACCTGACTCTGGCGACCTGCCGACGCTTCTGCGTCCGCGGCTTCCTCGGCGACTACCTGCAAACGGGCTGCAAGCACCTGCATGGCACGCGCCTTGTTCTGGAGCTGCGAGCGCTCGTTCTGGCAGGTGACGACGATGCCGGTCGGAAGGTGCGTGATTCGAACCGCGGAGTCGGTGGTGTTGACGCCCTGACCGCCCTTGCCGGACGAACGGTAGACGTCGATACGCAGGTCACTCTCGTCGATCTGGACTTGCTCGACCTCTTCGGGCTCCGGGTAGACCAGAACGCCGGCGGCCGAAGTGTGAACGCGTCCCTGGGATTCGGTGACGGGCACTCGCTGGACGCGGTGAACCCCGCCCTCGAACTTCAGCCGCGCCCACACTCCGTCCGGGGTGTCTGACTTGCTCTTGATCGACAGCGTTGCTTCCTTGTATCCGCCGAGATCGGAGACCGTCGCGTCGAGGATCTCGACGCGCCAGCCGTGCCGTTCCGCGTAGCGGACGTACATGCGGGCCAGGTCCGAGGCGAAGAGCGCGGATTCTTCGCCGCCCTCACCGGACTTCACTTCGAGGACGATGTCGTCGCCGTCATGCGGATCACGCGGCGCCAACTGATCGGTCAGCGTCTGCTCGAGCTGCGCGACCTCGGCTTCGAGATCGGGGATCTCGGCGGCGAAGCTGGAATCGTCGGCGGCGAGTTCGCGCGCAGCTTCCAGATCGTCCTGCGCAGCCGTGAGCTTGTTGTACGTCGACATGATCGGCGAGAGCTCGGAGAACCGCTTACCGACGCGCCTGGCAGCGGCAGGGTCGTTGTGCAGCGCCGGATCGGACATCTGCGCTTCGAGACCGGCGTGCTCCGCCAAGATGTCGTCGATGGCCGAGGGCTGGGTTGCGCCTGCCATGGTTCGCTCCGCTCTGAGTTTCGATTCCTACGGTGCGCGCTTGAAGGTATTTCGACGCCGGGACCCGGGAAACGCGCAAACCGAGTGCAGGCACAAAAAAGCCGACGCCCGATCTGCGCATGGCCGTCCACCGGTGTCGAGAATCTTCTGCTTGCCCGTGTAGAACGGGTGGCACTGCGAGCAAACCTCGACGTTGATGCGTCCGGACTCCTTGGTGCTGTGGGTCTCGAACGTGTTACCGCAACCGCAGACGACGGTGGTCGCTACGTAGGTTGGGTGGATTCCTGCCTTCATGGTGTCCCTTTCAATGGTCGCCGGGTCGACGTCGCCAATCGACATCGTGAACCGGAACCGGACTCGGCCGTTCAGTATGCCAGATGCGGTACCTCACCAGATAATCCGCGTCTCGCACGCCTCGGGGTGGCTGTACGAAGTTGTCAACGCACTGCCCCTCGGTTTTGTTCCGCCCACGCAAAAGGCCCACAACCAGCTGGTTGTGGGCCTTTGACGTCGAGTCGATCAGTCGTCGATCGCACCCGGTGCGGTCTTGGAGACCTGCATCAGGAACTCGAGGTTGTTCTTGCTCTTCTTCAGTCGATCGATCAGCAGATCGATGGCCTGATGCGAGTCCAGTCCGGACAGGACGCGGCGGAGCTTGTGCAGCACAGCAGCTTCGTCCGGGCTCAGGAGCAGCTCGTCCTTACGCGTGCTGGACGGGTTGACGTCCACGGCCGGGAACACGCGGCGTTCGGCGATCTTGCGATCGAGCTTGAGCTCGGCGTTGCCGGTGCCCTTGAACTCTTCGAAGATCACGGTGTCGCCGGTGGATCCGGTCTCGACCATCGCGGTGGCGATGATGGTGAGCGATCCGCCGTTCTCGATGTTGCGGGCAGCGCCGAGGAAACGCTTCGGCGGGTAGAGCGCCGTCGAGTCGACACCACCGGAGAGGATGCGTCCGGACGCCGGCGAGGAGTTGTTGTACGCACGACCCAGACGCGTGATGGAGTCGAGGAGTACGACGACGTCCTTACCCATCTCGACCAGGCGCTTCGCACGCTCGATTGCCAGCTCGGCAACTGCGGTGTGATCTCCCGGCGGGCGGTCGAAGGTGGAGGAAATGACCTCACCCTTCACGCTGCGCTGCATGTCGGTCACTTCCTCGGGACGCTCGTCCACGAGGATGACCATCAGGTAGCACTCAGGATTGTTGGTGGCGACGGCATTCGCGATCGCCTGCAACACGCTGGTCTTACCGGCCTTGGGCGGGCTCACGATGAGGGCGCGCTGGCCCTTACCGATGGGCATCACCAGGTCGATGACACGCGTGGTGAGAATGTGCTGCTCGGTCTCGAGGCGCAGACGCTGGTTCGGGTACAGCGGCGTGAGCTTGTTGAACTCGGGGCGCTTCTTCGCGGCCTCGACGTCGCCGCCGTTGACCGTGTCGATGCGGACCAGCGGGTTGAACTTCTGACGCTGGCTGCCCTGCTCACCGTCACGCGAGACGCGGACGGCACCGGTGATGGCGTCGCCACGGCGAAGGCCGTTCTTGCGGATCAGGTTCATGGAGACGTAGACGTCGTTGGGACCGGCGAGGTACCCGGACGTACGCACGAAGGCGTAATTGTCGAGGACGTCGAGGATGCCGGCGACCGGCTGAAGGACGTCGTCCTCGCGGATTTCGGTCTCGCGCGAATCGTTGGGTGCGCCACCCTCACCGCGGTCGCGACCACGGCCACGGCGCTCGCGGAAACGGCGTCCGCGGCGTCCGCGTCCACCCTCTTCGTCGTCGTCCGGTCCGTTGTTGCGGTTGTCCGTACGCGGACCGGCGTTGTTCTGGCCAGCGTTGTTCTGGTTGCCGCGATCCTGACGGTCCTGCCGATCCTGGTTGCCCCGGTTGCCCTGGTTCTCGCGCTGGCCCTGGTTCTCGCGCTGGCCCTGGTTGTCTCGCTGGCCCTGATTGTCCCGGTTGCGCTCGCGGCGGGGACGCTCGTTGCCCTGCTCGGCGGGAGCCTGATCAGCGTCGGACTTGCCCTCGGTGCGCGCAGGACGCTCGGCCGGAGCCTCAGCCTTGGCGGTCTCGGCGACCTTCGAGGTATCGGCGGCCTTCGAGGTGTCCGCATCGGACTTTGCCGAAGGAGTGTCCTGCTCGATGCTCAGTTCACCCTGGTCGGGTGAACCTGCACGACGAGCGGCGCCGCGACGCTGACGTCCACGACGGGGTGCGCTTTGATCGGAATCCTCGGCGGATTCGGTACGCGCAGGCGCTGCCTCGGCAGGAGCGGATTCTGCCGCGGGAGCCGTTTCGGCTGCGGGGGCTTCGGTGCGTGCGGCGCGGGTGCTCTTGGCACGAGTGCGCGCAACGGGTGCGTCGTCGAGAGTGAGTTCGCTCTGTGCGGGTGCAGCCTTTGCGCTGCCGCCCTGGCGCTCCTTGATGGCTGCGATCAGGTCGCCCTTGCGCATGCCGGAAGTGCCTTTGATGCCCAGTTCACCCGCAAGAGTGCGGAGTTCGGTGAGCACCATGCCGGAGAGTCCGGCACCACGGCGCGTTTCGGCACGCTTCGTGGAGGTCGCCACCGCACCGTTCGATGCTGAAGATGACGCCTGAGAATTGTCGCCTGATTCCGACCCGGCGGGTGCAGAAGTGGCGATGAGGTCCGTATCGGTCACGGAGGTCCTTTCCTTCCCTCACTCGCACTGCGCAAAGTCGAGGGTTCGTCCCGCAGTTCGATTGAATACCGAACTCGGTGGTGCCGTACGTGGTTGCTGTCCAGAACTGCCGGCTTGTCCGCCGTCACATGATTGTCGGAAACTCTCGCCTCAAACTTTTCATGCGCTCGCAAACCTGCCCAACGCGCCTTCGTCGACGATTCACTCCCCCGTGTGTTGAACCCCAGAGATATGGAACCTCTGAGTGTTCGATCCGCGGAGGATTCAAACCTTCGGAGAAGGTACAAGCGTGAGAATCATGCCTGCGAGAATCATGCCAAGGACTGTGGACCCCGATTGGGAAGGAGTTTTGCCCCCTGGTGATGCACCGGCGACTGACGCGCACGATGTACGGACATAGCCCAGGATAGCGTCCAAACCTGCGTCCGGCAAGAATTTGGACGACTGGGTGTGTCAGTTCACTACCGATCGGTAGTGGGCGATCACCAGGACCAAGGCAGTAATCAGACCGTCGTCGTGGATACTTCGACGCCGTCGGCGATGTCCAATTCGAGCACACGTAGTCCGTCTGCCCGCGCCGCTTCGGCGAGCTCGACGGGGAAAGGCTCTGTGCTGAGCGCCAACACGGTGGGGCCTGCTCCCGAAACGGTCGCGGCAATGCCCGCCTTGCGCAGGATTCCGATCCATCGCGTCGTGAGCGGCAGCGCGGGTGCACGCTGTGCCTGATGCAGGCGATCCTCGGTGGCTGCCATCAACAGATCGGGCCGAGTAGTGAGCGCAACGACGGCCAGCGCGCTGCGGCTCGCGTTGAACGAGGCATCCTGGTGCGGAACCAATTCGGGCAGGAGGCCGCGAGTGTGTGCGGTGGACGACCGCTCCTCGGGAACCAGTGCCACAGCACGGATGTCGGGATGGACATCGAGTTTCGCCGCGGAGTAGATCGGCTCGTCGCCTTCGACGGCCGGTGGGCAACTCCACGAGACGACTGCGCCACCGAGAACACTGGCAGACGCATTGTCCGGGTGACCTTCGAACTCGGACGAGAGTTGAACCAGCTGCTCTTCCGTCAAGCCGATCTCGGCATCGAGTGCGCGCGCAAGACCGTTGGCTGCTGCCAGTCCGCCGACAGCCGCAGAAGCCGAGGATCCCAACCCTCGCGAGTGCGGGATCGCGTTGCGGCACAACACGTCCAGGCCACTGGCCCACACCCCGGCCGCTTCGAGACCGCGCTCGATAGCGCGAACTACGAGATGCGAAGGACCCCAAGGTACGTCGGCAGCGCCTTCACCTTCGACGCGAATCTGAAGGCCCGAATCCGTTGTGGTGACCACGATTTCGTCGTACAACCCCAACGCCAGACCGAGGGTGTCGAACCCCGGCCCCAAGTTTGCACTCGAGGCCGGGACGCGAGCAGTCACCGAAAGGCCGATAGGCAGGGTTATAGTCATGTCAGACACCGGATTCCGCGGAGTGGTCGATGAATCCACGGACACTATGCAAGCTCGAGGGCAGCCGCGACGGCAACGGGATCGACACCGATCGGCTCGACGTTCGGCATACCCTTCAAAGCCGTGTCAGGATCCTTGAGACCGTTACCGGTCACCGTGCACACGACGGTCAGGCCCGGCTCGAGCCAGCCCTCTGCACGTGCGGCGAGCAGGCCGGCGACACTGGCTGCCGACRCCGGTTCGACGAAGACGCCCTCGGTGGCGGCGATCAGACGGTAAGCCTCGAGGATCTTCTCGTCGGTGGCGGCACGGAATGCACCGTTCGACTCTTCCTTCGCGGCGACAGCGCCGTTCCAGGAAGCGGGGGAACCGATTCGGATTGCGGTAGCGATGGTTTCGGGGTCCTTGACGGGTGCGCCGTTGACCAGCGGAGCCGCACCGGCTGCCTGGACGCCGAGCATGCGGGGCTTGACCGTGGTCAGACCGTCGGCGTAGTACTCGGAGTATCCGCGCCAGTACGCGGTGATGTTTCCTGCGTTTCCGACCGGGAGAGCGTGCACGTCGGGAGCCTTGCCGAGCACGTCCATGATCTCGAATGCCGCGGTCTTCTGACCTTCGATGCGCACCGGGTTGACGGAGTTGACCAGACCGATGGTGGGGAATTCCGCCGTGGTCTTGCGTGCCAGTTCGAGGCAGTCGTCGAAGTTGCCCTGGACCTGAATGATCTTGGCGCCGTGCATGACTGCCTGCGCAAGCTTGCCCATGGCGATCTTGCCCTGCGGGATGAGCACGGCGCAGGTCATGCCTGCCTTGGCTGCATACGCAGCGGCCGAGGCGGAGGTGTTGCCGGTGGACGCGCACAGAACTGCGCGCTGGCCCCGGGCCAAGGCGTCGGTGACGGCCATCGTCATGCCGCGGTCCTTGAAGGAACCGGTGGGGTTGAGACCCTCGACCTTGAGGTAGACGTCGCAGCCGGTGATCTCGGAGAGGTGGCCGGCCGGCAGGAGCGGGGTGCCGCCTTCGCGCAGGGTGACGGTCTTCCAGTTGTCACCGATCGCGAGACGGTCCCGGTATGCCTCGATGAGACCCGGCCATGCCTTGTGGACGGGGTTGACGATGCCGGTCATTGTTCAGTGCCTTCCAGTCGCAGCACGCTGGTCACAGCGGTGACGAATTCGAGTTCGTTGAGGGCCGCCACGGTCTCGGAGAGAGCCGCGTCGGTTGCTACATGAGTGACGACCACCAGACGCGCGCCGGCGCCGGCGCCCTCCTGGCGGACGACGGAGATGCTCACGCCGTGCTTGGCGAACTCGGCGGCGACTGCGGACAGCACACCTTCCTTGTCCGCGACCTCCATGTTCACGTAGTAGCGCGTGAGGATGTCGCCCATCGGGGCGACCTTGAGCTTGGCGTACTTGGACTCGCGGGGGCCGCGGCCGCCGTGAACCTTGTTGCGCGCCGCCATCACCAGGTCACCCATCACCGCGGAAGCGGTGGGGGCGCCGCCAGCGCCCTGGCCGTAGAACATGAGCCGGCCGGCGTTCTCTGCTTCCACGACAACGGCGTTGAACGCGCCGTTGACCGAGGCCAGCGGATGGCTGAGCGGAACCAGCGCCGGGTACACGCGAGCGGAAATCCGCTCCTTGCCCTTGGGCGTGACGATGCGCTCGCAGATCGAGAGCAACTTGATCGTGCAGTCGAGTGCCTTCGCCGACGCCAGGTCGGCAGAGGTGATCGTGGAGATTCCTTCGCGGTACACGTCCGCGGCAGTGACGCGGGTGTGGAACGCGATCGACGCGAGGATCGCAGCCTTCGCCGCGGCGTCGTAGCCTTCGACGTCCGCGGTCGGGTCGGCTTCCGCGTATCCGAGGCGTCCGGCTTCGGCGAGGGTCTCTTCGTAGTCGGCGCCGGTCTCGTCCATCGCGGAGAGGATGAAGTTGGTGGTGCCGTTCACGATTCCGGCGACCTTGTTGACACGGTCTCCGGCCAACGACTGTGTGAGCGGGCGGATCACGGGGATCGCACCGGCAACAGCGGCCTCGAAGTACAGGTCGACAGAGTTGGCCTCTGCAGCCTCCGCCAATTCACCGGTGTGGTCCGCGAGCAGCGCCTTGTTGGCGGTCACGACCGACTTACCGGAGTTGAGGGAAGAGAGAATCAGCTTGCGAGGGAGCTCGATTCCGCCGATCACCTCGACCACGATGTCGACGTCGTCACGACCGACCAGGGACTCGGCGTCCGTCGTCTGCAGTTCCTCGGGAATTCCGCGGTCCGAGCCGATACGGCGGACGGCAACTCCCCGCAGTTCCAACGGGGCGCCGACGCGAGCTTCGAGTTCCTCGGCCTGCTCACGAATGATCCGGACGACCTCGCTCCCGACGTTGCCGAGGCCGAGAACGGCCACACCGATAGCGCGATGCGCCGATTCGCTCGTCACTGCGATACCTCCAAGCTGAGCAGATCTTCCACTGTTTCCCTCCGCAGAATCACGCGTGAGACTCCGTCACGCACCGCCACCACGGCTGGGCGGGTGAGCAGGTTGTACCTGCTCGACATCGAATAGCAGTATGCACCGGTCGCTGCTACCGCTAGTAAATCACCGGGCCCGACGTCCTCGGGCATCCAGGTGTCCCGAATGACCACGTCACCGGACTCGCAGTGCTTACCGACGATACGTGCAACGACGGGATCAGCCTCGGAAGTTCGCGAAACCAACTTGGCTTCGTACTCCGCACCGTAGAGGGACGTGCGGATGTTGTCGCTCATCCCGCCGTCGACGCTGATGTAGCGGCGTGTCAGCGAGCTACCCACCGTGACGTCCTTGATGGTGCCGACCTCGTAGAGCGTCACCGTGCCAGGTCCGGCGATGGCGCGGCCGGGTTCGACGGCAAGCGTCGGCTCCGGCAATCCGGCCAGGGCGGACTCGTTGCGCACGATGTGGCCGAGCTTTGCTGCCAGTTCGTCGACGGGCGGCGGGTCGTCGGAGGGGATGTACGAGATCCCCATGCCGCCGCCGAGGTCGATGATCGAAATCTGCTTGGTCTTCTCGACTCCGAACTCGGTGACGACGTCGCGGAGCAAACCGATCACGCGGTGCGCTGCCACCTCGAAACCGTCGACGTCGAAGATCTGCGAACCGATGTGGCTGTGCAGGCCGACCAATCGCAAGTTGTCGGCAGCGAAGACGCGACGGACCGCGTCGATCGCCGCTCCCCCGGCCAGCGAGAAACCGAACTTCTGGTCCTCGTGTGCGGTGGAGATGAATTCGTGGGTATGCGCTTCGACGCCGACGGTCAGTCGGATCAACACGTCCTGAACGACACCGGCCTCACCGGCGACACGATCGAGTCGGTCGATCTCGATCGCCGAGTCGAGCACGACGTGTCCGACGCCCGCGGCGACACCAGCGGCCAGTTCGGCGACTGACTTGTTGTTGCCGTGCATGGCAATTCGCTCGGCCGGGAAGTCCGCGTGCAACGCGATCGCCAGTTCGCCGCCGGAGCAGACGTCGAGCGAGAGGCCTTCGTCGGCGACCCAGCGTGCGATCTCGCCACAGAGGAATGCCTTGGATGCGTAGTGCACCTTGGCATCCGGGCCGAAGGCGCGGGCCATGTCGCGGCAGCGCGAGCGGAAGTCGTCCTCGTCGATGACGAACAGCGGGGTGCCGTACTTCTCGGCAAGTTCACCGACCTTGACACCCGCGAGGGTCACTTCACCGTCGTCGCCGCGAGAAGCGTTGCGCGGCCACACCTGCGGTGAGAGTTCACCGAAGGCTTCGGGGCTGGCAGGACGGTCGGGCAAGCCGGGGGCCTGCAACTGCTCGGCATGCTTGGGGCCGGCGGGGTGCGCGTTCACATTTGCTCCGGTGCGGTGACGCCGAGCAGTTCGAGGCCGTTGGCCAGGACCTGTCGGGTGGCGGCGCAGAGAGCCAGACGCGCGCGGTGCAYGTCGGTGGCGTCTTCGTCGCCTTGCGGAAGGATGCGGCACGCGCCGTAGAAGCGGTGGTACGCACCCGCGAGTTCTTCGAGGTAGCGGGCAATACGGTGCGGCTCACGCAGATTCGCCGCGCTCGACACGACGCGTGGGTACTCGCCGATCGTGCGGATGAGGTCACCCTCCTGCTCGACGGTGAGCAGGGCGAGGTTGCTCGCGTCGGCGGACAGACCGAGGTCTGCGGCGTTGCGAGCGATCGCCGAGAGGCGTGCATGCGCGTACTGGACGTAGTAGACGGGGTTCTCGCTGCTGGTCTTGGTCCACAGGTCGAGATCGATGTCGATGCTCGAGTCGACCGACGAGCGGATCATGACGTAACGCGAGGCGTCGACGCCGATTGCCTCGACCAGGTCGTCGAGGGTGATGACGGTGCCTGCGCGCTTGCTCATCTTGACGGCAGTGCCGTCCTTGACGAGGTTGACCATCTGGCCGATCAGCACCTCGACGGTGTCCGGATCGTCGCCGAATGCGGCCGCGGCAGCCTTGAGACGGCCGATGTATCCGTGATGGTCGGCGCCGAGCATGTAGATGCAGAGGTCGAACCCGCGGGCGCGCTTGTTCTGGAAGTAGGCGATGTCACCGGCGATGTAGGCGGCGTTGCCGTCGCTCTTGATGACGACGCGGTCCTTGTCGTCGCCGTAGTCGGTGCTCTTGAGCCACCACGCACCGTCTTCGTGGAATAGGTTGCCCGAACCCTTGAGGGATTCGACGGCCTTCTCGACCGCACCGGATTCGAAGAGCGAGTTCTCGTGGAAGTAGACGTCGAAGTCCACGCCGAAGTCGTGGAGGGTCTGCTTGATGTGCGTGAACATCAATTCGACGCCGATGGCGCGGAAGGATTCCTGCTGCTCGTCGGCGGGCAGCCCCATGACGTCGGGACGCTGCTTCAGAACCGAGGCGGCGATGTCGGCGATGTATGCACCGGCGTAACCGTCTTCCGGAGCAGGTTCACCCTTCGCTGCAGCGATCAGCGAACGCGAGAAGCGGTCGATCTGGGCACCGTGATCGTTGAAGTAGTACTCACGTGTGACCAATCCACCCTGCGCGGACAGAATGCGTCCGAGCGCGTCTCCGACTGCAGCCCAACGGGTTCCACCGAGGTGAATCGGTCCGGTGGGGTTGGCCGAGACGAATTCGAGGTTGATCTTCTTGCCGGCGAGGGAGTCACCCGAGCCGTACGACGCACCGGCTTCGAGAACCGACACGACGATCGCGCCCTGGGCGTCCTTGTCCAACCGAATGTTGAGGAAGCCGGGTCCGGCGATCTCGGCGGATTCGATTCCGTCGGCAGCGGTGAGGGCTTCGGCGATCCAGCCCGCCAGCTCGCGGGGATTGGTGCCGACCTTCTTGGCTACCTGCATGGCAATGTTGGTGGCGTAATCGCCGTGCTCGGGGTTGCGTGGTCGCTCGACGGTAAGGGTTTCGGGCAGCACGGATACGTCGAGGCCACGATCGGCAAGGACGCTCGCTGCGGTTCCGCGGAGCAGTTCGGCAAGGTCAGCTGGAGTCACAGGTATTCATCCTATTGCCTGCACACCGGAAGTGGAGACTCGCCTCACGCCTCGCTCTCCGTGAACGTGCGCGGGGCCGCTGTGGCGTGTCGCACGCCACTCTCAAAGTTTGCCCTCAGACTCGGAAAGTACAGTGGTAATGCCCGAGCTACCACCGCGTACCTTCATGCGCGGGCGCGCCACACCTCAAGCCCACACACCGAAAGAGCCCAATCGATGCCAAGCGGTTCCGATAGTCGCGGTCCCAACAAGAACTCCGGGGCCAAATCAGCCAAGGCCATCAAGGCCGCCAACAAGAACAGTCGGCCGGCCAAGAAGGGCAAGGGCGGCGTCCCCGCTCCCCGCCAGATCCCCTGGCTGTCGATCGGCGCCGGTGTGGCTGTGCTCGCACTCATCGCCGTGCTCGGTATCAATCTGTGGCCCAAGGTCGAGGAGCGGCAGGCCCTCGAGCCGTACAAGTACAGCTCCGAGAACAAGGATCCGTCCGACAAGATCGACGGCGTCCTCAAGATCGAGTACCCGGCCGGCCAGCACGTCGATTCCACTCAGCGCGTGGCGTACGACCAGACCCCGCCGTTCGGTGGCCCGCACGACGCCACCTGGGCGAACTGCACCGGAACCGTGTACGCCGACCCGATTCGCACCGAGAACGCCGTCCACTCGCTCGAGCACGGCGCCATCTGGATCACGTACAACCCCGATCTCGTCGACCAGGACCAGATCGACAGCCTCGCCGGACGCGTCAACGGCAAGTCCTACATGCTGATGTCGCCGTTCCCCGGCCAGAGCAGCCCCATTTCTCTGCAGTCGTGGGGCCATCGCCTCGAGATCGACAAGGCCGACGACGATCGCATCGATCAGTTCATCACCGCGTTGAACCAGAACCCGAACGTCTACCCCGAGGTCGGAGCGAGCTGCACCAACCCGCTGTTCACCCCGTCGACGTCGCCGTTCGATCCGACGCCTCCGGGCGCCGACGCCATCCAGATGGACGGCACGGGCGCTACCCCGGCCACCGACGAGCAGATTCCCGCCGGTGGATAGTCCGGTGAATAGTTCAGAGACCACCGATCAGCCTTCGAAGCCGAGTCAGCGCACCGCACTGCTGATCATCGGTCTGATCGGCGCGATCGCCGTCGGTTTTGCCCTCGGCGCACTGACCAACCTCCTCGGACCCGATGCGAAGTCGTCACTGACCGTTCCGGCATCGGATTCGGTGGACGTGGGCTTCGCTCAGGACATGAGCGTGCACCACAGCCAGGCCGTCGACATGGCGTCCATCGCCCTGACGAAGTCCACGGACAACGATGTGCGCACGCTGGCGTTCGACATCTTGACCACGCAGCAGAACCAGCTCGGTCAAATGCAGGCGTGGCTGACCATGTGGGATCAGCCGCTGTCCAAGGTGGGGCCGTACATGGAGTGGATGTCGTCGGATTCGGGCTCCGGCCACGGATCGCACGGGACTTCGGCCACGATGGACATGGCTCATTCCGGCCCGGTCGACACCATGCCCGGCATGGCGTCCCCCGAGGACCTCGCGGCTCTCCGCGCGGCGGAAGGCCTGCAACTCGACACCTTGTTCCTGCAGTTGATGCTTCGTCACCACGAAGGTGGGCTTCCGATGATGGAGTACGCAGCTGCCGACGCCACCGAGGGTCCGGTGCGCAGCCTGGCGCAGACCATGGTCAACACGCAGCAGAGCGAGTCCAAGCTGATGACCGACATGTTGGCAGCTCGCGGCGCAGTGCCGCTGCCCATGAACTGAACTGAGAACTCAGACCCAACTGGGCCTGGTCCTGAATTTCAGGACCAGGTCCAGTTTTCTACCTCCGGCATGTCTTCGAGGTGCTCGACGATGTAACGCGAGTGCTTTTCGAGCTGTGTGCGGCAGAACTCCGCCAACTCGGACGCCCCGGCCGGCCGACGCTTGGAGCGTCGTAGCGCCTCGATCACCAGGTGGTAGCGGCTCATCTTGTTGAGGACAACCACCGTGAATCAGTTCGTGCACCGCACGCGAGTATCCGTGGAATGCGAACACGACCTCGGTCTGCACGGTGAACAGATCGAGGAAGACCCTCTCCCCGAATCCGTGTGGATGCTCGGTGGGGGTCAGCAGGGCCATCAGATCGACGACGTTGACGACGCGGGTGATCAGTTCTGGCGTGTGATCGCGCAGCAACTGTGCAGCAGCCAGGATCTCCTGCGTCGGCACATCTCCCGCGGCGGCCAGGACCACGTCCGGTTCCTGTCCGCGTGCTTCGGTTCCGGCCCATTCCCACACCGAAGCGCCCGCCGCGCAGTGCTCGTGCGCTTGCTCGAGCGTGAGGTATTGCAGGTGCGGTTGCTTGTCCACGACTATCAGGTTGACGTGGTCGGTACTACGCAGGCAGTGGTCCGAGATCGAGAGCAAGGTGTTGGAGTCCGGCGGTAGCCACACGCGGATCACACTGGGTGCCAATGGAATAACGGCGTCGATCATGCCGGGGCCCTGATGACTGAATCCGTTGTGGTCGTTGCGCCAGCATGTACTGGTCAGCAGCACGTTGAGCGAAGCGACGGACGCCCGCCACGGCAGGTCGACGGCATGTTGGAGCCACTTGGCGTGCTGGATGAGCATCGAGACACTCACCATCGCAAACGCTTCGTAGCTCGCGAACATCCCGTGTCGACCGGACAACAGATAGCCCTCGAGCCAACCCTCGCAGAGGTGCTCGCTGAGGACCTCCATGACACGACCGTCCGAGGACAGTCCGTCGTCGTAGTCGGTGATCGGCAGTTGCCAGCAGCGGTCGGTTGTCTCGAACACGGCGCCGAGGCGATTGCTCGACGTCTCGTCCGGACAGAAGAGTCGGAAGATCCCGCCGCTGTCCTCGGTTTCCGTGGCGGCGTAGATGTCGCGCAGAAGCTCGCCGAGAACTCGGGTCGTCTCGTGGAAGGTCGAACCCGGGGATTGGATGGGAAGCGCGTACTTTTCGAGCGGCGGCATCGGGAGATCGACGCGAAGTCGTCCACCGTTCGCGTAGGGAGTGCTCCCCATGCGCTTGTCCCCCGCCGGCGAGAGCGCCGCCAGGTCCGCGACGAGTGATCCGTTGGCGTCGAACAACTCGTCCGGACGGTACGACCGCATCCACTCTTCGAGTTGCCGCAGATGCGATTCGTTGGTTCGCACGCCGGACAACGGCACCTGGTGCGCACGATGTGTGCCCTCGACCAAGATTCCGTCGACGGTGTGTGGACCGGTCCATCCTTTCGGCGTCCGCAAGACGATTGCCGGCCACGAACCCGTCCACTCGTCGCCGCGGCGTGCGGCACCCTGCATCTCGCGGATCTTCTCGTGTGCCTGCGAGATCGCTTGATACAACTGAGGAAACACGACGTCGGGGTCGTCACCGGAGACGACGATCGGCGCCCACCCCTGGCCGCCGAGGTAGGCCTGAATGTCCTCGTCGCTGCTGCGCCCGTACACGGTCGGGCCCGCGATCTTGGCGCCGTTCACGTGCAGGATCGGCAACACCGCGCCGTCGCGTCGTGGATTGAGGAACGCCGGGAGCTTCCACGAGCCGGACAACGGCCCGGTCTCGGCTTCGCCGTCGCCGATCACACAGGCCACCACGAGGTTCGGATGATCGAAGGCAGCGCCGGCCGCATGTGCAAGGGCGTAGCCGAGCTCGCCGCCTTCGTGGATGCTTCCGGGTGTCTGCACACTCACATGGCTGGGCACTCCGCCGGGAGCCGAGAATCGCCGACACATCCGGTGGATACCCTCGGCGTCGTCCGAGACTTCCGGATAGATCTCCGAATACGTTCCCTCGAGATACGTCGACGCGACCAGCGCCGGGCCGCCGTGCCCCGGGCCGGTGACGTACAGCCAGTCCGCATCAGTGGTGACGATGTGCCGATTGAGGAGCGTGTAGATCATCGACAGGCCGGGGCTGGTCCCCCAGTGCCCGAGCAGTCGAGGCTTGATGTGCTCGGCTCGCAACGGTTCCCGCAGAAGCGTGTTGTCTTTCAGATAGATCTGCGCAACGGTCAGGTAGTTGGCCGCTGCCCACCACTTCAGGTCGAGCGCGAGCTGGTCTTCGGAATAGTGGTGATCGGTCATCAACGACTCCCGTACCTCACGAGGGTGCCCGAGCAGTCCGCCCGAGCCTGTGCTCAGAGCCGAGCCTAGGCGTAAAAAGCATCCGAGTCAGTCGGTACAGATGATTCGACGACCATGGTCCCCGGCCGCATCCTCGACTGCCTCCCGCGACGACGCCATGCCGAGACGGGTGCCGGTTTGGTCTTGTCCCCCCGTGATGCGCTACGCTAACGCAGCCCAATCGGCACACCGAGTATTCGGTGCGCCCCCGTAGCTCAGGGGATAGAGCGTTCGCCTCCGGAGCGAAAGGTCGCAGGTTCGAATCCTGCCGGGGGCACCACGAAGACGCAGGTCAGCGATTGATCTTCGACTTCTCCACGGTGCCGCACCAAAATATACAGGGCAATCTATCCGACTACTGTCGATCTCATGCCTCGCATCGATCCTGCTCCCACGTACACGATGCGTCAGCTTGCTGCGTTTGTCGCGGTAGCCGAGACCGGGACGATCAGCGCCGCGGCCGAGCGCTTGCACCTCTCCCCCTCTGCCCTGTCCGCGTCGCTCACCGAACTCGAACGCGCGCTCAAAGTTCAACTGTGCGTTCGCCGTCGCTCATTCGGCATTCAACTGACCCGCACCGGCGAATCCGTTCTGGTGCGCGCCCGGGCGCTACTTCAGCAAGCCGGGGAGCTCGAATCCGATGCGCTCGGAACCGGCGGAAACGTGTCGGGGCCCATCGCGATCGGTTGCTATCCCGCTCTGGGGCCGACGGTATTGCCGTCGATGATCGCCGGGTTCACCCGTGAGAATCCCGACGCGCAGGTGGAGTTCCGCGAGGACACTCAGAATCGGCTCCAGACACATCTCGAGAACGGCGAGTTGGACCTCGCGATCGCTTACGACCTGGACCTGTCTCCACAATTGCGCACAGTTCCGTTGGCCATCCGCGAACCCTTGATCGTCCTGGGTGCAGAACACCCACTCGCGCGGTCCGAGCGACCGATCCATCTTCCGGACCTCGCGGACCACCCGATGGTTCTCCTCGACGCGCCGCCGAGCACCAAACACGCGCTCGACGTCTGCCGCGCAGGCGGATTCATCCCGAAGGTTGCATACAGAACCGCGAACTTCGAGACGGCGCGGGCATTTGTCGGACGCGGACTCGGCTGGACGCTGTTACTCCAGCGCCCCAAGATGGACGTCACGTACGAGGGGCTCGAGGTAGTCGTCAAGACCATCGCTTCCCCTGTCGTGCCGTCGGTGCACGTAGTTCTYGCGTGGCACCAGAACACTCGCCTCAGCCGCGTCGCACGCGCTTTCATAGAATTCGTTTCACCCTCGGAACCTGCCCAATAGTCCCACTACCAGGCAGCGGAGCTGATTCCACGCATTTTCCGTGCAATAACCTCCAATTCTTTCGCTTTTCAATTGTTGTGGCGCACGTCATTGTTTCTTCAAGCCACATTCATCTCGAAAGGCACTTCATGACCTCCATCGCCTCACCGACCGCTACGCGCACCGCCGCGACGGTCAAGGCGCGCAAGGCCGCCCTCGGCAGCTTTGTCGGCACCGCCATCGAGTGGTACGACTTCTTCATCTACGGCACCGCCGCCGCGCTCGTGCTCGGCAAGCAGTTCTTCCCCGGCACGTCCGATCTGGCCGGCACCCTGGCCGCCTTCGCCACCCTCGCCGTCGGATTCGTCGCGCGTCCCATCGGCGGAATCGTGATGGGCCACTTCGGCGACCGCATCGGACGCAAATCCATGTTGGTCACCTCGTTGATGCTGATGGGCTGCGCCACCGTTGCCATCGGCCTGCTACCCAACTACGCCGCCATCGGCGTCTTCGCCCCCATACTCCTGGTGACCTTGCGATTCGTTCAGGGACTCGGTGTCGGCGGCGAGTGGGGCGGCGCAGTTCTGGTCGCCACCGAAAACGCACCGGAGGGCAAGAAGGGGCTGTACGGCAGCGCACCACAAATCGGTGTTCCCGCAGGCGTACTGGTGGCCAATCTCGTCTATCTCCCCCTCGCCGCCTTCATGGACGACGATGCATTCAACTCCTGGGGATGGCGAATCCCGTTCCTGCTCAGCGCAGTTCTTGTGGGCGTTGCGATGTGGATCCGTCTCGGCCTCGAGGAAAGTGACGAGTTCACCGCTTCGAAGTCCGAAGCACCGGCGGAGTCCATACCGATTCTCGAGGTTCTCACCAGACACTGGAAGACAGTGCTCCTCGCCGGTGGAACCTTCATCGCCACAAACGGAATTGCGTACGCGTACATGGTTTACGTGCTCAAATACGGCGAGTCCGAACTCGGCTTCAGCAAGACCACGATGCTCTTCCTCCTCATCGCATCCTGCCCGTTCTGGATGGCGGGAATGGCTTTCAGCGCTCACAAGTCGGACACTCTCGGACGCCGGACCGTCTACATACGCAGTTCGATCGCCCTGGTAGTGGCGGCAGCGGTGTTCTTTCCGCTGATCGACACGGCGATCGTCCCGGTGATGCTCGTATCGATGATCGCCCTCGGCTTCACGCTCGGCTGCTGCGCCGGCCCACAAGCGGCGCTGTTCGCCGAATTGTTCCCCGCACACATCCGCTACAGCGGAGCGTCACTCGGCTACCAGATCGGCGCAATCCTCGGCGGCGGTCTGGCCCCGATGATCGCCACCGCGCTCTACGCCGCCTTCGACACCTCGTTCGCCATCACCGTTTACTTCGTGATCATTGCCGTGATCAGCTTGGTTTCCATCCTGCTACTCCCGGAACCTCAACTGATCCCGAAAAACACTGCCGCACAGAAAGCCTCGTGACCATGTCGACCTACTTTCATCCGAAGAAGTACACCCCCGAGGACTTCGCTTCCCTGGCGCCTTCGGCCGACGCACTTCCCGTCGTGATCGTCGGAGCCGGCCCAGTCGGCATGGGCGTAGCCATGGGCTTGGCGCAGCGCGGCATTGCCGTCACGATTCTCGAAGCGGCCGATCAGGTCTCGTTCGGCAGTCGCGCGATCTGCGTGTCACGGCACAGCCTCGAAGTTGCCGAACGCCTTGGTTTCGGTGCCGAGCTGGACGACATCGTTCTGCCGTGGGTGGGTGGTCGGAGTTACTACCGCGATCAGGAAGTACTGCAGTTCCGGATGGCATCCGCCGAGCACGACGCGCGCGGACCCATGGTCAACGTCTCGCAATCCGAGTTCGAACAGATCATGACCGACAAATTGCTCGCCCACCCACTGGTGAACTTCCACTGGTCGTCGTCGATCGCCGGCATCTCCGGCGGTGACGACGAGGTAACTCTGACCGTCGACACCGCGTTCGGAACCCGCGAACTGCGTGCGGCGTGGGTCGTGGCTGCCGACGGTGGACGCAGCAAGATGCGCGAACTCAGCGGAATCCGCTTGCAGGGCAACAGCTACGAGGGCAACTACGTCATTGCCGACATTCATTGGGAATCGGAACTCCCGGCCGAGCGTCTGGTGTGGTTCGACGCACCCAGCAACCCGGGCTCCACGATCATCATGCACCGCCAACCACGGGACATCTGGCGCATCGACTACCAGCTCGACGCGTCGGACGATCCGGAGGCGGAGACGCAAGAAGATCGCATCCGTGACCGCATCACGCGTCACCTCGAATGGCTCGAGAGCGACATCCCCTGGACCCTGGAATGGTTCGGCTTCTACCGCGCCCATGCACTCGCCCTCGAAGATTTCACTCACGGCCGTGTGCTCTTTGCCGGCGACGCCGCGCATCTCGTTCCGATCTTCGGTGTTCGTGGCCTCAACTCTGGCATGGAAGATGCCGAGACCCTGGTGTGGCAACTGGCGGCCGTCATCAACGGAGCTGCCGATACCGCCATCCTCGACGCGTATTCGAAGGAACGTCGTAGCGCGTGGCAGCAGAACGTCGACAATGCAGGCAAGTCGACGCTCATCATGTCGCCCGGCAGTCACGGCTACCGAACCACCCGCGACGCCGTACTCGAACTCGCCACCAAGCGAAGCGAATTCGCGCACCTCATCAACCCGCGCCAGTCGAGTGCAACGCACGCCCGTCTCTCGCCGCTGACGTGGCCCACAGCTGCGGGCACCGAGGGCGTACTACCCGGGGATCCGCTGGAAGACAGAGTCGTCCAGGTCTCGGCGGACGGTTCGAAAACCTCCTTGAACAGTCTGCGCGGTACTGGATTCGGCCTGCTGGCTTTCGGACTGTCAGCTGAGCTGGAATCCGAACTCGACACGCAAGCCGAAATCCTTGCTCAGGCCCTTGCACCGGAAACCGTACGGGTGATCACCGCGGGAACTACCGACTCCACGATTCCCGATGCCGAAGGCAATCTCGCATCTGCCCTCGGTGCTTGTGTCGGCGAGATCTTCGTGATTCGGCCCGACGGATTGGCGCTCTGCCGCATCAGCGATCCCACGCAATTGAACGACGTGGCCAAGCACCTCACCGCCGGCACTGCGCCGACGCACTTCGATACGGCACAGTCGGCGACAACTGCGGTGATCGACGACGAGGGCCACCGCGAGCACATCTGGTTGACACTGTCGAATGCACTGGATCAGGCTGATCCGCCCGACCGCGAAGCCATGTTGGTGCGCCTTGCCTTGATTCTCGGTTCGCAAGCTACGTCGACGAGTTTCGACGCAGCCCTGAAAGACGCAGCCCTGAAAGACGCAGCCCCGAAATCTGCCACCCGATAGTTCAGACACAGCAACTCGGCCGCGCAGGATTGTCTCCTACGCGGCCGAGCGCATTCGCGGATGAAGCAAGTATTCAGTTGACCTCGGCCAATTCCTTTTCTTCCTCAGCGCGCCTTTCACGCACGGATCTTCCCCGCAGCGACCTTCCACGTACCAGCGGCGAGACGGTGATCGCCAAGCCCACCAGCGCGACTCCGGTAACCAGGATCAATCCGGGATGGAACTGTTCGAATCCGGCGGTACCGGCACCGGACGCGGTGTGCGATCCGGCGGTCACGAGGGCGGTAGTCAGAGCGAGTACGAGCGCCGCACCGACCTGAGCGGAGGTGTTCACCAGCCCGGACGCCAAACCCTGCTCCGAGTCGTCGACGCCCGAGGTGGCCTGGGCCATGATCGAGGTGTAGCCCAACGCGAATCCGAGTCCGAGCAGGATGACGCTCGGCAGAATCGCCACGACGTACGACGGTGAATCGCTGCCCGCGAAGAGGAACCAGAGGTACCCGACGCTGAGCGAGGTCAGTGCCGCGATGATGAGCTTGGCACTGCCGTACAGGTCGACCAACCGTCCGACGAACGGTGATCCGAAGGCGACGATGATGCCCGCGGGGAGCAGTGCCATCGCCATCTTCAGCGGCGACCAGCCGAGGGCCGACTGCAGGAAGATCGTCATCATGAACTGGAAGCTCAGGTAGGAACCGAAGAGCGCGATGATGGCCAGATTCGCACGAACGATGGTGCCGACGCGCAGAAGCCCAAGTCGCACAAGTGGATGAGCCACCTTCTTCTCGACGAAAAAGAACGTCGCCAGAAGCACGGCTGCGACGGCGAACGAACCCAGCGTCATCGGGTGTGCCCACCCACGGGTCGGAGCCGAGACCATCGTGTAGACCGTGAGAAGCATTCCCGTCACCAGGGTGACGGCGCCGACGAGGTCGTGTCCCCCGGTATCTGCGGGACGGTCCCGCGGAATGAGGAAGTACCCACCGATCAGCGCGATGACGGCAAACGGAACCGGCATCAGGAACGTGAATCGCCAACCGGCACTGGTCAACAGCCCACCCAGGATCAGGCCCGACGAGTAACCACTGGCGCCGAACACGGAGAACACGGACAGCGCACGGTTACGGGCCGGGCCCTCTTTGAACGTCGTGGTGAGAATGGACATTGCAGTCGGCGCAGTGAAGGCCGCCGCCAGTCCCTTCACGAATCGTGATGCGATCAGCAGTGTTCCGTTGTCGACAAGGCCACCGACCAGCGAAGCGATTGCGAACACGGTCAGCGCGATCAGGAAGACCTTCCTGCGCCCGAGAAGATCGGCGGTACGTCCACCGAGTAGCAACAAGCCGCCGAATCCGAGGACGTAGCCGTTGATGATCCACTGCAGCGAAGTAGTGGACAGGCCCAGTTCATTGCCGATGGACGGTAGAGCGACGCCCACCATCGACACATCGAGACCGTCGAGGAACAACACGAGGCAGAGCACCGCGAGGATGCCCCACAGCTTGAGGAACCAGCCCTCTCCTGTGGCCGGATCCGTGGATTCCGTAGAACCCGGGGATTCCGGCGAATCGAATGGTTTGAGTGTCGAGTCTGTGCAAGTCACGTCAGCGAGAATAGATGCACATGCACTTAATGCACAAGCATTTAATGCAATTGCACGTAATCGAGTCTTCAACTAGAATGCGGTCGTGACGTCGGAATCGGAATTGCGCAACACCTGGCGCTCGTTGTCGACCAGCTACAACGACATCGCATGCGAACTCGATCGCCAGATGCAGTCGGCGCACGGCCTGAGTATGAGCGACTTCGAGGCCCTCGACCGACTCATGGACACCTCGTGTGAGCGTCCACGGATGCAGGATCTGGCTTCGGAGATGTACCTGAGTCCCAGTGCGCTCTCCCGCAGCGTCGCCCGCCTCGAGAAGGCCGGACTGGTTCAGCGAGCACTGTGCGAGGCTGACCGGCGCGGAGTCTTCATCGACGTCACCGACAAAGGTCGTCAAGTACACACGGATGCCAGCAAAATTCAACTGGCCGTGCTGGATTCACGCCTGCGCGAGCAGTAGCCCTACGTCGGAGCAGCACCGCACCTCGCCCGGCCGCCGGGCGAGGACCGTTCAGGACTAGACTGAGCACATACCGGCGCGCCTTTCTGTTGCCGTCGGCGATCGACAGCAGCGCAGCCGGCACGCCTTCACGCGATCCTGGCCGAGGCAATCTGCCAGCGTTCCTGCGGCTTCTGCTAGTCCCTCAGGCGCCTGCCTGACATCTCTACCTGCTCCTATCGAGAGATACACAATTGAACAACGCACGCACCCTTGGAGTCATCGGACAGTCGAGCAAACCGGCAGAACGCCGGTTGCCGATCCATCCTGCGCATTTCGATCGCATCGATGCCGAACTACGTTCTCGGATCTACCTCGAAGAGGGTTACGGCCACCCCTTCGGCTACTCCGACGACTACCTCTCGCGTCTGGTGGCCGGAATCCGCACGCGCAAGCAGATTTTGGCGGAAACCGATGTGGTTCTGCTACCGAAGCCGTTGGTGCGTGACCTCGCCGAACTACGGTCGGGTCAGGTTCTCTGGGGCTGGCCGCACTGTGTCCAGGACACCGAGCTGACACAGATCGCGATCGACAAGAAACTGACTCTCATCGCCTTCGAAGCGATGAACTTCTGGCACAGCGACGGATCGTTCAATCTGCATGTGTTCCACAAGAACAACGAGTTGGCCGGCTATTGCTCGGTACTGCACGCCCTGCAGTTGATCGGTTCCACCGGAGACTACGGCCGCCGTCTCACTGCTGCCGTGATCGGTTTCGGTGCCACTGCACGCGGCGCTGTCACTGCACTCAAGGCGCACGGTATCCACGAAGTGGACGTACTGACTCAGCGCGGCGTCACCGCCGTCAGCTCCCCCATCCACTCGGCGCGAATGGTCTCGTTCGACAACAACAAMGGCGATGTCCGCGGCAGCCACGTCATGCTCGACAACCACAGCGTGCCGGTACCGGGCTTCCTGGCCGAGCACGACATCGTCGTCAACTGCGTACTGCAGAACACGGATGCCCCGCTGACGTTCCTGACCGAGGAAGATCTCATGGACTTCCAACCGGGAAGCCTCATCGTCGACGTCTCGTGCGACGAAGGCATGGGGTTCAGCTGGGCTCGTCCCACCTCGTTCGCGGATCCGACCTTCATCGTCGGCGACAACATCACTTACTACGGCGTCGATCACAGCCCGTCGTACCTGTGGAACTCCGCGTCGTGGGAGATCAGCGAATCACTTCTTCCCTACCTGCCCACTGTGATGGCAGGAGAGACGGCCTGGAAGGCAGACGAGACCGTCGACCGCGCCATCGAAATCCGTGACGGCGTCATCGTGAATCCCGCTATTACGCGTTTCCAGCACCGTTCGGCGGACTACCCGCACGCTGTCATCGCGGAATAGGCGCCCCGATCAGGCCTGGCCGGCTGCCGCGTTGATCGGTGCCATGTCGAAATAGTCGCGCCAGGCTTTGATCTTTCCGTCCTCGACTTCGAATACCCCCATGACCGGGAGCGCTACCTCGGAGCCGTTGATGGTGAAGACGTCGACGCGCTCGTTCATGACGGTGTTGCCGTCCGCGACCTGACGCTTGATCTGAAAGTCGATGTTGCCGAAGGCACCGACAAACTGCTCGATGAACGCCCGGACGGCCTCGCGACCGACCACGGGCTCCATCGGAATGTTGTGATAAACGACGTCATCGGTGAAGTAGTCGACGATCTTTGCAACATCGGCGGCCGCCCACAGCGCGCAGAAATCGGTGATCAGCTTGTCCGATGTCATTGTGTTCCAGCCTCTTTCGAATCGTTTTCGTAGGGTTCGATGATTGCCAGGATGCTTTCGATCTCGCCTGCCGGTATCCCGAAGTACTCGGTGACGAAAACTGTGACGGCCGGTGCCTGGCCAGGTGTTCCGAGGTCGAGCAGATACCGCGCGACGACGCTCTCGCCCCACTCACGCAGCGCGAGTTCACGTATCGCCACGATTCCGCGATATTGCTGCCCCTGTTCGAGCTCGTTGCTGATGAACGCGCCGGTGTCACCGGTTCGCTGACCGTTCTCGACCCGCCAGGCGTCAGCGGCGAATCGGACCTTCGTTGCGTCGTGAGTGAGCAATGCGTTCACGTATTCACGCGCCATGGCGACGCGCCCACTGACCGCAGACTCCGTGGAGTGCTTGGCAATTGCACCCAGGATCGACTCAGCCAACTCCGGTCGGCAGATCACGAGATCCGGAAGGTAGGGATGAGATTCGTTGTAGAGCAGCGGTGAACCGTCGATGCGGCTGCAATGCAGCCCGGCCGCCTGTGCGACGCCGACGGGTGCAGCCGAATCCCATTCCCACTGCCCACCGGCGTGCAGGTAGGCGTCGACCTCGCCTCGCACCACCGCCATTGCCTTGGCGCCGGCCGATCCCATGTGCACCACGTCGGCGCCGAGTTCGGCTGCCACCGCTTCGGTGAATGCGGGTGGTCGCGATCCGCTGACTACTACGCGGAGCGGCGAATTCGCGGGAACCGAATCGGCCTCGTCGCCACTGGAGTACACCGCTCCGAGCGCCGGCTGAGCAACCGCGGCTGCGGTAATTCCGCTACCGCGCTCCCAAAGCGCCACGTGCACTGCCCAATCCGCGTGATCCGGCAAGCCGTATTCCTTGGAGCCGTCCAGCGGATCGATGATCCAAACCCGGGATGCGTCCAGACGATTGCGATCATCGGCAGACTCCTCCGAGAGCACGGAATCCTCCGGCCGCTCGGCGGCCAACCGGTCGAGGATGTAGGAATCGGCGGCCTTGTCGCCCCGGCGACCTAGCTCACGACCGTCGTCGACACCCAGGCCCTCGGCTCGGATCCCCAGGAGGATCGCACCAGCGGCCTGCGCCAATTCCGCCGCGAGTGCCTCGTCGGCGATTCTGCTGTGTGTGGATTCGCTCACCGGTCCAACACTTCCATAATTCGCAGCGCAAGTTCGGTAGGCGTTCCGTCTTCGGGTCTGATCACCAGCTCGGCACTGGCTGGAGCCTCGTACGGATCGTCGACTCCGGTGAAACCCTTGATTTCCCCGGCCCTGGCCTTGGCGTACATCCCCTTGGGGTCTCGGGCTTCACATTGCTCGATCGGGGTGTCGACGTAAACCTCGACGAACTTCAGCCCGGCGGCCTCGTGCGCCGCCCGCACTCGATCACGATCTTCGCGGTACGGGCTGATCAGGCAGGCCACTGCCACTGCACCTGAATCAGCGAACAGCTGCGCCACCGAGCCGACTCGGCGGACGTTCTCGGCTCGGTCCTCGGCACTGAATCCCAGATCCGCGTTCAATCCGTGCCGGAGGTTGTCGCCGTCGAGGCGGTACGCGGGGATACCCGCGGCTACCAAGCGGCGTTCGAGTTCCACGGCGATCGTCGACTTGCCCGAGGCCGAGAGACCGGTGAGCCAGACGGTGGCGCCGGCAGTCGCACGTTCCTCGCGAGAAACCTCCGCACTGTGCCAGACGACGCGCGATTCCTTGAGTGTCGGACCGTTGATCATTCCGGCTGCGACGGTATTGCCCGTGGTCTCGTCCACGAGGATGAAGCTGCCTGTCACGCGGTTGCGGCGGTAGGGATCGAACATCAACGGCTGCTGCGTTTTGATCGAGATGCGACCGATCTCGTTGAGGGACAGAGATTCTGCCTTCTCGTCGCGGTGCAGAGAATTGACGTCCAGGCGATAGTCGAGCTTGACGATCTGCGCTTTCGTGGAGCGCGTGGTGTGCAGCAACGAGTAGCGGTTGTTCTCCGACAGGGTGGTCTGTTCAGTCAACCAACAGACCATCGCATCAATTTCCTGCCCGACCTGCGGCCGGTTGTTGAGCCGACACAATTGGTCCCCTCGGCTGACGTCGAGATCGTCGGCCAGCTCGATGCATACGGCCGAGGGCGCAAACGCCTCGTCGATCACGTCACCGCCCGGCCCGTGGACTGCCTTCACCGTCGAGGTGAATCCTGAAGGCAATGCCACGATTTCATCGCCGGGCTTGAAGACGCCACTGGCAACCGTTCCGGCGTATCCCCGGAAATCGTGGAGGTCGGCATCCGTTTGCTTCTGCGGACGGATCACGTACTGCACCGGGAAACGCGCGTCGATCAAGTTGCGATCCGAAGCGATGTGCACCTGCTCGAGATGGTGCAGCAGAGAAGGCCCGTCGTACCAGGACATGTTCTCGGTCCGGGCAACGATGTTGTCCCCCAACAGCGCCGACACCGGAATGAACGTCAGATCGTGGACGTCCAGTTTGATCGCGAATTGCCGGAATTCTTCCTTGATCTCCTCGAACCGTTCCTGAGACCAGCCCACGAGGTCCATTTTGTTCACACACAGCACGAGGTGGGGTATCCCCAGGAGAGTCGACAAGAAAGCGTGCCGTCGCGTCTGTTCGAGCACACCTTTGCGTGCGTCCACCAGGATCAGGGCAAGGTCGGCCGTCGAAGCGCCGGTCACCATGTTGCGGGTGTACTGCTCGTGCCCGGGTGTGTCCGCGATRATGAACTTCCGGTGAGGGGTCGCGAAATACCTGTGGGCCACGTCGATCGTGATGCCCTGTTCACGCTCGGCGCGCAATCCGTCGGTCAGTAGCGCGAGGTTGGCGTACTCGTCGCCGCGTTCTCGACTGCTCCGCTCCACGGCCTCGAGTTGGTCCTCGAAGATCGACTTGGAGTCGTAGAGCAACCGGCCGATGAGTGTCGATTTTCCGTCGTCGACACTGCCCGCTGTAGCGACTCTCAGCAGTTGCGGCATCAGAAGTACCCCTCTTTCTTACGATCTTCCATGCCAGCTTCGGAAATCCGGTCATCAGCTCTGGTTGCGCCACGCTCCGTGATACGGCTCGCCGCAACTTCTTCCACGACAGCGGCCGGTGTTTCGGCCGACGATTCGACGCATCCGGTACACGTTGCGTCGCCGACCGTACGGAAGCGCACCAACGCCTCGTAGGACTCCTCGCCGGCACGAAGTTCGAGGAAGCGGGTGCGTACCAACAACATTCCGTCGCGCGGAACCACTTCGCGACGATGGGCGTAGTAGATGCCGGGAAGGTCGATCCGTTCCTTCTCTATGTACTGCCAGATGTCGAGCTCTGTCCAGTTGGAAAGCGGGAAGATCCGAATGTGTTCACCCTTACGGTGTTTGCCGTTGTACAGGTTCCACAGTTCAGGTCGCTGCACCTTGGGATCCCACTGCCCGAACTCGTCCCGGAAGCTGAACACCCTCTCTTTGGCGCGCGCCTTCTCCTCGTCTCGGCGAGCACCACCGAACACGGCGTCGAACTTGTTGTCGCGAATTCCGCGCAGCAACGCGTGCGTCTGCAGGCGATTGCGACTGGAACCCACTCCGGTGTCCTCGATGACGCGTCCGGCGTCGATGTCGTCCTGCACACTGGAGACGACAAGACGCAGGTTGAAGCGATCGACCGTGCGGTCGCGGAACTCGATCACCTCGTCGAAGTTGTGACCGGTGTCGACGTGCATCACGGCGAACGGCAATGGAGCAGGCCAGAATGCCTTGGCCGCTACGTGCAGCATCACGACGGAATCCTTACCTCCGGAGAACAGGAGGACCGGCTTTTCGAAAGTCGCTGCGACTTCGCGGAAAATATGGACCGCCTCCGCTTCGAGTGCCCGCAAATGCGACAACTCGTAGGCGGGCGGGGTCTGGAGTGTTGCCATGTCTTTCGCTCCTGAGCATCACGTACTCCGTGCGGAACACCATTTCCGCATCGGTACATTTATGTACCGGACTGGTTCTAAATTGAACGCAATCACAGAATAGAACTCGTTCTACCCAAAGGTCAATGACCGGCAATCAGACGTCACAAACCGCGAACCGGACTCCGGCCACCAACTTCCGCCGTCACCGCATCCGCCGCCACAACCAGCGCCGCAGCCCTTCGCTCGATCTCGGCGCCCGTAATCGCCCCGCCCACATAAAGTGTCAGCACAAGGGCCTGATGCCCTTCGGCGTCGTAGGTCGGGGCCGCGATGAGACTGACGGGATGCTCGTCGTCAGAGCTGATGTCGCGCCCGAGGTACACCCTCTCGCCCAGGCTCGACACCATCTCCCCGAGCAGTTCACGCACCTCCGGCGGAAGATCGTGCGTCGCAACGCCCGCCATCAACGTGTGCAGTCGCTGCCCGACTGGATCCAGACTCTCGACCAGATACCCCGCAGCGCGACACTCGCGGACCACGTTCCACAGACGCTCGCGATCCAAGCGCACCGGCAGGCTCGGCTCTTTGCTCAGCCAACTGTCCATGTCGTGATCCGAACCCCAGAGGACGTACATCAGTCCGACCGGTGGTGCGAACGGGTACACCTGACCGACCTTGGCAGCGCGACGCGCTCCGATCGGTCCGGTCACTTCGAGAACGCTGATCTGATCACCGATCACACCGGACGCCGTGCACGTCGTTCCGAACTCCGTGCTCACTTTCTCCAGATGGGTGCGGGCAATGGGTCCGACAGCAAATCCTCGCTGAGCTGCACGTCCGGCCGCGATCAAGGCCGGACCGAGCCCATAGGTCTTCGACACCTCGTCCCGAGTCAGGTATCCACGATCAGCCAGCGCCGTGAGGATTCCCAGGCAGGTGGGCTTGCTGATCTCGAGCGCGCGGGCCAGTTCCGACAGCCCGAACCGCTGATCAGGGCGGCCGACGAGGTAGTCGAGCACCTGAACCACCCGTTCGGTGGGAGGCGATTGCCTCCCCCGCGGGCGTCCCTCTTCAGGCGTCTTCTCCGGTCCACCCATTGACCACTCCCTAGAACGCGTTCTATTGTCGAAATACCCAACATCTACCAAATAGGTACATATTTGTACCACGACGCTCTGGACCGGCGACATAGTCGGAACTGTGAGGAGCCAGCGTGCTGACGGACCCGTTTGCCGAGGCGATCGCCGAAGCCGAGAAATTGATCGAGACTGCGCCGCACATCAGATCCGAACAGGATCTACTGGAGGGATACCAATATCTGGCAGGCGGAATCATCGCGACGACGCATGCCGCCTGGGCCAGCGAAAAGACCCATCCGAGTTTCATCCAGGGCACCGGACCATTCACCAAGATGGGTCTCGACAACCCGGACACCCTCTACTTCGGCGCCCGTATCAACGACGACAAGGAATACAAGGTCACCGGAAAGCGCGGCACCACAGCCGATCTCAGCTTCCAGGTGTTGAGTGGGAACTACACCAACTCGAACGTTCCCGGCAGCGAAATCGCCTTCGACGACCGCGAGCTGGAGATAGACGACGACGGCAACTTCGTCGCTTGGTTCGGCCCCGGCCCCGCCGACGGACGAGCCAACTACTACACCCTGGCCCCCGGATCCTCGCAGCTGGTCGTTCGCGAGGTCTACAGCGACTGGAGTCAGCAGCGCGGCGTGATCCGCATCGAGCGCACCGATTCGATCGGGATCGCGCCGCCACCTCTCACCGCCGAAGAGACCGAGAAGCGTTACGCCCGGGCTGGGAAGGCACTGGTCACGCGGGTCAAGACGTGGCTCCAGTTCCCGGAGTGGTTCTACCTCAAGCTCACGGTCAACACCATGACCGAACCACGCCTGACACCGGGCGGGCTGGCAACGCAGTACTCGTCGGTGGGACATTACGAACTCACCGACGAGCAGGCGATGATCATCACCGTTCCCGCCTCCGACGCACCGTATCTCGGCTTCCAACTGGGGAGCCTCTGGTACATCTCACTGGACTACCTCAATCATCAGACCTCCCTCAACAACGGCCAGGCACAGGTCGATCCGGACGGGATGGTCCGAATGGTGGTCAGCGAGAAGAACCCCGGTGTCACCAACTGGATCGAAACCGTCGGACATCCGCGCGGCATTCTGCAGTTCCGTTGGCAGCGCGTGTCCCGCGAGCTGACGCCGCAGGACGGTCCCACCGTCGAAATCGTCGCCGTCGCAGATATTGCGAAGCACCTGCCGCATTTCGACACCAACACCATCACCGCCGAGGACTGGGCAGCGCGCATTGCCCAGCGCCAGGCCGCCATCGACAACCGAATGCTGGGGTAATCATGACCGCCTTGCTCGAAGACCGTGTAGTAGTCATCTCCGGAGTCGGCCCGGCACTCGGCCGCGCTCTGGCCCTTCGATGTGCGTCGGCCGGCGCGAGTCTTGTTCTCGCAGCACGTACGCAATCGCGACTCGACGACGTTGCGAAAGAAATAGTCGATGCCGGTGGGCGCGCCGTCACCGTTGCCACCGACATCACCGACCAGGCTTCCGCCGAGAATCTGGTGGCCGAGTCCATTGCCGCCTACGGCAAAGTCGACACTCTGATCAACAATGCATTCTCGATTCCGTCGATGAAACCGTTGGCTCGCACCGATTACCAGCACATCCGCGACAGCATCGAACTGACCGTTCTCGGGGCGTTGCGCCTGACTCAGCTGTTCACGCCGGCACTTGCCGAGTCGGACGGCTCCGTGGTGAACATCAATTCGATGGTGTTGCGGCATTCGCAAGAGCGTTACGGCAGCTACAAGATGGCGAAGTCGGCCCTGCTCGCCATGTCGCAGTCCCTGGCCACCGAACTCGGCCCGCAGGGAATTCGTGTCAATTCGATTGCACCCGGCTATATCTGGGGAGACACCCTCAAGGGATACTTCGCGCACCAGGCGGAGAAGTTCGGCATGACCGTCGAGCAGATCTACGAGCACACTGCGTCGAACACCGACCTCAAGCGCCTGCCGACCACGGATGAAGTATCCGATGCGGCGATCTTCCTGGCGTCCCCGATGGCCAGCGCGATCACCGGCCAATGCATCGACGTCAACTGCGGCGAATTCCATCACTAGGAGCACCATGACTGAACGCACTCACGTCGGCACCGTCGAGGATCTCCATGCCTCGGCGACGCGGATGACCGGCCTGACGGACTTCGGCGTCGACGATTACACCGAGGCTCTGTCGGTCCTCCTCGAGTCTTACGACCGCGACGAGGATCTGACGCCCTTCGGCAGCAAGATCTCTCGGGTATTCCTTCGCGGCGCCCTGGTGGCCCGTCTGCTCAGCGAATCGGCGTGGAAGGAGCATCCGGAACACGCCGACGTCAAGATCGAGCGGCCGATCTTCGTCACCGGATTGCCACGGACGGGCACCACTGCCTTGCACCGCCTCCTCACGGTCGACCCGGCTCACCAGGGCCTCGAGATGTGGCTGACCGAGTTCCCTCAGCCTCGCCCGCCTCGCGATACGTGGGAATCGAACCCGGTCTTCGCCAAGATCGAGGAGACATTCGGTCAACACCACGTCGAGCATCCCGAATTCATGGGCGTGCACTACATGTCGGCCAGCGAAGTCGAAGAATGTTGGCAACTCTTGCGTCAGACGTTCAAGTCCGTGTCGTACGAGTGCCTGGCAAATCTACCCACGTACTCCGCATGGCTGAAGGACCAGGAGTGGTCGAACGCCTATGCACGACACAAGAAGAACCTGCAGCTGATCGGTCTGCCCGATCAGGATCGACGGTGGGTCCTCAAGAACCCGAGCCACCTGTTTGCGCTCGACGAATTGATGGAGGCGTACCCCGACGCTCTCGTCATCCAGACTCACCGCTCCCCTACGACGATCATTCCGTCGGTATGCAGCCTGGCCGCCCAGGCGACAGAGGGTTGGTCGAACACGTTCACCGACAAGGTGATCGGCGAAAGTCAGCTCGAACTGTGGGCCAGGGGGCTCGAGCAGTTCGACAGTGCACGCGCACACCACAATCCCGCGCAGTTCATCGACGTCGACTATCAGGACTTCGTCACCGATCCACTGGGAACCGTCGAGAACATCTACACGCACTTCGACATCCCGTTGACATCTACCGCCCAGCAGTCGATGGAGGCCATGCACGAGGAAAGCCGCTCGGGTGCTCGCAAACCGTCGCACAAGTACACGCTCGAGGAGTTCGGCCTGACGAAGGAACAGGTGGAGGAGCGATTCGGAACTCGCTGACCACCGTTGGTCGACGACCTCGCTGACGACCTTGCTGACGACTGAAGCCCCCGCCGGCCGGCGGGGGCTTCAGTACGCAACTCGGTCAGCTGCTGAAAGAACTTCGAACCGATACGGACCGTCGATAAACGCGGGAGTGAGGGCAGAACCCTTGGGCCCGATGGCGGCGTCGCCGTCACTCCAGACGTGCAGGGTCGGCACGGTGACCCGGGCAGCTGCCGGGTTCGGCTTGGTCATCCACATCGCGCGGTACCAGTTCAGACCGCCGCGCAGTCTGCCGGGAGCGAGCATGGCGTTCAGATCGCGCCGCGCATTCTCCGGCGTCTGCCCACTCGAAACCAGGAACTTCTCGCCCAGCGATGACGAGGCCAGAATCTTCTCAGGAACGAAGGGTAATTGGAACGCCCCCATGTACCACGATTTCAGTCCCTGAGTGCTGGTCACCATCGCCTTGATGAAGGCCAGCGGGTGCGGAACCGACACCGTGGTAACGGTATCGAGCAAATCCGGCCGTTCGGCAGCCACCTGCCACGCGACCGCGGCACCCCAGTCGTGGCCGACCAGGTGCACCTTCCCCACACCGAGTGTGTCGATCAGCGCGACAGTGTCGGCGGCGAGTTCGGACCCGCGGTAGGCCCAGCGCGCTTTCGGCCGGGCACCGGGTGAGTACCCTCGCTGGTCCGGCGCCACGGTGCGGAAGCCGCGGGCGTGCAGTAACGGCGCGAGGTGATCCCATGAGCGGGAATCCTGCGGAAATCCGTGCAGGAGGACCACGACCGGACCGTCTGCCGGTCCTTCGTCGCGTACGTCGAAGGTCAGCCCGGACCGGGAGTACGAGGTGAGGCGATCCGCCAGCGTAGTCATAGCGCCACGCTAGTCTTCGCGGCCCGTGTAATCGGAGCCTTTTCACCTGCGCGCAGGAACTGGCCTGTCTTTTCGATGCCGAATCCCGGGGCGAATTCACCTTCGCGGTAGGCGAGTCGGCCGTTGATCACTGTCGCGACGGCCGCATCGTCGCTGCGGTTGACCATTCGACTGATCCCGCCGTACTCGGGAACGGTTGCCTCGAACAAGCCGTCGACCGACTCGTCGAGCCCGGCTGGATCGATGACAACGAAGTCCGCGCGGTCGCCCTGGCGTAGATGTCCGGCGTCGATGCCGTACCAGTCCGCCAGTTCACCGGTCAGGCGGTGGATTGCGCGCTCGATGGTGAGGAACGGCTTGCGGTCACTCTGAGCGTCCTTGACGCGCTTGAGGAGTCGYACCGGGTAGTTGTAGAACGCCATGTTGCGCAGATGTGCGCCGGCATCGCCGAAGCCCATCTGCACACCGGAACTCGCGGCGAGTTTCTTCGCGAACTTGGGCCGGTGATTGGCAATGGTGGTGCGCCAGCGAAGATCTCGCCCGTACTTCACCACCAGGTCGAGGTACGCGTCCACCGGGTGCACTCCGCGGATGTCACCGACCTGACCGAAGTTCTTGCCGATCAACGTCTCGTCCGGGCATCCCACGATAACCGCATCGTAGAAATTGCGATGCCAGATGCGGGGTGAGAACTTGTTGTCGTAGTCCTTACGGAATGCGCGACGGTACGACTCGTCCTGGAGCAGTTCGTTGCGCTCCACCTGGTCCTTGAGATGCAAAGCGGCGGCGCCGGCACCGAACTCCTCGAACACGACCAGGTCGATTCCATCCGCGTAGACGGTGAAGGGAACCGGAAGGTGCTGCCACTTGAAATCGGTCTTCGCGAAGCGATTGAGCAGTGGGGCCGCAGCGAGCATGAAGTACACGATCACCGGGTAGGCCTTCGAATCCGCACCGGAGAGCAGCGACGTCTTGAGCGGCTTCTTGCGTCCGATGGCGGAGCTTTCGGCGAAGAACGCCGCGACGTTCGGATGCAGGTTGATGGTCGGAGCGCTCTGCAAGATCTTTCCGCGATCGCGAAGGATGCGGTTGAGGAATCGGAACTCTTTCCACCGTGCATACGTCGACGGCAAAGAGCGAGAACGGTATTCGTCGCCGTCGATCTTGTCGAGGGCATTGGTCATCGACGACAGGCCAAGCATCCCCGCATCGATGGCGTCCTCGAGCATCGAGCCCATCCGGCCGAGTTCCGAGCGGGTCGGCTTGACCTTCTTGTCGGTGCCGCGCCCCAATCCGAGTACGTGCGTGCGGATGTCGGAGTGGCCGATGAATGCCGCGACATTGGGTCCGAGGGGAAGGGCTTCGAGTGCGGCGGTGTAGGCCGCGGGACCGGTCCAGGTCTTGTTCGCTTCGAGGATGCGCAGCACCGCGTCGTGGGGAACTGCTTCGACCCGGCTGAACAGGTCAGCGATTTCACGCGGGGTCGAATACACCGTCGACAGTGAGCAATTGCCGAGCACGACCGTAGTGACGCCGTGGCGAACCGATTCCGGAAGGCCTGGACTGACCAAGGCTTCGGCGTCGTAGTGCGTGTGGACGTCGACAAAGCCCGGGAGAACCCACTTGCCGGCCGCGTCGATCACCTCGGTGTCCGGCCCGATCTCCAGGCGCGTCGTGGACACCTCCGCGACCACGCCGTCTCGAATTCCGAGATTTCGACGCAGACCAGGAGCCCCCGTCCCGTCGAACCACAACCCGTCGTTGACCACGATGTCGAAAGCAGACACTGTCGGACTCCTCGCCTCACGTATGTGTTACATCACGTTATAGACAGCGTTGAGTAAAAGTCAATGAACCTTCCGAACCAATACATAAGATGTCGGAATGGCCGCAGTCCCCCGCTCCCCCGAAGACCGTCAGAGGCAAATCCTCGAGGTAGCAGTACACATGTTGCGGACCGAGCCTTTCGACCAACTGTCGATGGATCGTGTCGCAGCCGAGGCCGGTGTCTCGCCGCCACTGCTGTTTCACTACTTCAAGAACAAGAAGGGTTTCCAGAACGCCATCCTCGAGGCTGCCTCGGCCGATCTCGAAGATCGAATGCGACCGGATCCCGAACTACCGATCACGTCCCAGCTGCGTTCAGGTATCGAAACTTTCGTCGATGCCGTTATCGAGCACCCCACCATTTACCTCGCCGTGATGCGGATGGCCGGCAGTGGCGACGTCCGGATGCGCACGATCTATCGCGGGATGCGCCGAACGTTCACCACATGGATCGTCGCCGCGCTCACAAATTTGGGCATCGAATCGAATGCGACCGTCGAGGCGACCATCGCCGGGTGGCAGGCATTCATGGAGGAAATAGTCGTCAACTGGATCGACGAGCCGACCCTCGAACGAGGCGAGATGGTCGACCTCTGCGAACGAATTTTCTATCACTGCCTACCGGCGGCGGGCATCAGCGTGGAACAAATAGTGGCGGCCACCATGGCTGCGACGGCCAGTGAGTCCGGCGCAACAAAACTGTGATCTTCGCGCCGGGGTTTCACAGGTGGTCACGATTGGGTATCTTGCTTGCAGTGGCGCTGGACCACGACCCCAACACATGAAGGATCCAACATGGAGTCTGTCGAAAACGTATTGCCCGAGGGTGTCAAGCTCGAAGACGTCTTGAGTGTCCTCAAGGTCGCAGTTGCGGGCATCGGCCTCATCAGCGCACTTTCGGCATTCAGCTGATCGCAAAGCGTCATCGACAGGCCGGACTTCGGGGAGTCCGGCCTGTTTTTTGTTTCCGCTCCTGAACAATCCGTGAACTTTTCAGCAACTTCAGCGCAAAGTGGTCATTTCGACCAAAACAAGCGTCCAGTTTGCTAACTTGTGTCTGCGACACAAGGTCGTACAGAAACACCACGCAGACACAACCTTGTACATACAAACCTGTACATACGACACGGAGGACCGAAACATGGGTTCCATCAACACCCTCAGCGCCGTCATCGACATCATCAAGGTCGTCCAGCCGTTGATCGCCAAGCTCAACCTCAGCTGATTCGCTTGCACCACACCCCTGCCAGGGCGTAACTCGAAATGGGGCCGACATTKTCCGTAGGTGCTCTATCTCAGCCGAGTGCCTTCTTGATCTCTCCTGCCAGTACCGACGCCAGCTGCGGCGGCACCGCATTGCCGATCATCGTGCGCACCGCTCCCCACTTACCCTCGAAGACGTAGTCGTCGGGAAAGGTCTGGAGGCGAGCAGCTTCTCGAACGGTCAACGATCGCGTGTGTTTCGGATGCACGTTGCGTGAAGCCGAGATCATCCCGAAAGTGGTTCCGACCGTGGACGCCGGCTCGTCCCACCGGAGGCGCTTGTACGTCGTGTTGTACCCGGACGACGGTCGCATGGCCGGATCTTCGTTGTCGTGCGCCGACATTCCTTCTGGTACATCACGCAGCCACCGCAAGACGTGCTCGGGATGCTCGACGGCCCAGTGCAGCGGGTCCGTCTCGCAAGCCTGCCCGGATTCCAACGGGGCCAGGTCGACGGTGACATCGCGAAAAGTCCTCAGCGGTGCAACACCATTCACGCCGTGAGTCTTCGGCGGAAAACGCAGCGGCCCGATACTACTGTCGCGGCGGGTCGCCACGATGAACACTCGTTCCCGGAACTGCGGGACGCCGTAATCCTGCGCATTGACCGTGTTGACCGACGCGTCGTAACCGCATGCAGCCATCTCGCCGAGAATCCGGTCGACGACCATCCCACCGTCCGGGTCCTTCATGCTGAGCAGCAGTCGCACGTTTTCCATCACCAAGACCTTCGGCTTCACCAATTCGGCGAGCTGCAGCAGGTTCCGGAAGAGATGGTTGCGCGGATCGTCGCGGTCTCGCCGGCCGGCGAGGCTGAACCCCTGACACGGCGGTCCCCCAGCCAACACATCGATGTCCACTTGTGCCAGAAGATCTTTCACCCGGGCTTCGTCGATCGCCCGAATGTCCTCGCCGAGGCACCTCGCGCCGGGGAAGTTCCGATCGAAGGTCGCACGCGCCTCCGGCACGACTTCGATGTATCCCTCCACCGAAAACCCCGCCATCCGAAAGCCTTCGGCCATACCGCCACAACCCGAGAACGCTGTCAATACGGTGGGGCCGCCGCTTCCTGCCCCCGCGACGGCACGCCTGGCCACCGAGGCGGGGTCGTTGACCGGTGTCACTCGACGCGCACGCGTACTGCCGCTCGATCGCTTCCGGGGGGCCGCGTACGTACCCTCACGCTTGGCCGCTTCCAGCGCGGAGAGGGCCGTGAGAACTGCTCGTTCCGCCGGTGGCTTCGGATATGCCTTGTCGAGTTCCCACGCGGAGACGACGGCTGACGAGACTCCCGCTTGACGGGCGAACTGGAACTGACTGATCCCCACGTCCAAGCGCCGTGATCGCAGGTCCTGTCCCGAAATCAATTCAGTGCCTCACTCATATGGTCCGCTCGCTCCGGCAGCCCAGACTATCGCAGCCGACCCCGTGAACCGGGACCTCACAAGGAAGACCGGCAGGCGGTATGCCTGCCGGGAGTAACTCTGCCCTGAGTCACGGCGTCGAACCACAGTTCCGCTCAGCATGATTCGAGTGCGATCCCACCCGCCGTTCCAGTCTCTGGGAAAACTGCGAGCCCTTCGGGAACAAATCGGTCAGTCTCGATGCTGACTCCCTCGGCGGGCGCAGATCATACGAATTTCGCCCGAACGACCGAGCAGTTCGCCAGACCCAGACAACCCAGAAGGTTTCATGAGTGCCGAGAACACCGCCGTTGCCCCGCCCGTGAAGGCAGCCCCGCCCATAGAGGCAGCCCCGCTGGAAATGAGCAGTGTCGACCGTAAGCCCAGCGTCGGGAAGATTCTTGCCCTCGGTTCCATGACTGCGCTCGGGCCCTTCACCATCGACATGTACCTGCCCGCGCTGCCGGATATCGGCGCCGATCTCGGGGTCTCGTCGTCAACGGTTCAGCTGACGATCACCGGAACTCTCATCGGCCTCGCACTCGGACAGCTGTTGGTCGGGCCGCTCTCGGACACTCTCGGCCGCAAGAAGCCGCTGCTCGCCGGGATCGGTGTGCACATCCTGGCTTCGCTGCTGGCGGTCTTCGCACCGAGCATCGCGGTCCTCGGCATCCTGCGGGTTTTCCAGGGCATGGGCGCGGCGGCCGCGGCAGTGGTCACCATGGCGATCGTCCGCGACCTCTACAGCGGTAACACCGTTGCCGTCGTGATGAGTCGGCTGATGCTCGTGCTCGGCGTTGCGCCGATCCTGGCGCCCAGCATCGGTGGCGTCCTCCTCGTCGCCCTCGACTGGCGCGGGATCTTCGTCGTCCTGGCACTGATCGGCGTCGGCACAGCGATGATCGGTGCTTTCGGACTGTCCGAAACACTGCCGAAGGAAAAGCGTCGCCCGAGCGGATTGAAGTCGGTTCTCCGCACCTACGGTTCGCTGCTCGGCGACCGCACGTTCATGGTCCTGACGCTCGTCTCCAGCGTCGGTATGGCGTCGTTGTTCGCGTATGTCTCAGGCGCGTCGTTTGTCTATCAAGATCAGTACGGCCTCAATCAGCAGGAGTTCGCGCTGCTCTTCAGTGCGGGCGCGATTGCGTTGATCGGTGCTTCGCAGGTCAACGTCCGACTGCTCGATCGCTGGACTCCTCAGCAGATCACCAAGTGGGCCCTCGTGGCTGCCGTTGTCTCCGGGGCCGTCGTCATTGCTGTCGCGGTCCTGGAACTGGGCGGGCTCGCCGGATTCGTGATCGCACTGTGGGTCATGGCCGGTGCCATCGGGTTCGTTCTTCCCAACGCCCCGGCACTGGCGCTCGCTCGTCACGGCGAAGCGGCCGGTACTGCCGCGGCAATGCTCGGTGCATTCCAGTTCGGCGTCGGTGCGGCCATCGCGCCGGCCGTCGGCCTGCTGGGAAACACGAGCACAGCACTGGCCGTCACGATGACGGCGTGTGTGTCGCTCGGTCTGGTCGCTCTTCTGGCTACGACCCGAAAGAGTGATACGACCCGAAAGAGTGATACGACCCGAAAGAGTGAATCGGTCTAACCGGCAGCGGAGAACCACTCGCTGTAGAAGGTGGCAAGTCCCAGGACGCACGAGATCGCGACGAAGATCCAGAATCTTGCGATCACGACGGTTTCCGGCCAACCGAGTAACTCGAAGTGATGATGGATCGGGGCCATCTTGAATACGCGTCGGCCGGACGATCGGAAGACCAGAACCTGGATGATCACCGACAGGATCTCAGCCACGAACAGGGCGCCGATGATGACCATCAGCAGCTCGGTGTGCGTCGTGACGGACAGGCCGACCACCAGGCCGCCCAGCGCCAAGGAGCCGGTGTCACCCATGAAGATCTGAGCCGGGGCGGCGTTCCACCAGAGGAAGCCGAGGCACGCCCCGCCTGCCGCGGCAGCGACGATAGCGAGATCCAGGGGGTCACGAACGTCGTAGCAACCGGCGGCAGGCTCGAGGACACACGAGTTCCGGTACTGCCAACCGGCGATGACAACGTAGGTCCCCAGGATCATGCCCATCGAACCGGCCGCGAGACCGTCGAGACCGTCGGTGAAATTGACGGCGTTGGACCAGGCGAACACCAGAATGCAGAAGAAGACCACAAAGCCGATGGCACCCATGGAGAACACCGAGATATCTCGCACATGGGACAGGTACTGGCTTCCGGGGGTGACTCCGTTGTTGTTGGAGAACTGCAGGAACAGAATGCCGAAGATGATGGCGCTCGCCAGCTGACCGACGGTCTTTGCCGTCTTGTTCAGCCCGAGATTGCGCTTCTTGCGGATCTTGATGAAGTCGTCGAGAAAGCCGACGATTCCCAGTGACGTGGCGAGCGCGAGAACCAGCCAACCGGATGCAGACAACCGCGGTAGCCGCGAGCCGAAACCGATGATGTGTGCCGCCAGGTAGCCCGCCCACATGCCGGCGATGATCGCGATGCCGCCCATCGACGGGGTGCCACGCTTGCCCTGATGACTCTGCGGACCCTCGATCCGAATCTCGTGCCCGAGCCCCTGCCGCGAAAGCACACGAATGAGAAACGGAGTCAGGAAGAGCGCGACGAACAACGAGACGCCACCCGCTACGAGGATTGAAATCACCCGTGGGACTCTACAGACGTAAGCGGCTGCGACACACAATCAGACAAGGCACCCGACCGCTTGCCAGCATGGGATGATCGAACTTATGTCTCCCCCCGCGCCGCTCCCCCTCGACCCCATCGAAGAGGCGCATCGTCAGTGGACGAAGCACGGTTGGAGCGATGTCGCCGACGGTATGGCTGCAGTCACGTCGGTGATGCGTGCGCAGCAGATCATGATGGCGCGGGTCGAAGAGGTACTCAAGCCTCTCGGGCTGACCTTCGCCCGCTACGAACTGCTGACGCTTCTCACCTTCACCAGGTCGGGCGCCCTCCCGATGGCCAAGGCAAGCGCCCGACTCCAGGTTCACCCCACCAGCGTCACCAATGCCGTCGACCGTTTGGAGAAAGCGGAGCTGGTCAGACGGGTTCCGCATCCCAGCGATCGACGTGCGACGCTCATCGAGATCTCCGACGCGGGTCGCGCGCTGGCCCTCGAAGCCACTGAAATGCTCAACAGCAAAGTGTTCGCACACCCCGGACTCCAGCAGGACAAGCTCGAGCAATTGGTGACGATCCTCACTGAACTTCGCAAGACTGCGGGCGACTTCGACACCGGCGGCGCGCCCACCAAGTGGTGAACCGACGACCCGTACACACAAAGAAACTGCCCTCACACTCTCGACGAGTGTGAGGGCAGTTTCAGCTGTTCGAAAGTTCAGCGCTAACGAATTTCAGCGGTGCTTGAACTCGGCGGACCGCTTCTCCACGAACGCGGTCATGCCTTCCTTCTGATCCTCCGTCGCGAAGGTCGAATGGAACACCCGACGCTCGAAGCGGACGCCCTCGGCGAGTGTGGTCTCGAAGGAACGGTTGACCGCTTCCTTGGCCATCATCGCAATCGGCAGCGACATCTCGGCGATGGTGGTTGCGGTCTTCAATGCGTCGTCGAGCAGATCGGCGGCCGGAACGATCCGGGCAACCAGGCCTGCGCGCTCGGCCTCTTCTGCGTCCATGTTGCGGCCGGTCAGGCACAGCTCCATGGCCTTGGCCTTACCCACGGCGCGCGTAAGGCGCTGTGAGCCACCGATACCCGGAATGACACCGAGCTTGATCTCTGGCTGGCCGAACTTCGCGGTATCCGAAGCGATGATGAAATCGCAGAGCATCGCCAGTTCGCAGCCACCACCGAGCGCGTACCCGGAGACTGCGGCGATCAGCGGCTTACGAGCGGCTGCGACGCGGTCCCACGGGGTGAAGAAATCTTCGACGTATGCGTCCATGTACGTCTTGGACTGCATTTCCTTGATGTCGGCGCCGGCGGCGAAGGCGCGCTCGGAACCGGTGATCAGGATGGCTCCGATGCCGTTGTCCGCTTCGAGGTCGGCAACCGCGGCGACGACCTCGTTCATCAGCTCGGAGTTCAGGGCGTTGAGAGCCTTCGGGCGGTTGAGCGTGATGACGCCGACGCGACCCTTACGCTCGAGGATGATGGTGTTGAAGTCGGTCACTACTGTCCTTCGGTCGAACGGTCACGGATGTCGTTGATGATGGCAGAGAAGTCCTGACCGCCACCGCCCGCGGCGTGGAAGCGACTGTAGAGTTCCGCGGCCTTGAGCCCGATCTCCGCATCGACGCCGTTGTTGCGCAGCGCATTTGCAGCCAGACCGAGGTCCTTGTCCATCAGCGCGACAGCAAAGCCGGGCTGGTAGTCGTTGTTGGCCGGGCTGGTGGGCACCGGTCCCGGTACCGGGCAGTTGGTGGTCAGTGCCCAGCACTGCCCCGAGGCGTTGGACGCCACGTCGAAGAGCGCCTGGTTGCTCAGGCCGAGCTTCTCGCCCAGCACGAATGCCTCGCTGATCGCGATCATCGAAATGCCGAGGATCATGTTGTTGCAGATCTTGGCAGCCTGGCCGACACCGGCGTCGCCGCAGTGAACGACCTTGCGGCCCATCACGTCCAGCAACGGTGACGCGGCCTGGAAGTCAGCTTCGGAACCGCCGACCATGAATGCCAGCGTGCCTGCGGTAGCCCCGACGACTCCACCGGAGACCGGTGCGTCGACGCTGCGGTGACCGGCCGCTTCGGCCTTGTCGTGTGCCTCGCGGGCGTCTGCGACGTCGATGGTGGAACAGTCGATGAACAGCGTGCCCGGTGTTGCCACCGGCAGCAGCTCTTCGTACAGACCCAGAACATGCTTACCGCTCGGCAGCATCGTGATCACGACGTCGGCACCGCGAACGGCGTCGACCGCCGAATCCGCTACCGCTGCACCGTCTTTGACTGCCTGCTCCAGCGCCGCGGGTGCCAGATCGAAACCGACGACCTTGTGTCCGGCCTTGACGAGATTGGCCGCCATCGGGCCACCCATGTGACCGAGTCCGATAAATCCAATGGTGCTCATTAGTGATGCTCCTTCGGCGGTGATCAGTTGCCTTGCGGTTGAGGGGTGAGTCCGAGCTCGTTGTCGCCCAGAGGGGCGAAGTAGGCATCGACGGATTCAGCCGTGACATCTTCGAGGGTTGCCGGCAACCACTTCGGGTTTCGGTCCTTCTCGACTACCTGGGCGCGGATACCCTCGACCAGGTCGTGTGAGGCGAGCGCTGCCGTCGAGACCCGGAACTCCTCGTTGAGGACTTCTTCCAAGCTTGCTGCTTCCTTGGCATGTCGCAGGGATCGCAGGGTCACCGACAGTGCAATCGGGGACTTGCCGAGAATCTGCTCCGCTGCCTTCTCCGCCTCGGGGATTCCACTCGCTCGAAGACGCTCGACGATGGTGGAGACGTCGTCGGCAGAGTACGCGGCGTCGATCCAGCTCTGCTGGGCCAACAGTTCCGACACCGGAGCCGGCTCCGCGTACTGCGCCACGGCGTCGGCAACCGAAGACGACGCGAGTGCGGCGATGAACGTCTCGATGTTCTCCGACGGGATGAAGTGATCCGCGAAGCCTGCTGCGATGGCATCGCCGGCGCTCAGTCGCGCCGTGGTGAGCGCGATGTGCGTTCCGAGTTCACCGGGAGCACGCGAGAGCAGGTAAGTTCCGCCCACGTCAGGGATGAAACCGATTCCGGTCTCGGGCATTCCGATCATCGAGCGCTCGGTCACGATGCGAATGTCGCCGTGTGCGGACACTCCGACGCCGCCGCCCATGACGATCCCGTCCATGATTGCGACGTACGGCTTCGGGTAGTTCGCGATCTCGGAATTGAGGATGTACTCCTCACGCCAGAAATCGAGCGAACCGGTCTTGCCGTCCTTGGCGTCGTGGTAGATCGAGACGATGTCGCCGCCGGCGCACAGACCACGCTCGCCGGCGCCCGTGAGTACGACCGCCTTGACGTCGTCGTCGGACTTCCATTCCGCGAGTGCCTTGGCCATCGCCTTGACCATCGAGTGGTTGAGGGCGTTGATCGCCTTGGGCCGGTTGAGGGTGATGAGCCCCAGTCCGTCACGCTTTTCGATCAATACCTCGAGCTCGTCGCTCATGCTGCTCCTTGCTTTCCCTGACCTGATGCGACCACGCTTCGCGCGATGACCACCCTCATGATCTCGTTGCTGCCTTCGAGGATCTGATGAACCCGAAGATCGCGGACGATCTTCTCGATCCCGTACTCAGCAAGATAGCCGTACCCGCCGTGAAGCTGGAGAGCCTTGTTGGCTACGTCGAACCCGGTGTCGGTGGCAAAGCGCTTGGCCATCGCACACAACTCCACGACGTCGGACGCTCCGTCTTCGAGTGCGGCAGCGGCGCGCCACAGCAACGTCCTGGCCGCTTCGAGTTCGGTACGCATGTCGGCGAGCTGGAACTGCAGGGCCTGCGACTCGATCAGTGCCGAACCGAAAGCTTTGCGGTCCACCAGATATGCGACTGCCTTCTCCAGCGCTGCCTGGGCCCCACCGACCGAGCAGGCGGCGATGTTCAGCCGGCCGCCGTTGAGACCCTTCATAGCGATGCGGAAGCCGCTGCCCTCTTCACCGAGCATGTTGGCGGCAGGAACTCGCACGTCTTCGAAGATCACCTGACGGGTGGGCTGCGCGTTCCAGCCCATCTTGACCTCGTTGGCACCGAACGACAGTCCGGGCGAATCCTTGGGCACGATGAACGCCGAGATCCCCTTGGCACCGGCAGATCCGGTGCGTGCCATCACGACGTACACGTCGGAAGTGCCTGCGCCGGAAATGAACTGTTTGACGCCGTTGAGGATGTAGTCGTCGCCGTCACGAACGGCCTTGGTGCTCAAGCCCGCAGCATCGGAGCCAGCGCCGGGTTCGGTGAGGCAGTAGCTGCCCAGTTGATCCATCGAGCAGAGTCCGGGGACCCACTTGTGGCGCTGTTCGTCGTTGCCGAACTGGTCGATCATCCACGTGACCATGTTGTGGATGGAGATGTACGCGGCGATCGACGGATCGCCCTTGGCCAGCTCTTCGAAGATCCGGGCAGCGTCGACGCGGCTCAGCTCACTGCCGCCCACGTCCTCACGAATGTAGATACCGCCCATCCCCAGGGACGCCGCCTTACGGAGGACGTCCACCGGGAAATGCTTGGTCTGATCCCACTCCACTGCGTTGGGCGCCAGATGCTCGGCCGCGAAGTCGCGGGCAGTGTCGCGAATCGCCCGCTCGTCATCGGTCAGAGTAAACATGGAAAGTGTTCCGATCAGTTCATCGTGGGGATGACGAAGTGGTTGGTCTCTTCCTTCTTGCCGGAAGGCCAGCGCTGCGTCACGGTCTTGGTCTTGGTGTAGAAGCGGAAGGAGTCGGGACCGTGCTGGTTCAGGTCACCGAATCCGGAGCGCTTCCAGCCACCGAAGGTGTGGTAGGCGATCGGGACCGGGATCGGCACGTTGACGCCGACCATGCCGACGTTGACGCGGGCGGTGAAGTCACGTGCGGTGTCGCCGTCGCGGGTGAAGATGGAGACGCCGTTGCCGTACTCGTGTTCGGTCGGAAGACGCAGCGCCTCTTCGTAATCGGCAGCGCGGACCACCTGAAGGACGGGTCCGAAGATCTCTTCCTTGTAGATGCGCATGTCCGAGGTGACGTTGTCGAACAGGGTTGCGCCGGCGAAGAATCCGCCTTCGTGGCCTTCGAGAGTGAAGCCGCGGCCGTCGACGACTGCCGTTGCGCCCTCGTCGATGCCGATCTGCACGTAGTTGTTGACGCGGTCGAGGGCATCCTGGCAAACGAGCGGGCCGAAATCGACACCTTCGTCGTCACTGCGACCGATCTTGAGCTTCGCGACGCGCTCCTTCAGCTTCGCGACAAGAGCGTCCGCGGTCTCCTCGCCGACGGGAACGGCAACCGAGATGGCCATGCAACGCTCACCGGCACTGCCGTAGCCTGCACCGATCAGGGCGTCGGCAACCTCGTCGAGGTCGGCGTCCGGCATGACGATCGCGTGGTTCTTGGCGCCACCGAAGCACTGTGCGCGCTTGCCGTGAGCTGCGGCCGTCTCGTAGATGTACTGAGCGATCGGCGTGGAGCCGACGAAGCCGACAGCCTTGATGCGATCGTCGGTGAGCAGGACGTCGACAACTTCCTTGTCACCGTTGACGACGTTGAACACGCCCGCGGGCAGGCCGGCTTCGAGGAACAGTTCAGCCAGACGCAGCGGGACGGAGGGGTCACGCTCGGAGGGCTTGAGGATGAAGGCGTTACCGGCGGCGAGGGCGGGGCCGGCCTTCCACAGCGGGATCATCGCCGGGAAGTTGAAGGGCGTGATGCCTGCGACGACGCCGAGCGGCTGACGCATGGAGTACACGTCGATGCCGGTGCCGGCACTCTCGGTGAATTCGCCCTTGAGCAGGTGCGGAGCGCCGACGGCGAATTCGATGACCTCGAGGCCACGCTGAATGTCACCCTTGGCGTCGGCGACGGTCTTGCCGTGCTCGGACGAGAGGAGGCGGGCCAGAGAATCCATCTCGGCCTGAGCAAGCTGGAGGAACTTCATCAGCACACGGGCGCGCTTCTGCGGGTTGAATGCTGCCCACACCTGCTGCGCCTCTTCGGCATTGGCGATGATGGCTTCGGTCTCGGCCTTGCTCGCGAGGGGGACGCGGGCCTGCACCTTGCCGCTGTTGGGATCGAACACGTCCGCAAATCGATCAGATGTCCCGGGAACACGCTTGCCACCGACGAAGTGCGTCAACTCGTGAACCGTCGCATTTTCAACCATTGTGCTAACCCGTTCCTTGCTCGTATGGACCGCCCAGGAGGCAGCAGTGAATATGTCTACCATCCTATAGTTGGATGTCCATGTATGTCTAGAGCCCAAGGGCCGTGCGCCTTTATTAACCGCGGGGGGTTAATA
>NZ_JBFUJN010000059.1:0-31647 GCF_056401335.1 Rhodococcus sp. P4_F3_2
GATTGTGATGCGGTGCGGGCAGCGATCCGCCGAATCGAGAAGCAGTACGGCAAACGTGAGGACGGTGTTCCGGTCGGGGAAGATTCGGAGCGCAACGAGTTCTACGCCTCGAAAGGCCTGTACGGCAGAGTGACGGTGAAGGGCGACTTGGATGCTGTGAACGGGGCCCGTCTGATCACGTTGTTGTCGAGCCTGTCGGCGCCGACACCGGAGAAGGACGGCGTCAAGGACACCCGCACGCCGGCATTACGACGGGCGGACGGGTTTTGCGAACTACTGCGCCGGTACGAGCGAGCGGGGCTGGGTCCAATCGAAGGCGGAGTGAAACCACACATCACGGTCACCGCGTCCGCGAAAGACATGACCGACCTTAAAGTTCTGAAAGACCTGTTGCCGTCCACCGAGGAACTCGGATTCGCGTGGACCGATTGGGTAGGCCCCATCAGTATCGACACCGCACGGATGCTCGCCTGCGACTGCACCGTCACCCGAATCTTGTTGGATGAGAATGGTGTTCCGCTCGACTGCGGCAAGGAAGCGAGAACGGCGACGGTGCCGCAGCGACGGGCTCTTGCGGTGCGTGATGGCGGGTGCGCGTTTCCGGGGTGCGGGACGCCGTCGGGGTGGTGCGATGCTCACCATATTGTTCACTGGAACGATGGCGGCCCAACAGATCTCGACAACCTGATCTTGTTGTGCGGTCACCATCATCGGACACTGCACCACACGGAGTGGCGGGTGGAGATCGGCCAGGATCGGAAGACGGTGTTCTACCCGCCGATGTCGGTTGATCCGTATCAGCATCCGATCGGTGGGAACAGCCCACCGACAGCGGCGTGACCGCCACAACCGAAAACTGATACACCGGGGCACAACCATGCCCCGGTGTATCCGCATGCTGTGTTGCGGTGGGAGGGGCCGGCACCAATACGATCGGGGGATGAGTTCTCCGCGTGACCTTGCTGCCATCCCGAGTCCTGCGCTCGAAGGCACTGCGCTCACCGTCGTGGTCCCGGTCGGTTCTTTCGAACAACACGGACCGCACCTGCCTCTCGATACCGACACTCGGATCGCGAGAGCAGTCGCACAGGCCCTGCCCGACGTCGTCGTGGCCCCGGCCATCGAATACGGGGCGAGCGGCGAACACGAAGGGTTTGCCGGCACGATTTCGATCGGTGCCGAGGCTATGGAAACCCTCGTCGTCGAATACGGAAGGTCGGCGTTCAGGTGGACGAAGCGGGTGCTGTTCGTCAACGGCCACGGCGGAAATGGTCCCGCGCTGGCCAAAGCTGTGGCACTTCTTCGATACGAGGGACGTGACGCCGCTTGGGTGCCGTGCGCTGTTGCGGGTGCCGATGCGCACGCGGGGCACACTGAAACGAGCCTATTGCTGCACCTTTCGCCCGATTTGGTGCACATGAGCCTTGCTGAGACAGGAAATTTGTCTCCTATCGCGGACCTGATGCCAGGAATGCGTTCGGGCGGTATGGTCGCTGTGTCGCAAAACGGCGTTCTCGGCAATCCAGTCGGGGCTACCGCCGAAGACGGCGCATACATCTTCGGTGAGTTGGTAGGACGCGTGACGGATGGACTGGCCCGGTGGGAGCCTGGTCCAGATGGGAGGCTTCGGTGACGACCACGACCGAGTGGGGGCGGACGGTCCACCTGCGACGGCTTTCGAGGCTGCGACGAGTTGCAGCACGACGGGCTACGTCCCTTACGATCATCTGATGCGACCAGCAAGACTCCCCGACGGCTTCGGCATTCGGTTGGACCCCAAGGTGCGCACGTACTCGGGCGGCCGGGTGCTCATCGGCGGCTCTCCGACACGGATGCTCAAGCTGGCTCCGACGGCTGCGGCGATGATCGGTGACGGCTTCCTCGAGGTGGTCGATCAGCAGAGCGCTGCGGTTGCTCGTCACCTTCTCGATTCAGGCGTCGCGAATCCTCGTCCGATGTCGACACCGTCTGCGGCAGATGTCACCGTCGTGATTCCGGTCAAGGACAACCAGGCCGGCGTCGAACGCCTACTGCCCGTCCTCAAGGATCTGACCGTCATCGTTGTCGACGACGGTTCGGAAGTGCCGGTGGAGCCCCGTCGCGCCTGCCCGGGCACCGGAACCATCACAGTGGTGCGGCACGAGAGCGCCCGCGGACCCTCGGCAGCGAGAAACTCGGGATTGCGTTCGGCCCAAACACGTTTCGTAGCTTTCCTCGACTCCGACGTCATACCGCGTGCCGGTTGGCTCGAGTTGATGTTGGGCCACTTCAGTGATCCAGGGGTTGCCCTTGTTGCGCCCCGCATCGTCGCCCTCGATCCGTACGGGACGGCGCTGGCGCGGTACGAGAACATGCGATCGTCTCTCGACCTCGGACGCAAAGAAGCTGCGGTGAAGTCGGGAAGTCCGGTCGCCTATGTTCCCAGCGCGGCCGTGATCGTCCGGCGCGACGTGGCACTCGAATGCAACGGTTTCGACGAGAGTCTCGAAGTGGCCGAGGACGTCGATTTCTGCTGGCGACTGCAGGCTGCGGGTTGGCGACTGAGGTACGAACCGGTTGCGCATGTCGCCCACGATCATCGAGTTCAGTTCGACAAGTGGTTCGCCAGGAGAGCGTTCTACGGCACGGGCGCGGCGCCGTTGGCTGCAAGACACGAGGGTTCGGTTCCGCCGATGGCGATGTCGTTCTCGACGCTCTTCGCGTGCATCGCCGCCGCAACACTGACCCGTTCCGGTCTTGCGAGTGCGCTGGGCGCTCTGCTCTTCACGGTGTATCGCCTGCGAAAGATGTTCAACGGGCTGAGTCAGCCCACCCGGATCGCAGCGATCCTCACTGCGCAGGGGTTTGTCGGAGGATTCTGGCAACTCGCCTCGGCGATGTGTCGTCACTACTGGCCGGTGACTCTTCTGGCGGTGATCGCTTCCCGTCGAATTCGGCGACTGGCCGTCGCTGCGGCCGTCACCGAAGGTTTGGTGGACTGGTATCGCCACCGTGAGCCAGGCGGGCTGGGTCCGGTTCGGTACGTCTTCTTCAAACGAGCAGATGACATCGCGTATGGAGCCGGACTCTGGCGGGGCGCGTTCGACGCTCGCGACTGGGCGGCGCTGAAACCTCGAATCACCAAGTGACAGAAGCCGACTACGCAGACTTCCTGGTTGTCGGTGGTGGCACGTGTGGCTGCGTCGTCGCAGCCAGGCTCAGCGAAGATCCATCCGCCACGGTGATGCTCCTCGAATCGGGAAGCGGATATCGTTCGGCGCTCGAACTTCCGGACGTCCTGGGTGATCCGTACCGACTGCCGGTCGGACCTGCGAGCGAATACACGTGGACGTATCCGGTCGAACTGACACCGCGTCGGGCGTCCACGATTGCGCGCGGGCGGACACTCGGTGGGTCCGGGGCCGTCAACGGTGCGTACTTCACGCGCGCGACCCGCGCAGATTTCGAGAACTGGCCGAGTGCTTGGCGATACGACGACGTCTTGCCGTACTTCAAGAAGTCTGAGACGGATCGTGATTTCGAGGGCGAGTTCCACGGGACCGCCGGTCCGATCCCGGTCGAGCGTCGAGCGTGGGACCAACTGCATCCACTGAGCGGTGAGTTTCATGCGGCAGCGCTCGGAGCAGGCTTTCCCGACGACGTCGACAAGAATGCGCCGGACTCGTTCGGCGTCGGCCGAGTGCCACTGAACGTGGCGGATCATCGTCGGATCAGTACTGCGATCGGGTATCTGATGCCGGCATTGCACCGCCCGAATTTGCGGGTGGAATCCGGAGTGAACGTCATTCGCATCGTATTCTCGGAAACCCGTGCGATCGGCGTCGACGTTCTCGACGACGGCAACGTCCGACGCATTCGTGCCGACCACGTGATCGTGTGTTCGGGTGCGGTGGCGACGCCGCACATTCTCTTGAATTCCGGTGTTGGACCGGCGGAACAACTTGCAGAGCAAGGAGTTTCCGTCATTCTCGATCGACCTGGCGTCGGCCAGAACTTCGTCGACCATCCGGAAGTGCTGCTGCCGTACCATTTTTCGACGCCTCGTACGATTCGCTCGCAGACACCGGTGCTGGAGACTGCACTCAATCTCGCCGAGCTTGAAATCCGCCCGTACACCGCATCTTTCACAGACTTGGTTCCCGGTGTGCCTCGCATGGATCACGGCGTCGGGGTGGTCCTCATGGCGCCGCGCAGTCGTGGGAGCATCGAACTGGCATCGGGGGATCCCGCTGGGGCACCGCGTATTCGATACAACTACGTCGCGTCGACGCACGATCGAGCAGCCATTCGGGAAGGAATGCAGATCGCCGAGAACCTTCTCGAGTCGATCGCCGAGACCGGGTTGATCGATCGCCCCGTCGTGGAGTACACCGACGAGTGGATCGAATCTCGCCTCGGTACGTCCTTGCACATGTCCGGTAGCTGCGTGATGGGCGCCGAATCGGACCCGTTCGCAGTCGTCGATGATCGGTGCCGTGTGATCGGCGCGCAAGGACTCAGTATTGTTGACACGTCAATCCTGCCGACGATCCCGACCCGCGGCCCACACGCGACCGCGGTGATGGTCGCGGAACGAGCAAGCGCCATCCTGCTCGGTGACGAGTGACCGCGAGGGGCAGCAGGCTAGGTCGACAGTCATACCGAATGGTCGTTCTCGCCTATGGGCTGTGATCGGCGTTACAGTGGTCCACGGAGCGGAGGAACGCAAAATATGGCACGTGAACAGGCTGTGTCCGGCAACCCGTGGGTGGCGGTCAGGCCAGGGGATGACGTCGCGTTACTCGCGCGGCGACTTTCGTCTGCCCATCAGTCGTTCATCGATGCCCGCGGCGTGCCCGGCCAGGGGCTGACCGACGACTCCCATGTCCGTTCGGTCGTGCTCGAGTCCTGGATGCGGAGCCGCAACAAGGGAGTAAATCCTGATGTTGTCGGCAACCCTGAGATGCTCGAAGGGTTGGAACTCGAAAAATATCGGTCCGCGCATCCCATGTCACTGATCCGTCCGGTGATTCGGAAACTCCTGGTGGAAGATGCTGCCGAGACCGGATTGCTGATCGCGATCAGCGACGCACACGGTCGACTGCTCTGGGTCGAGGGTGACAACTCGGCCAAGGACAAGGCGTTGTCCATGAACTTCGTCGAAGGCGCCGACTGGAGCGAAGATCGTGTCGGCACCAATGCGCCGGGAACGGCGCTTGCTCTCGATCACTCCGTACAGATTTTCGGATCCGAGCATTTCAACCGAACCGTGCACGACTGGAGTTGTTCGGCCGCACCCGTCCACGATCCCACCACTGGGCAAATCCTTGGTGCCATCGACATCACCGGTGGTCCCAGGGTCGCAGTTCCCGAAGTGCTGTCGCTGATCCGTGCAACTGTTGCGGCCGCCGAATCGGAATTGCGATTCCACCTCTTGAACTCGCCTATCCCGCTCAGCGCGACGGCTCCGCGCCTCGAAACATTCGGTGCCGGACGGCCGACGCTGGTTCGCGGCGGTGACCGCATCCCGATTTCGCAGCGTCACGCCGAGATTCTCCTTCTGCTCTCCGAACATCCGGAGGGTCTGAGCTCCGACCACCTTGCGGTCCTGCTCGACGAGGGGGAGCTCGACGCAGTGACCATTCGCGCGGAAATGTCGCGGCTTCGTAAGGTTTTCGGTGCCGACCGGCTGGCTTCGCGTCCTTATCGGATCATCACGGAGTTCACGACAGACGTCGGCGACGTGCGGGCGGCGTTGGATCGCGGAGACGCAGCGACGGCGATGAAACTGTATTCGGGCCCGGTACTGGCAGGCTCGGCCTCCCCGGGAATCGAAGAGGTGCGGGAAGAACTACGCACCAGGGTTCAGGCGGCTCTGCTGCGTGGAGGTGACGCCAACCTTCTGGCCCGGTGGACCACGTCCGTACACGGGCGCGAAGACTCCGTCGTGTGGGAGGCCTACCTGTCCACGTTGGATCCTCAATCTCCGCTGTATTCGCAGGTCCAGGCAAGAATTGATCTCCTCGACCGCCAATTGGGCATCTGAGAATCATCTGCGTTTCTCGCACGCAACGTACTTGCAACGTTGCAACTCCTAGTGTTGTGAATCACACCCCACCGGGGGTGGGATTGCAGTCACCGATTTGGTGGGTGCGCCCAGGAAGATCACGTTTACATAGGAGCTTGCAATGACCGTGTACGCCCGCCCAGGTACCGCCGACGCGATCATGTCCTTCCAGTCTCGATACGACAACTGGATCGGCAACGAATGGGTTGCTCCGGTCAAGGGTCAGTACTTCGAGAACCCGACACCGGTGACCGGACAGAATTTTTGTGATGTGGCTCGTTCCACCGCAGAAGACATCGAGCTCGCTCTCGACGCAGCGCACGCAGCAGCTCCGGCCTGGGGCAAGACCTCGGTCGCCGAGCGCGCGATCATCTTGAACAAGATCGCTGATCGTATGGAGGAGAACCTCGAATCCATCGCACTCGCCGAGTCGTGGGACAACGGCAAGCCGATCCGCGAGACCCTCAACGCCGACATTCCGCTCGCCATCGATCACTTCCGTTACTTCGCGGGAGCTATTCGCGCACAGGAAGGTTCGCTTTCGGAGATCAACTCCGACACCGTGGCGTACCACTTCCACGAGCCGCTCGGCGTAGTCGGCCAGATCATTCCGTGGAACTTCCCGATCCTCATGGCCGTGTGGAAGCTCGCTCCCGCCCTTGCTGCCGGCAATGCCATCGTGCTCAAGCCTGCCGAGCAGACACCCGTCTCGATCCTGCACCTCATCGGCATCATCGGTGACCTGCTGCCTGCCGGTGTGCTCAACATCGTCAACGGCTTCGGCGTCGAGGCCGGAAAGCCGCTCGCGTCGAGCCCGCGTATCAAGAAGATCGCGTTCACCGGTGAAACCACCACAGGTCGCCTGATCATGCAGTACGCGTCGCAGAACCTCATCCCCGTGACCCTCGAACTCGGTGGCAAGAGCCCCAACATCTTCTTCTCCGACGTCCTCGCCTCCAATGACGACTACCAGGACAAGGCACTCGAGGGCTTCACGATGTTCGCCCTCAACCAGGGCGAGGTCTGCACCTGCCCGTCACGTTCGCTGATCCAGGAAGACATCTTCGACGAGTTCCTCGCGATGGCCGCCATTCGCACCAAGGCTGTGCGCCAAGGGGATCCGCTCGACACCGACACCATGATCGGTGCCCAGGCCAGCAACGATCAGCTCGAGAAGATCCTCTCGTACATCGAGATCGGCAAGGCCGAAGGCGCCAAGGTCATCACCGGTGGTGAGCGGGCCGAACTCGGCGGAGACCTGTCCGGCGGCTACTACGTCCAGCCGACGGTGTTCACCGGCAATAACAAGATGCGCATCTTCCAGGAAGAGATCTTCGGACCCGTCGTCTCGGTCACCTCGTTCAAGGACTACGACGAGGCCATCGAAATCGCCAACGACACGCTCTACGGTTTGGGCGCCGGTGTCTGGTCCCGCGACGGCGGAGTCGCGTACCGCGCAGGCCGCGACATCCAGGCCGGTCGCGTCTGGACCAACACGTACCACCAGTACCCGGCACACGCCGCTTTCGGTGGATACAAGCAGTCCGGCATCGGCCGCGAGAACCACCTGATGATGCTCTCGCACTACCAGCAGACCAAGAACCTCCTGGTCAGCTACGCCCAGAAGGCTCAGGGCTTCTTCTGATCGACCCACCGGCACCCGTGAGCCCCTCGCTGCGGGTGCCGGTGCGCAAGACTGCAACACGCGAAACCTGCACAAACACACGGAGGTTGGAATGAGCGCCACGGACACACCCGATACCGGCGCCGTTCCACCCCGGTTGGTGACCACCGCTGGGGCGGCTGACCTGCTACGCCGCCTCAGCGGGACTCACGGCGAACTGATGATGCATCAATCCGGCGGATGCTGCGACGGCTCGGCCCCGATGTGTTATCCCTCAGGCGAATTCATCGTCGGGGACCGTGACGTACTACTCGGAATCGTCGATCTCCGACTTGCTGTCGGAGAGATTCCCGAAGACCTTCCCACCGGAACCGACGCTGTACAGGTCTGGATTTCCGGATCACAGTTCGAAGCCTGGAAGCACACCCAGTTGGTGCTGGACGTCGTGCCCGGCCGCGGCAGCGGATTCAGCCTGGAGTCTCCTGAAGGATTCAGATTCCTCAGTCGAGCAAGGGCATTCACACCGGACGAAAACGAAGCACTCGGCGCGTCGAGCATTCTCGTAGGCGCTGATTGGGAAGCGGGCGTGCGTCCATCGCCCCCGACAGTTCCCCAGGTCGTCGCCGAGGCCGTCGATGCCTGCCCGGTGCCAGGCGCGGCCGCCCGATCGTGAGAACGGCCGCCTGAAGAAGATCTGAACAGACTCGGGGCCGCTCACATGACAGCCAGTTAACAGCACGGTCATCTCCAGGCGACCTTCTCCGTACATCGCCCACATACCGTTCATTTCACGCGACGCATCCACCGTGCGTCGTCTCATTCTTGACCGATTCAGAGGATGGACATGTCTCTTTCCGACCACGCAACCGGCAAAAACGCCGGTGCCGCGGGTGCACACCACGACGGCGCAGACTTCCATGCGGAAGACAATTCGTATCTGGAGAAACGAACACTCCGAAAGGGAACAGCAGGGTGGGTGCTGCTTGCGGGGTTGGGTGTCAGCTATGTGATTTCCGGTGACTATGCCGGCTGGAACAACGGTCTGGCCGAAGGTGGTTTCGGTGGCCTTCTCATCGCGGCCGTCGTCATCGCGGGGATGTACCTGGCGATGGTGCTCGGTATGGCCGAGATGTCGTCGGCACTTCCTGCCGCTGGTGGTGGATACACGTTTGCCAGACGGGCCATGGGGCCCTGGGGCGGATTTGCAACCGGCACAGCAATTCTCATCGAGTACTCGATAGCACCCGCAGCGATCGCGACCTTCATCGGTGCGTACGTCGAGTCCCTGAACCTGTTCGGGATCACCGACGGGTGGTGGGTGTACCTCGCGGTGTACGCGATCTTCATCGGCATTCACCTCACCGGCGCCGGTGAGGCACTCAAGGCGATGTTCATCATCACCGCCATTGCACTCGTCGGCCTGGTCGTGTTCGCGGTTTCGGCTGTCGGCCTTTTTGATTCGTCCAACCTCACCGATATCGCCGTCGACACCAGCGCAGTCGGATCGTCGTCGTTCCTGCCATTCGGTCTGCTCGGAATCTGGGCCGCCGTGCCCTTCGCGATCTGGTTCTTCCTTGCCGTCGAAGGTGTGCCGCTGGCCGCCGAGGAAGCGCGTGAACCGGAGAAGAACGTCCCCCGCGGCATCATCATCAGCATGTTGATCCTGATCGTCACAGGCGCAACGGTTCTCTTCCTCGCCACCGGCGCGCTCGGCGCCGACGCCCTGTCCACCTCCGGAAATCCGCTCGTCGAGGCTCTGGGGGACAGCGGAGCGGCAAAGGCCGTCAACTACATCGGACTTGCCGGTCTGGTCGCGAGCTTCTTCTCGATCATGTACGCGTACTCACGCCAGACGTTTGCGCTCTCCCGCGCCGGCTACCTGCCGAAGAACCTGTCGGTGACCAACAAGCGCAAGGCCCCCACTCTCGCGCTCGTCGTTCCCGGAATCATCGGCTTCGCGCTCTCACTCACCGGTGAAGGTGCCATGTTGCTCAACATGGCGGTGTTCGGCGCGGCAGTCAGCTACGTCCTGATGATGGTGAGTCACATCGTTCTTCGTAAGCGTGAGCCGAACATGCCGCGCCCGTACCGCACGCCCGGCGGTATCGCCACCACCTCGTTTGCGCTCGTGATCGCGGCAGTGTCGGTGGTGGCCACCTTCCTGGTCGATCCCGTTGCGGCACTGCTCACCTTGGTCGCCTTCGGCGTTCTGATGGCGTACTTCGGTCTCTACAGTCGCCACCACCTTGTTGCCAACTCGCCGGACGAGGAGTTTGCTGTACTTGCACAGGCGGAAGAAGAATTGGGATGAGTCGCGGGATGGCCAAGTATCACCAGCAGGTATCCGGAACCAACTACTCGTTCGACGGTCTCGTCGATCTGATGGCAAAAGCGACACCACTGCGGTCGGGTGACGAACTCGCCGGTTGCGCGGCAAGCTCCGATGCCGAACGCGCTGCTGCCCAATGGGTTCTGGCTGATCTTCCGTTGACGGTGTTCCTCGAAGACCTGTTGGTTCCGTACGAGGACGACGAGGTGACCCGGCTCATCATCGACAGCCACGATCGCCTCGCATTTGCGCCAGTGGCCCACCTGACTGTTGGCGGATTACGGGACTGGCTGCTCGAGACTGCGTCGGCGCCGGAAGCTTCAGCACGCTTGTCTGCCGTGAGTCCCGGTCTGACCCCCGAGATGGTTGCCGCGGTCAGCAAGATCATGCGCAATCAGGACCTGATCGCCGTCGCCAAGGCCATCACGGTCACCGCGGGGTTTCGCACCACCATCGGACTGCCTGGACGGCTGAGCACCCGACTCCAGCCAAACCACCCGACGGACGATCCACGCGGCATTGCGGCGGCCACATTGGACGGTCTCCTGATGGGATGTGGCGACGCCGTCATCGGCATCAACCCCGCGACGGATTCACCCCAGGCCACCTCGGATCTGCTCCACCTGCTCGACGACATCCGTCAGCGATTCGAGATCCCGACTCAGTCGTGCGTGCTCTCTCACGTGACCACCACGATCGGACTGATCGAATCGGGGGTGCCGGTCGATCTTGTCTTCCAATCGATTGCCGGTACCGAAGGCGCCAATTCCGGTTTCGGAGTGAACATTCCGCTACTGCGCGAGGGTAACGAGGCCGGACGCTCCTTGAACCGCGGAACGGTCGGCAACAACGTCATGTACCTCGAGACAGGGCAGGGGTCCGCCCTCAGTTCAGGTGCCCACTACGGCACCGGTGGAGTCCCGGTCGATCAGCAGACACTCGAGACCAGGGCATACGCCGTGGCCCGAGATCTCGAGCCGCTGCTGGTCAACACGGTGGTCGGTTTCATCGGTCCCGAGTACCTCTACGACGGCAAGCAGATCATTCGCGCGGGCTTGGAGGATCACTTCTGCGGAAAACTCCTCGGGCTGCCGATGGGAGTGGACGTCTGCTACACCAACCACGCCGAAGCCGATCAAGACGACATGGACAACCTCCTCACCTTGCTGGGCGTCGCCGGCGCGGCGTTCGTGATCGCGGTGCCCGGCGCCGACGACGTGATGCTCGGCTATCAAAGTCTGGCGTTCCACGACGCGTTGTACGTGCGTAAGGTCCTCGGTTTGCAGCCCGCCCCGGAGTTCGAGACCTGGCTCCACAACTTGGGGATGACCGACGCAAACGGTCGGGTTCTTCCGATCGACGCCGAAATGTCGCCGCTGCGGGCTTTGACGGTGAACTCATGACCGAAGATCAGGCGCCGATCCTCGATTTCTGGGGTCCACTGCGCAAGACCACACAATCGCGTATCGGGCTGGGGCGTGCCGGAGATTCGTTGCCCACCAAGCGGGTTCTCGAATTCAAGGCAGCACACGCCGCAGCCCGCGACGCAGTGCACGAGCCACTCGATTCCGAGACTCTCGCCAGTCGGGTCGACGGGGTGGGTATCGGGGCACCGGTGGTGGTCGCGAGCAGCGTCTCCACCCGCAGCGAGTATCTACGGAGACCCGACCTGGGGCGACAACCCGCGGACCTGAGCGCGATCAAGAGCTCCGACAAGGAAATCGGGTTCATCCTCGCCGACGGACTCTCCCCGCGAGCACTGATGGACCACGGCGAGCAACTACTGTCCGCGTTGGTCACGGTGTTGGGGGAGCAGTACTCGATTGCGCCGCCGGTGATCGCCACGAATGCCCGTGTGGCACTGGGTGATCACATCGCCGCCGCGATGGGAGTGCAGACGGCCATCGTCCTGATCGGCGAACGTCCAGGGCTCTCCGTTGCGGACAGCGTCGGGATCTATCTGACTCACCTTCCGCGCGTCGGTCGTACCGACGCGGATCGAAACTGCATTTCCAATGTCCACCCACCCGAGGGCCTCGGATACGAGCAGGCTGCTCGTGTCGTCCTTGGGTTGGTGACGGGAGCGCGCCAATTGGGCCGCTCCGGCGTCGACCTCAAGGACACCTCTCGCGCCGACGCCGTTGCGTCGGGAGAAGTGCTGACGCTCGACTAGTTGACAGCTGCACGGCATACCCGGGTCGATCGACACTCGGGTATGCCGTCGTACCCGAATCACGACGAAAATGAGGGAATCGATGTTCCGTTCGCTGCATGCCCGCGCCCTGTGTGCGTTGGCCGTAGGTAGTGTCCTGTTGAGTGCAACTGCATGTAGTTCGGCCGAGAGTGCCACGAAAGAGGATGCGGCGCAGAGTGGTTCATCCTGCGCGGTGTTGGATCCCAGTCTGGCGTGGTACGGCGACAACCGTGTGAGGTTGGATGCCATGATGACGGAGTTCGGAACGTGTGGAGCTGCAGGTGATGTCGATGACGGCGCTCCGTTGGCGCTCTTCGACTGGGACAACACAGTTGTCAAGAACGACATCGGAAGCGCCACTGCATTCTGGATGATCAAGAACAACAAGGTGTTACAGCCCGTGGGAGCGGACTGGGCAACCACCAGTCGCTTCATGACTCCAGCCGGCGCTGCCGCACTTTCCGCCGCGTGTGGCTCGGAGACCGCCGCGGGTCAACCCTTGGTAACCAGTACCGACTTGGACTGCGCTGACGAGATCGTTGCGGTACTCGAGGAGAAAACTCGCGACGGACAGGTTGCATTCGACGGCTACGATCACCGCCGGACCAAGGCTGCATACGCGTGGGCGGTGCAGTTGATGGCAGGGCACACCGAGGACGAGATCACCGAGTACGCCCGCGCAGCGCGTGCTGAGAATCTCGCTGCTGCAGAAGGATCCGATCAGACCGTCGGTACCACGGAAGTCGACGGCTCGGTGCGTTACTACGCGCAAATCGAAGATTTGGTGAAAGCCCTCGGCGCTCATGGATTCGACGTGCGGATCATCTCCGCGTCGGCCGAACCGGTCGTTCGAGTCTGGTCGGAGCAGCTGGGATTGGATGCCGATCACGTGATGGGAGTTCGGCCGATCGTCGAGGGCGGCGTTCTGACGGGGCGCCTGCGGGGATGTGGTGGGGTTGCGGACGGTGACGACTCGGTCATTCCGTACATCGATGGGAAGCGGTGTCAGGTCAACGAGGTTGTCTACGGGGTCCAAGGGCCTACGGCGTTCGAGCAGTTGCCTGCCGATCGGCGTCAGGTGTTTGCTGCCGGTGATTCTGTCACCGACGTGACGTTCCTCGGAGATGCGACCGGTGCGCGCCTGGTGATCAACCGCAACAATCCCGAACTGATGTGCAATGCCTACGACAACAGTGACGGAAAATGGCTGGTCAACCCCATGTTCATCGAACCGAAAGCACAGGCGGATGCTCCCTATCGCTGCTCGACCGATGCCTACACCGACGCGGCCGGGGCCAAAGGCGCCGTAACTCGTGCGGACGGCAGCGTGATCCCCGATCAGGTCGATTCCGTCGCGTGACAGTCGGCTTGCTGCGGTGACTTCACAACGATCGATCGGCGTGTGATCTGATTCTTTCGAGCCCTTTGTCGGGCTGCGGAAACCCACGGGTGTCCGCTGTGATGCTGGAGCCGCAGAGGCGGCACGTGAGTAGGAGAAATCGATGGCCTTCGCTGGCAATGTGGACGAGTTGGCACTGCTCCAAGCAGTGCGTCTCAAGGAGCGGGTCGGAGCGGTTGTACTGGCCGAGCACTTGGGCGTCAGCGCAGCGTCCGGTCAAGCTGCGTACGACGCACTTGTCGCGCAGGGAAAAGCGGCCGAAGCAGAAGGTGCCATCAGCCTGACCGAGAAAGGCCTCGCGGAACTCGAAGATCAGTTGGACGCTGAGCGGGTCTCGATCGACGAGGACTCCATCGGCGAGGTGTACGAGGCTTTCGTTCCGCTGGACGAGGAGTTCGTTGCACTTATCGACGACGCAGACGCGAATTCCCTTGCCGAGCTGGACCGCCGGGCTGCAAACCTGTTCGACGATTTGTCGGCATTCGTTCCGCGGTTGTCCCGCTACCAGGATCTCTTCTCGGATGCTCTCGCTAAAGTTCAAGCGGGGGAGTCCAAGTGGATTTCAGAACCGATCATCGACTCCTATGCCACGGTGTGGGGAGAGATCCGTCAGGAGCTTTTCGGGGCTGCCGGAAAGGCTTGATTCGTAGCGCTGGACCTGACGCAGTTCAGCGTGGGCCGTCCGATTGTAGTGCGGGGGTGAGCCACATCACTACCTTTCCTCCTATCGACGGTGATGCCCACAGGGCGACACCACGGGACCACGGAGGAATCGAGTGACCACAGTCTCTCCCACAGGCGGCAACAGCGCCGCCGGCGCCGGGGGTGCGAGTGCCGCAGGCGCGACACAACCCCCGCAGACCACCAGTGTGCGGCGCGTCGCGATCGCGAGCTGCATCGGCACGACCATCGAGTTCTACGACTTCTTCATCTACGGAACTGCTGCGGCACTTGTCTTTCCGACGGTATTCTTCCCCGCGCTCGGTGCCACCGCGGGAACCGTCGCATCGTTTGCGACCTTCGCAGTCGCATTCATCGCCCGGCCCGTCGGCGCAATGCTGTTCGGACACTTCGGTGATCGCATCGGTCGCAAGAAGACTCTGATCTCGACGCTCCTGCTCATGGGTATCTCGACGCTCCTGATCGGCTTGCTGCCCGGTGCGGCAACTATCGGTGTTGCGGCTCCGATCATCCTGGTGCTCTTGCGATTCGGCCAAGGCTTCGCGGTCGGTGGTGAATGGGCAGGCGCAACTCTGCTCACCGCGGAATACGCCCCACCGGGCAAACGTGGTCTGTATGCGATGTTCCCGCAGCTCGGCCCCGCAATCGCCTTCGTGCTCTCGAGCAGTACCTTCCTCATCACCGGCGCTGTTCTCGGCGATACCAACCAAGCCTTCCTCGACTACGGCTGGCGTATCCCGTTCTTGTTCTCCATCGTGTTGGTCGGCATCGGCCTCTACATGCGACTCGCCATCGAGGAGACCCCGGTCTTCAAGGCGGAGCAGGCAGAGCGCGTTGCAGAGCAGAAGAACGAAGCACCTCGCACCCTCCCGTTCCTGGATGCCTGGCGGTTCCAGACCAAGGAAATCCTGCTCTCGGCCGGCGCCCTCGCTTGCCTGTTCGCGTTCTTCTACATGGGCACGGCGTTCCTCACGAGCTACGGAACCAAGACCCTCGGCTTCTCCCGCCCGTTCGTCCTGTCGGTCGGTATCGCGTCCGCCTTCGTCTTCGGTGCGGCGATCATCGTCTCCGCCTTGTACTCGGACCGCATCGGGCGTCGCAAGGTCATCATGATCTCTTGTGGTCTGGCTGTGGTGTGGGCGCTCATTCTGTTCCCGCTCCTGGACACCGGAACACCGATCGCGTTCATCCTCGGAATGTTCGGCACGCTGATGATCTTCGGAATCGCGTACGGCCCCTGTGGTGCGCTGCTTCCGGAAATGTTCCAGACCCGCTACCGCTACACCGGTGCCGGCCTCGGCTACAACCTCGCCGGAGTGCTCGGCGGCGCAGTGCCGCCGCTGATCGCCGCACCGCTGGCCTCGGCCTACGGGAGTATGGCCATCGGAATCATGTTGGCAATCCTCGGCGTGGTGAGTCTGGTCTGCACCTGGGCGCTCGTCGAGACCAAGGACCACGCCCTGTAAACACTGTGCGCCTTTATTAACCGCCGGCGGTTAATAAAGGCGCACAGCAGGCGGGTGGGGTGTCCGGACTTCGAACAGTTACGGACACCCCGCACCGGGAAGTATGTCGTGCATCACACCGAATCGAGTAAATTCGTAGATGAGAGGGTCCGCTGCGGCGGCCCCTCTCATAGGTGCCTGAACAGGTAACCGGAGAGGACAGAACACATGAGTACGCCGCTGCCCAGCTATACGTCCGGAGTATGGGACGGTCCGATGCTGGGCGACACCATCGGAGACAACCTCGATCGCACGGTTGCCGCACACGGTGACCGCGATGCGTTGATCGACCATGCCAGCGGTCGACGATGGACGTACCGGGAGTTCGCCGAGCAGGTGAACGGGCTCGCTGCCGGACTACTTTCCCGTGGCGTGGGGAAGGGCGATCGGGTGGGGATCTGGGCTCCCAACTGTCCGGAATGGACGTTCACGCAGTACGCGACGGCAAAGATCGGCGCGATCCTGGTCAACATCAATCCGGCCTACCGCTCGCACGAGTTGCAGTACGTGCTCGAGCAGGCCGGAATCTCGATGCTGGTGTCTGCGGCCAGCTTCAAGACCTCGGACTACGCGTCGATGATCGAGACGGTGCGGCCGCAGTGCCCGGATCTGACGTCGGTGCTCCTGCTCGGTTCACCCGAGTGGGACGGCGTGCTGGCGGACGGGTTGGCGGCCCAGGCAAGCGATCCGGCTCCGCTCGCAGCTGCCCAAGCCGCGTTATCGGCCGACGACGCGATCAACATCCAATACACCTCGGGCACTACCGGTTTCCCGAAGGGCGCGACGCTCAGCCACCACAACATTCTCAACAACGGCTACTTCGTCGGCGAGTTGTGCCACTACAGCGAGGTCGATCGGGTGTGCATCCCGGTGCCGTTCTATCACTGCTTCGGCATGGTGATGGGCAACCTTGCGTGCACCAGTCACGGTGCTGCCATGGTCATTCCGGGCCCGGCATTCGATCCGCGCGCCTCGCTCGAAGCCGTCCAGGCCGAAAAGTGCACGTCCCTCTACGGCGTTCCGACGATGTTCATTGCCGAATTGGCGTTGCCGGACTTCGACAGCTTCGATCTGTCGTCCCTTCGCACCGGCATCATGGCGGGTTCGCCCTGCCCGGTCGAGGTGATGAAGCAGGTCATCGATCGCATGGGCATGGCAGAGGTGTCCATCTGCTATGGCATGACCGAGACGTCACCGGTGTCGCTGCAGACCCGCTCTGACGATTCGATCGAGCAGCGCACCGAAACCGTCGGTCGGGTGGGGCCGCACCTCGAGATCAAGATCGTAGATCCGGCAACCGGACTGACGGTGCCGCGCGGCGAGCCGGGCGAACTGTGCACGCGTGGTTACTCGGTCATGCTCGGCTACTGGGAGAACCCGGAGAAGACCGCCGAGGCGATCGACGCTGCCCGGTGGATGCACACCGGAGACATCGGAGTCATGGACGAGGCCGGATACGTCGCTATCACGGGACGCATCAAGGACATGGTCATCCGCGGTGGTGAGAACGTATATCCGCGTGAGATCGAGGAGTTCCTTTACACCCATCCCGACATTCTCGACGCGCAGGTCATCGGTGTACCGGACGCCAAGTACGGCGAGGAATTGATGGTGTGGGTCCAGATGCGCGAAGGTGCAGACGATCTGGACGCCGATTCGGTCCGTGCCTTCTGCACCGGCAAGCTCGCGCACTACAAGATTCCGCGGTACGTCCATGTCGTGGACGAGTTCCCGATGACAGTCACGGGCAAGGTCCGCAAGATCGCGATGCGAGAACAGGCGATCGAATTGATCGGTCAGGCCTGAGCATATGTCTGCGAACCCAGGGGAGCGTGAGCCGGTACGCCCCGAGATCGCGCTCTCCTGGAAGCGTTCTCGACTGAGTGGCCTCGATCCGTCGTCGGCAATCGCCGTGGACACCGAGGAGCAGGACGGCGAATCTCGTCTGCTCCGGGCGGCCGCGCCCGTGCTCGACGAGGTGTCGCAACAGATCGCGGGCACCGGTTTCTGTGTGCTGCTTGCTGATCGAGAATGCCGCGTGGTCGCTTCGGTGTACTCCGACAGCCGCGTCGAGCGGACAATCGAGCGGTTGGGCGTCGTCAACGGTTCACGCTTCGGTGAAGAGCACGCCGGTACCAATGCACTCGGTACTCCGCTCGAGGTAGGTCGAAGCGTGGTGATCCACGGGGACGAGCATTTCCTCGACAGCCTCAAGGGATTGAGCTGCTACGGCCAGCCGATCTTGCATCCCGTCACACGTCGCGTGGAGGGTATTCTCGACATGACCGGCGTTGTCTCGCAGGCCAACCCGCTGTTCGCGCCCTTCCTTGCGCGTGCTGCAGCGGATATCGAGAAACGACTGCTCGAAGGCTCCAAGGCGTCGGAGCAGCGGCTGGTCGACGCATTCCAGCGAGTGTCACATCAGCGCCACATTGCCGTCGCGGCCATCGGCGACGACATCCTGCTGAGCAACCGAACGGCCTTGGATCTGCTCGACACCGCCGACCACGTATCACTCCGGTCCTTGATCGCCGATCTCAATCCTGATCAATCGAGGCTTGTGACAGTCGAATTGGCGTCCGGTGCGCTGGCGCGAGTTCAAGCCGACCGGATTTCCGGGGCCGACGGCGGTGCACTCTTCCTGGTCGAACCACTCCAGCGGGAACGGGCGCCCATCCGCAGAACCCACGAGCGGGCACCATCTCCGGGGGAACGACTGCGCCGAGACCTCATGCGAGCGCGAGCCTCGTCGTCCGCAGTTGCCATCTCTGGTGAAGCGGGTTCCGGTCGAACTTCGGCAGCATCGGACGTGGTCGGGAGCGTCGACGCCAGGTGGCACGATGCCACGCGAATCGCGTTCGACGGCCGTGAGCAGTGGATCACCGATCTTGTGCGAGCAGCCCGTAAGCGTTCGGGCGTGGTCGTGATCGAACAGGTGCAGCTCCTTCCCGATTCGGTGTTGCCACTGGTTGCAGACCTGGTCGATGCCAGCGCCGAGGGGCCGAGGATTGTGTTGACCAGCGGCGCGGTCGCGGATTTGCCGCCAGCCATCGTGTCACTCATCTCGCGTTGTGCCTCCAGGATTGCCATCAACCCGCTGCGAGAACGACAAGCCGAGATCGCCGAGTTGGCTCAGGCGATGTTGGAGGGGATCTCGCCCGAATTGAGGTTGACTGCCAGCGCTGCCGAAGCGCTCGCGGCGGCCAGTTGGCCGGGCAATCTGGCCGAATTGCGCGTCGTGCTCCATCGCGCCTCCGGCGAACGCTCGAGCACTCGCATCGACGTCGTCGATCTGCCCGAGGACTATCGCACCACGGCCAAGGTGTCGCGGTTGGCAGGGCGGGAGAAGGCCGAGCGCCAGGCGATCATCGGAGCGTTGAAAGACTGCGGCGGCAACAAGGTTCACGCGTCGGCGCAACTCGGAATCAGCCGAAGCACTCTCTACACACGGATGCGGGCGCTCGACATCACTGTGTAGTTTGCTGTCCGAATTGAGTTGTACAAAGTTCGGACAGTTAGCACCCCCGGAAGCGCGGAAGTATGGCGTGCATCACATTCGCACCTCACTACTTCAGGGGAGTTTCCGATGACGGCAGTAGCCGAACACACCATCAGTTCCGCGGTACAGGGTTTCCTGAACGGACCGAAGAAGCTCTACATCGGCGGCGAATTCGTCGACGCCGCTTCGGGTCAGACCTTCGCGACGTACAACCCGGCTGACGGACAGAAGCTCGCAGACGTGGCACACGGCCAGGCCGAAGACATCGACCGCGCGGTACGCGCCGCCCGAACGGCTTTCGAGGACGGCCCCTGGTCTCGGATGAAGGCAAACGAGCGCGAGCGGATGATCTGGCGCGTCGGCGACATTCTCAGTGCTCGTGCCGAGGAATTCGGTCAGCTCGAAGCTCTCGACAACGGCAAGTCCGTTGCCATCGCCACCGCCGTCGACGTGGCTTGGGCCGCAGACGTTTTCCGCTACTACGCGGGTTGGGCCACCAAGATCGAAGGCAGCACCGTCAACGTGTCGATGCCCTTCTCTCCGGGCGGCGAGTTCCACGCCTACACCCTGCGTGAGGCAATCGGCGTCTGTGGACTGATCGTGCCGTGGAACTTCCCGCTGCTGATGTCGTCGTGGAAGCTCGCCCCCGCGCTCGCCGCCGGCAACACGGTGATCCTCAAGCCCGCTGAGCAGACCCCGCTCACCGCACTGCTTCTCGCGGAGGTCTTCGAAGAAGCCGGATTCCCGCCCGGCGTCGTCAACATCGTTCCCGGCTTCGGCGATGCAGGTGCTGCACTGTCCGGCCACGACGACGTGGACAAGGTCGCGTTCACCGGTTCCACCGAGGTGGGTAAGAAGATCGTCGACGCCGCCAAGGGCAACCTGAAGAAGGTTACGCTCGAGCTCGGTGGCAAGAGCCCCAACATCGTATTCGCCGACGCGGATTTCGATTCCGCTGTGGAGGGTTCACTCAACGCCTGGCTGTTCAACCACGGCCAGTGCTGCGTTGCGGGTACCCGTCTGTACGTCGAGGACACCATCTTCGAGAAGTTCACCGAGGCCGTCGCGCACGCAGCGAGCCAGGTCAAGATCGGACCCGGCCTCGATCCCACCACCCAGCTCGGACCGCTGGTCTCGCAGGAGCAGTTCGACAAGGTCACCGGTTACCTCCGTGAGGGGATCGCCGACGGCGCACGTGCACTCACCGGCGGTAACCGCTGGGGCGATCAGGGCTACTTCGTCGAGCCGACTGTCTTCGTCGACGTCAAGCCCGAATTCTCCATCGTTCAGGAGGAGATCTTCGGACCCGTCGTGGCAGCGCTGCCGTTCAACGCAGACGACGGACCCATCACTGCCGCAAACGATTCCATCTACGGACTTGCCGCCGGCATCTGGACCCGTGACATTTCCAAGGCCCACCGCACGGCCAAGCGTCTCAAGGCTGGCTCGGTGTGGATCAACCAGTACAACGGCTTCGACACCGCAATGCCTTTCGGCGGATACAAGCAGTCCGGTTGGGGCCGCGAGCTCGGCGCTTCGGCTATCGATCTCTACACCCAGACCAAGGCCGTCAACATCGCCCTCTGACCGACCCCCATCGCTCATTCTCTCGTCCGACAATCAAGGAGATCACCAGTGAAGACCAAAGCTGCTGTACTGCTCGAGCCCGGAAAGCCTTTCGAGATCATGGAACTCGACCTCGACGGCCCCGGGGTGGGTGAGGTACTGATCAAGTACACCGCTGCCGGACTGTGCCATTCGGATCTGCATCTGACCGACGGTGATCTCCCGCCGCGTTACCCGATTGTCGGCGGACACGAAGGCTCGGGCATCATCGAAGAGGTCGGACCCGGCGTCACGAAGGTCAAGCCGGGCGACCACGTCGTGTGTAGCTTCATCCCCAACTGCGGCACCTGTCGCTACTGCTCGACCGGTCGCCAGAACCTTTGTGACATGGGTGCCACCATCCTCGAAGGTTCGATGACGGACGGTTCCTTCCGTTTCCACGGCAATGGAATGGATTTCGGCGGAATGTGCATGCTCGGAACGTTCTCCGAGCGCGCCACCATTTCTCAGCACTCGGTGGTCAAGATCGACGACTGGCTTCCCTTGGAGACAGCAGTGGTCGTCGGCTGCGGCGTGCCTTCGGGATGGGGAACGGCAGTCAACGCCGGTAACCTTCGCGCCGGCGACACCGCGGTGATCTACGGCATCGGTGGCCTCGGCATCAATGCCGTCCAGGGCGCCGTTTCGGCCGGCTGCAAGTATGTCGTGGTGGTCGACCCGGTTGCTCTCAAGCGTGAGACCGCACTGAAGTTCGGTGCAACCCATGCCTTTGCAGACGCCGAGAGCGCTGCTGCCAAGGTCAACGAGCTGACGTGGGGACAGGGCGCCGACGCGGCGCTCATCCTTGTCGGCACCGTCGACGAGGACGTGGTCAGTGCAGCGACAGCAGTGATCGGCAAGGGCGGCACCGTGGTGATCACGGGTCTCGCCGATCCGGCCAAGTTGACCGTGCACGTGTCGGGAACCGATCTGACGCTGAACCAGAAGACGATCAAGGGCACATTGTTCGGATCCATGAACCCGCAGTACGACATCGTGCGACTGCTTCGTCTCTACGATGCGGGTCAGCTCAAGCTCGACGAACTGATCACCAACACCTACAGCCTCGAAGACGTCAACCAGGGCTACCAGGATCTGCGTGATGGCAAGAACATCCGTGGCGTGATCATTCACGACAAGTAGGACAACTGCTGTGCGCCTTTATTAACCGCCGGCGGTTAATAAAGGCGCACAGTACTATTTCTTGGCTTTCGACAAAATCTGCATCAACTGAAGTAGCGCCGAGAACTTCGCGAACACCGAGCGCGAGACCACCGGACCGAAAGCCGCGGTGTCGGTTGCGTCGAAGGCGTCGAGCAGATCGCGAAAACTTTCGACCTGTTTGACCATCGCGTCGAGATCGACGTGCGTGACTGTGTCGGCGTCGCGCAGAGCGAGCAGGTACTGCGGCGCCGTCACCAAGGCGACTGCCGGGATCTTCCGCTCGAACAGTGGTTCACCCTCGCCGAAATGAATGACCGGTCCTGGCGCCACGATTCGGCGATCGCCTGCCCCGATGTCGCGCCACAGCGGTGCAACGATGTCGTGTACTTCCCGACTCGTCGCGTAGAGCAGTTCCGGTTCCGGAGTGGTCTCCAACGAATAGCTGCCGATCGAGGTGTTCTCGGTATCACCCAGTGCGCCGAGATGTTCGATTGCGATCCCCGCTACTGCGCGCGCCTGACCGTCTTCGCCCTTCCACATCTCGGGGTGTGCTTCGAGCCAGGTGGACGTTGCCTGTCCGTGCTTGGACACCGCTGGAATGCGAAGGTGGCCGGTCGTCAGCACAAAAACGTACGACCGTCGATGCGGCTGCGCGACGGCGTGCCGCGCCAAGGCCAACATTCCCAGATGCCCGTTCTCCTCGACGCCGTTGGTTCCGTCGCTGTGAGTGATGAGCAGAATCGTCTCTTCCGGTGATGTCCCCGGGGATACCGCCCACACCGTGTCGGTCCGGGTGTCCGGATGCAGAGTTGCATCCAGAACCAGAGTCGCCCGCTGACCGGAACGGGCTGCAGCGACAACCTTCTTGCCCTCGTCGCCGGCCACCCAGACGGCGGGGATGTCGTGGTACGGCTGCGTGAACGGAAGATATTGTCCCAGCGCGTTGTCCGGAGCGATGTCACGCCACACCGCGATCACGCCGAGCACTCCGGCCTTGCGGGCCTTGTCGAGTTTCGGGCCAAGAAGGGTTGCGGAGAGAACCGGATTTCGAAGAGTCTCGTCGGTGGCGATCGGACCCCACTCGCTGACCAGTAGCTTGCGGGGAAGATCGATGTGCGGGACCTCGATCACCGCGATCGCGCCCTTGGCCGCGGACCATTTGGGGCGTCGCGCGCTGACGTAGACCAGGGGAGCGGAGATTCCCTGTGGTCCGGTCAATCCCGAGTAGGGGAATGCGGACGAAACCTTGATCGGCCCCGTGGGCAATTCGATGCGAAGTCCGTCAGACGTTGCCGGTAGATCCCAGCGTTCGAAAGTGTGTGAATCACGCCGGACTTCGAGGCCCAGTTCGGTCAGTTCGTTCGCGACTTCCTCCACCACCGCGTGGTGTGAAGGTGATCCCGTCAATCGTGGCCCCCGCGCGTCGAGTCGCTGTTGGCCTGCAAGGAGGAGATCGCGATCGACGGCCTGGCCGTGATTCATGGGATTGCCTTTCGTACTACGCGACGTCTGCTCTGGTGAGGCGCCTGCCCGTGTCGTGTCCACGGTACCGAGCGGTCTGAAAAGGAGACGGAGAGCGCGCCGGATATGCCGTTTTCGCAGATATACCAGGTGCCAACGAGTCGGTCGGTCCGTACCGTATGACCTTGGCACCGAAAGACTCCGTGTTCTTCGGACAGACCAGTCCACGGCGAGAGAGGCCTACGTTGGCTACGTATCTTTACAGGTTGGGGAAGTTCGCTTTCCGCCACAAGTATCTTGTGGTGGCCGCGTGGATTATCGTGATCGCGGTGGTGGGGGGCGCTATCAGCGCCACAAATCCGACGTTCTCCAAAGAATTCAATCTTCCGGGCACCGATTCACAGCGTGCGACCGAGTTGATGAACGAGAACTTTGCAGCGGCAGCGGAGCAGCAAACTCAGGCGTCGACCAGCATTCTCATCGCGGCAGACGACGGGCTTGCCGCGCACAGCGATCAGATCGACCAGTTGATCGCACAGGCGAAGACGTTGCCGGACATCGTCGATCCCGAGAAGATCGTCAATCCGGTCACTCTCGCGGAGGCCAATCCGGCGGTAGCGTCCGCCGTTCTCGGCGACAACGGCAAGGTCGGGCTGATCCAGCTCAATCAGTCGATTCGCATCGAGGATCAGACGCAGGCGAACAAGACGGCGTTGCTCGATTTGATGGCAAAATTCCGCACTGGTGGCCTGCAAGTCGAAGGCACCGGTTCGATGATGCAGGTGCAGGCCGCGGGCGGTCTGTCGGAGATGCTCGGCTTCGCGGTGGCGTTCATCGTGATGATCGTGGCGTTCGGCGCACTCATCGCGGCGTTCATCCCGTTGTTCACTGCAATTCTTGGAATTGCGCTGGCCACTCTGACGGTCACACTCGGCTCGGGCTTCTTCGACATCAACGAAGGTGTCACGGGAATCGTCACGATGATCGGCATCGCAGTCTCGATCGACTATGCGTTGTTCATCGTCTCGCGCTACCGCAGTGAGCTCAATCTGGGCGGAACCAGGGAAGCTGCTGCCGGACGCGCAGTAGGTACAGCCGGTTCGTCGGTCGTATTCGCGGGCCTGACAGTTGTGGTTGCGCTGGCAGCCCTGGCGGTGGTCGGGGTCCCGATGATCACGCAGATGGGAATCTCGGCAGCGGTTGCCGTCATCATCGCCGTGCTCGGCGCAATCACGTTGATCCCGGCAGTTCTGGGCATCTTCGGTCGGTTCGCGTTCTCGCCTCGTATTCCCGGGCTTCGCCACGGTGACGAGCCCGAGACGATGGAATCCAACGGACATCGCTGGGCCAAGATAGTCACCAAGTACCCGTGGCCGATCGCGGGTGCTGCTCTGGTCCTCCTGGTGATCGCGGCTATTCCGATGACGAAGCTCGAACTCGGACTCTCGTTCACTCAAGACGAAGAGCGACCGGCACTGGCCCTCCTGCAACGAGGATTCGGTGAAGGCGTCAACGGCGAATTGTTCGTCGTGCTCGACGCGCCCGACGGCACCGACATCACCGCGATTGCCGAAGGCACTGTCGCGCACATCAAGGGCCTCGACAACGTCGCAACGCCGGATCAGTTGATGTGGGTCGGAAACGGACCGGACGCGGCAAACCCGATGGCGGGCGCAAACTCTGCGCTCATCGCGGTCACCCCGCAGATGTCTCCGAGCGGCCCCGAAACCCACGAGCTGATGAATCAGATCCGGGACTACGGATCGACGGTGAAGTCGGAAGGCGCAGAACTCGGTGTAGCGGGTCAAACCGCGATCGTTGCAGACATGTCGTCGAAGCTCAGTTCCGCGCTCATCCCGTATCTCATCGTGGTTGTGGGGCTGGCGTTCATCATCATGATGGTCGTCTTCCGCTCGATCTTGGTGCCGCTGACCGCAACTCTCGGATTCCTGTTTTCCGTCTGTGCGACCTTCGGCGCCACGGTTGCCATTTTCCAGTTGGGCGACTTCGGGCTGATCGAGCACACACAACCCATCATCTCGTTCCTGCCGATCTTCATGATCGGTGTGGTCTTCGGGTTGGCGATGGACTATCAAGTGTTCCTCGTGACGCGAATGCGCGAGGAATACGTGCACGGATTGTCGGCCAAGGACGCCATCATCTCCGGCTACACCCATGGTGCTCGCGTGGTCGCATCGGCGGCCATCATCATGATCTCCGTGTTCGGCGCATTCATGCTGTCCTCGGAGACGACAAGCAAGATGATGGGCTTCGGTCTCGCGGCGGCAGTCTTCTTCGACGCCTTCATCATCCGCATGATCGTGATCCCTGCGGTCATGTCGATCCTCGGTGATTCGGCGTGGAAGTTGCCCGCGTGGATCGACAAGATYCTGCCGAACGTCGACATCGAGGGTGAAGCGATTCGGCGGATTCCGATCGAGCAGGATCCGGATTCCGATCCAGACCCGAATCAGGTGCCGGTGAGGGTTTAAGCACTCAGGTCGTCAGGACGGGGTGCCGGTTGCACAGCAACTGGCACCCCGTTCTTCTGTCTTCATGCGGCGCTCGCGCGATAGGAAACCATCCGGTTGGTAACAGAAATCGCTGTGATCGCGACAGGACTTCCAGAGGCGACGCGCATCGGGAGCGAGCCGTGACAGTGACTGCGAGGGTACGTGTCGAAGGAGCAAACCGATTCGAAGCGGGCCGAGAAGTGGACCTTCGCGCTGACGGTCGTCTCCCTGATCGCCGGTGGGACAGTGGTTGCCGGGCTGGTGGATCGGTGGAGCAGCTCGCCGTCCGATGACATCTCTGTAGCTGCGTCATCTTCGATCACCATGACGTCTACACCGGACGAGATTCCGGCGGAGGACGTGCCTGAATTCTCGTACGTCACGCCGAGCGCGGTGTACCCGACAACGATTCCGGGTTGTGAAAGCGTCGAAGCGCCGGACGACGAACACGGAATCTCGATCTTCACATCGACAGGCGGCGACGAGGCGTACGACGACCCACGTTTTCCGTGGTTTTCCGGCGCCAAGGCTGTATCGATGTCGGATTCGGTCGCCGATGCGATTCCGGACGGCGTCGAGATCAAGTTCGCCAGTCCGCGCCGATCGCTCCAGTTCGGTCCGATCTCGGCACCGTCGACCTCGGACGAGTTGCCCGAGGGATGGACGATCGAGGATCTGGCGTCCACTGATGCGTCGGCGACAATACTTCGAGGCGAGGCCAGTGGTGGACTGTCGGTCTCGGTCAACAGCAGTAAGGCGCCGGTTCCTCCGTGCGTCGCCGGTTCTCTCGTCGAACGTCGCTCACTCGCGGATGGTTCAGTTGTGGACGTGCAGGACTCGTGGAGTGAAATCAACGGACAACGCACTCTTTCTCGTTCGGCGTTCCTTTACGGCATCGATGGCACACGAGTTCACGCCTATCTCGATGACACTGCCGATCGAGTCGGCGCCGAGGTTCAGGCAAGCGGCGCGCTTCCACTGACCATCGACGAACTGGTTTCTCTGGTCAGCCTGCCGCAACTGCGAATCACGACGCCTGCTCCGCCGGGTACGGCACCGCTTTCGCCCGGGTGCCACGGGATCCCCCGAGACTCTGGCGACGTGGCCGAACTCGATCGCGCGACGATCGAACGTCTCAACGCGGTACTCGAAGTCAGATGGCGCGCTGTACCTCCGGGTTTTCCGATTCTTGATACCGGACCGGGCACTCTGACGGTGGCGGAGAATGACAAGTCCACTGCATGTCAGAGACTTCTCACCCGGACGGGAGACAGCGAGTCGACGCTCAACATGACAATTACCGGCGGACAACCACTCCCCGAGGAGCCCAACAAATACGACCCTTCCTACGACGGGCACCCCTTGGAGGTCGTGACGCGACCGGATGGATCCGTGATCGAGCGAGACGAACGGAACTACGCGACCGTGCCCATGACAAATGACGGCTCGAAAGCAGAATCGACGCAGGAAACGAGCAGGTCGGTGGTCGTCACCCGCCCGAATGGGACCCAAGTCTCGGTTTCGTCGTCGGCTGCGATCCCGAACGATCCGATGACGTTCGCGCAGTTGGAGTTTCTCGCGACGACCGAWGGCCTGGAGATTCGATGACCACCAGATTCTCCCCGAAATCGCGACTTCGGATCGCGGCCGCCGCAGCCGTAGTCACCGTCACTGCCGCCATCGCCACGGTGGTCACGTCGACGAGTTCCGAACCGACAGCGATCTCGTCGCCGCTATGGAGCGTCGAGGCCTCCGAGATTCTCGGTCGCGAGTTCGCGATATTTCGGAGCCCACTTGTCGGCACCGAATTCAACATGGACATGGGCGGATTCATCGATGCCGGATCACTCGTGGTCACGATGATCGGTATGCCGGATCGTCAGGCGTATTCGTTGGACGACGCAGAATTGGTCGGATTGGACGCCGAAGATGGCACAGTTCGTTGGCGCACGTCGGCGGTCGACATCGGTGGTTGCTCCGAGACTCTGCTCGGCAGTTCGGTGCTGTGTTTCTCCGGGCCGTACGTATCCGGTGGTTCGTACTCACTTTTCGATATCGAGACCGGAGAGCGTCGAGACATCAAGACGCCGTGGGCACCGATCATCGCGGTTGTCTCGGGTGACAGGGTCCTCGCGCTCGAGGGTGATATCGAGAGCAACGACGTTCGCGTGCACAGCGGAACCGTCGACGATCCGGAAGCGAACTGGTCCAAAGCGTTCGACGTCGGTGGATCGTGGGAAGCCGGATACGTCGATCCGGTGATGTCGGTGCACGGCGATCTGGGTGTGATCGCTCTCGACGAGTCTCTGGGATTCGATCTGAAGACCGGCGAACAGCGGTGGGTACACGGTTACTCCACCTGTTCGACCGCGCATACATCGTCGGACGGGGTGACATTGGTGTCGGATGGCGGTTGCGAAGGCAATGGCCGTCCGACAAGTGAGTACGCGCTCGATCAGAACGGGCGCGAGTTCGCCAGGACGGACGAACTGCCCTCGGAGTCCTCGTACTACGGCGGGCGATACAGCCGAGATAATCCCGCAGGAGGATCGACTCCGATCATTCTGGGACACAGCGGTTTCGACCGGACTTCCGGCGAGAAATTGTGGTCCAACAGTGAACTCTTCGACACCGCACAGTCGTTGGCGGTAATCGGCAACGTGGTTGCCGTGACCCGTTCCGGTTCCGAGACCGAGGTCCAGTTCGTGGACCTCTTCACCGGTGAGGTCCTGTGGCGATCGAACGCCGAGCGCGCCGGGGAGGTTGTCTGGCACGGCGATGTCGTTATCGACGAGGGAAACGTCTACGGAACGGATGTCCGTACGGGCCAACGTAGTTGGGAGGTTCGGGTGGACCAGGACGGGGACGACGAGTTCACCCCCTGGGCGATGCCGCGGGAGCTGTGGGCAGGGGGCAAGGTGCTGTTGCGTTCCAGTGAAGACAGCATCACGGCGTTGAAGGTGTCTTGAGTGCTTCGGCCTCCGGTGCTGGAACAGTTTTCCCGGTGATCAGATCGACTTCCTCGAGCGGTGGAACGTCTTCTCCGTCGAGCACTCGGCGCATGCGCTCCTTGTCGAGCTGCCCCTCCCAATTCGCGACCACGAAGGTAGCGACACAGTTCCCAAGCAGGTTCACCGAGACTCGCATCGAGTCCATGATTCGATCGGCGCCCAGCAGGAGGGCGACTGCGGCAACTGGAATTGCGCCGTGACCGATCGCGGCCACGGTGGCGGACAGTGCCAGGAATGACGATCCCGGCACGCCGGCCATTCCCTTGGACGTGAGCATCAGTACCAGGACGGCAGTGATCTGTTCACCGAGTGTCAGGTCCACGCCGAGTGCCTGAGCCAGAAACAGCATGCAGATCGAAAGGTACAGCGTGGCGCCGTCGAGATTGAACGAGTAGCCGGTAGGCACCACCAATCCTGTTGTAGTGCGCGAGCATCCGGCGTTGGTGAGCTTGACCATGATTCGGGGCAGAACTACTTCGGTCGACGCCGTTCCCAACGCGAGGAAGAGTTCGTCCTTGATGTACTTGACGAACTTCCACAGATTCACGCCCGTGAAGTACCTGACTATCGCCGCCAGGATGAGGATGAACAGGACGGCCGCAAGATAGCATGCGGCGATCAGCTTTCCGTAACTTCCGAGCGAAGCGATCCCGTACTGGCCGACGATGTACGCCATCGCGCCCAAAGCGCCCAACGGCGCCAGTCTCATGATCCAGCCGATGATCGTGAAGAACAGATGACTCAGACGATCGACTAGTTCGAACACGATCGGTGGTCCACTCTCGCCTGCCTTGGCCAAGGCGAGCCCGAACAGTACGGCGAAGAAGAGGACTTGGAGGAGTGCGTTCTCGGCGAAGGCCGAAACTATCGACACCGGAATGATATTGAGCAGGAATTCGACGGTGTGGGGAAGCTCGCCGCTTCCAGTCTTGGCGGCCACGGCGTCCGCACCGTTCGCCAGCGTCTCCGGATCGATGTTGAATCCCGCACCCGGCTTCATCAGATTTCCGATGAGCAGCCCGAACAACAGGGCAAAGGTGGTCACGACCTCGAAGTAGATGAGTGCTTTGACGCCGATACGCCCCACCGCTTTCAGATCCCCGACGTGGGCGATCCCGATTACGACGGTGCAGAAGATGATCGGCGCGATCAGCATTTTGATCAGCTTGATGAAGCCGTCGGCGAGGGGCTTGAGATTCGCGCCGAATTCGGGCCACAACCAGCCGATGAGAACGCCGATGACGATAGCGGCGATCAATTGCACGAACAGTGATCGGTACCAGGGCGGCTTGTTGGCGAGTCGCGCGAGCTCGCTGTTCGGCAGTTTTACGGAAGTTGGCATGGATGGGAACGGTAGGTCTGCTTGATTGCGAAAAAATAACTCGCGAATGTCGTGGATGTAACGCGTCGAGGTTGCATCTCGGACAACAATTCGGTCAACAAGCGACAGTTGTGTGTGACTGTGGTTATTGTTTCCCTGAGCGGTGATCTTCCGTCCGCGTGCATGCACGACGTGTGAGAGGGGCTGTCATGGGGCAAATTATCGGAACCATCATTTTCGGCGCAGTCATCGGAATCCTGGCTCGTCTCGTACTGCCAGGTAAGCAGCAGTACGGCATGATCATCACCGTCGTCCTCGGTGTCGCCGGAGCGCTTATCGGGTACTGGGTCTGGGGAGCGATCTCGGACAAGGGCGACACGGGTGGAATCGACTGGATCCGCTGGATCATCAGTATCGCCGCGGCGGCCGTGCTCTCGATCGGCTACAGCGCCGTCACGGGCAAGAAATAGCAAGCCAACGCGATTCGCGAAGTGCGCCCTCCCGAAGTTCGGGAGGGTGCACTTTTGGTTTGCCCTAGTTGTCCGACCCCAGTTGTGAGCGAACGGCACTCTCGTCGCCTCAGATGCGCCGAAAGGCGCGTTCGCTCAGGGGAGGGTCGCCGTAAATTCAGAGCGCTCGTCGCTGAAGATGCAGCGCCTCGAGGAACTGCGCCGGCAGATCCTGCTCGAGAATTTCGTCGTCGGGATGCGGTAGCGCCTTGATTTTCGCGAACTCGTCGTTGAGGCGTTCCATCTTGACGTCGAGGCGGTGTGCCGCGGCAGCAGCCTCGGTGAGTTCGTCGAGGAGCTCGACGGGAACCTCGCGGTTGTACTTGTAATAGATCTTGTGCTCGAGGCTCGCCCAGAAATCCATCGCGATGGTGCGGATTTGAAGTTCGATCGGTACGTGCCTGACGCGGTCGCTCATGAAAACCGGGACCTCGACGATCAGGTGCAAGCTCTTGTAGCCGTTGGGTTTCGGATCGGCGATGTAGTCCTCTCGCTCGATTACCCGAAGATCCGTCTGGCTGGTGAGCATCTCGGCGATCCGGTACGTGTCGGAAATGAAGCTGCAGGTGATGCGCACGCCGGCGATGTCGAAGATGTTCTTCGAGATGTCGTCGATCGTGAGCGGGATGTTCAGGCGTTGAGCCTTACGCAGGATGCTGTCCGGCGACTTGACCCGTGACGTCACGTGTTCGATGGGGCTGTACTGATTGATGTGAGTGAACTCGTCCTTGAGAATGTTCACCTTGGTCATCAGTTCGGAGATTCCGAATTGGTACAACATCATGA
>NZ_JBFUJN010000060.1:0-28200 GCF_056401335.1 Rhodococcus sp. P4_F3_2
CGTGGGCCCCCCGGCCGCCGGCGGCGGGGCTCGCCTGGACCCGGCGGCCGCGGACCGACTGACGGCGGCTCGGGCAGCACTGTCGGACCTGAGCAAGGAAGTGTCGGTGCCCGTGGAGAATCTGCTCCAACCCGACCTGGTCAGGCGCCTGTGCTGGGACTGGAAGTTGGAACCCGACTCGGACATCACCGAAGTCGAGAGCGCAATCGAGACCAAGCTCACTTCCGGTGGCGCACGTGGCTGGCAACGCACTTTGACGGTTCCCGTCCTCGCGGAGGCACTGAACTCCGTGGTCCCGGCCGAGCCCGAAGCGGAAGAGCCTGAATCCTGACCTGACCCCGGTGTGAGGTTGGAGCAATTCGGCACGTTAAGTTACCGGTCAGTAATGGGCAGTAGTACGCTCGATACGAGGCCGGACGCCTGGCCGTGATCGCCGAACCAACGTCTCACTGCACTTCGGAGTGGTGGGCAGCTCCATCAGGAGGAATTCGCGTGGCTCCATCCACAAACAACCAACGCAACGTCGTCTTCGTCGACGGCATTCGCACCCCGTTCGGCAAGGCCGGCCCGAAAGGCATGTACGCCGACACGCGCGCAGACGATCTCGTCGTCAAGGCGATTCGTGAGCTGCTTCGCCGTAACCCGCAGCTCGATCCCGCACGGATCGACGAAGTGGCTGTCGCAGCCACCACGCAGACCGGTGACCAGGGCCTGACCATCGGCCGCACCGCTGCGATCCTCGCCGGTCTCCCCGAAACCGTTCCCGGATTCGCCATCGACCGCATGTGTGCCGGCGCGATGACCGCCGTCACCACCACCGCGTCGGGCATCGGCTTCGGCCAGTACGACGTCGTGATCGCCGGTGGCGTCGAGCACATGGGCCACCACCCGATGGGTGAGGGCGCAGACCCCAACCCGCGCTTCCTCGCCGACCGCCTGGTCGACCCGAGCGCCCTCGTGATGGGTAACACCGCCGAGAACCTGCACGACCGGTTCCCGACCATCACCAAGGACCGCACGGACGCCTACGCCGTCAACAGCCAGAACAAGTACGACGCTGCCAAGAAGGCCGGCTTCATCGCCGACACCCTGGTCCCCGTCGCCACCCGCAGTTCCGCGGGCTGGGGTCTGGCCACCGAAGACGAGCCGCCGCGCCCCGGAACCACCGTCGAAGATCTCGCGAAGCTCAAGACGCCGTTCCGCCCGGCCGGACGCATCACCGCCGGTAACGCCGCCGGACTCAACGACGGCGCCACCGCAGCACTGCTCGCCGGTGAGGACACCGCAGCCGAGCTCGGCCTGCCGGTCGGCATGCGCATGGTGGGCTTCGCCTACCAGGGCGTCGACCCCGCCGTCATGGGCATCGGCCCGGTTCCCGCCACCGAGAAGCTCCTGGCACGCACCGGCCTGAAGATCGAGGACATCGGACTCTTCGAGATCAACGAGGCGTTCGCCGTTCAGGTCCTCGCATTCCTCGAGCACTACGGAATCGCCGACGACGACCCGCGCGTCAACCAGTGGGGCGGCGCCATCGCGTGTGGCCACCCCCTCGCTTCCTCGGGCGTTCGCCTGATGACGCAGCTCTCCCGCCAGTTCGCGACGCGTCCCGACGTGCGCTACGGCTTGACCACCATGTGCATCGGACTCGGCATGGGCGGCACCGTCATCTGGGAGAACCCGAACCACGCTGACTACCAGGCAGGGGTTAACTAAATGTCTGATATTGCAACAGCATTCGCCGACGAGGTCGTGACGAACGCCTACACGAAGATCATCTCGGTCCCCGGCATCGACGGCCCGTTTGCACTGATCACCCTCGACAACGGCTTCGACCACACCAAGCCGTCGTCATTCGGTCCCGGCGGACTCGCAGCATTCGACGCCGCCCTCGACGAAGCCTTCGCAGCCAACCCGGTTGCCATCGCCGTCACCGGCAAGCCGTTCATCTTCGCCGCCGGCGCGGACCTCAAGGGTGTTCCCGCGATCACCTCTCGCGAGCAGGGACTCGAGCTGGGCCGCTTGGGTCACAAGGTGTTCCGACGCCTGCGTGAGTCGTCCGTTCCCACGTTCGCCTTCATCAACGGTGTCGCTCTGGGTGGCGGCCTCGAGGTCGGCCTGCACAGCCACTACCGCACGGTTGCCGCCAATGCGGGCGCACTGGGTCTTCCGGAAGCATTCCTCGGCCTGGTCCCCGGTTGGGGCGGAACGCAGTTGCTCCCCAACCTCGTCGGCCCGTCGAACGCCGTCACCGTGGTGATCGAGAACTCGCTGAACCAGAACAAGGTGCTCTCCCCCAAGAAGGCACTCGAACTCGGCGTCGTCGACGTCGTTCTCGATTCTGCCGACTTCATCGAGCAGTCCCTCGCCTGGGCGTCGCAGGTCCTCGCCGGCACAGTTACCCCCGCTCGCCCCGAGATCGATCGTGGCCAGGGCTGGGACGACGCGATCGCTCGTGCGAAGGCGATCGTCGACGRCAAGACCAAGGGCAACGCTCCCGGCGCCGTCAAGGCCGTCGAGCTGCTCGAACTGGCTCGCAGTACCGACATCACCGATGCCGCCTCGCTCGACAAGGGCTTCGCGGCCGAKGACGAGGCTCTTGCCGACCTCCTCCTGACCGACGAACTCCGTGCAGGTCTGTACGCCTTCGATCTGGTGAACAAGCGCGCCAAGCGCCCCGCCGGAGCACCCGACCGCTCGCTCGCCCGCAAGGTCAGCGGCGTCGGCATCGTCGGTGCCGGTCTCATGGCCAGCCAGCTCGCGCTGCTCTTCGTCCGCCAACTCAAGGTGCCGGTCATCCTGACCGACATCGACCAAGAGCGCATCGACAAGGGTGTCGGTTACGTCCACACCGAAATCGAGAAGCTCCAGGGCAAGGGGCGCCTGTCCCCCGACGCCGCGAACCGTCTCAAGGCCCTCGTCTCCGGCTCACTCGACAAGGCCGCGTTTGCCAAGACCGACTTCGTCATCGAAGCCGTCTTCGAGAACATGGACGTCAAGAAGAAGGTCTTCGCGGAACTCGAGCAGTTCATCGCTCCCGAAACCATCCTCGCGACCAACACCTCGTCGCTCTCCATCACGGAGATGGCGTCCGAGCTGAAGCATCCCGAGCGCGTGGTGGGCTTCCACTTCTTCAACCCGGTTGCCGTTCTCCCACTCCTCGAGATCATCAAGGGCAGCAAGACCGACGACGCTACGCTCGCAACGGCTTTCGCCACCGCGAAGTCACTGAAGAAGTCTGCTGTCCTGTGCGGCGACAAGGCCGGCTTCGTCTTCAACCGCCTCGTCACCCGCACCTTGGGTGAGGTCATGTCCGCCGTCGACGAAGGCACCCCCTTCGACGTCGCGGACAACGCCATCGCCGAACTCGGCATGCCCATGTCGCCGTTCACCTTGCTGGCCCTCGTCGGACCCGCAGTGGCTCTGCACACCGGTGAGACCCTGCAGGAGTCCTACCCGGACCGGTTCAAGAGCTCACCTGGACTCGAAGCACTCGTCGAGGCTCGCAAGCCCGGCGTGTGGACCTGGGGCGAGAACGGTCAGGCCGTCGATCCCGAGGTCGCCGCACTGTGGCCGCAGGGTGACAAGGTGTCCACTTCGGAAGAGGTCCTCGAGCGCACACGTCGTGCGTTTGCCGAGGAAATTCAGATCATGCTCGACGAGGGCGTCGTAGCGGCAGCCGAGGACATCGACCTCTGCCTGCTGCTCGGCGGCGGGTTCGGATTCTGGAACGGCGGCATCACGCCGTACCTGGACCGGACCGGTACCTCCGAGGCTGTCAACGGCAAGCGCTTCCTCGCGCCTGGTGTTGCCAGCGTCTGAGTCAGTCGATCGACCCGTCACGGACGGCGTGCCTTCGGGTACGCCGTCCGTGGCGTTTGCGCAGGTTCAGAATAGGGTTCCCACATCGTCTTTCACGATGTTCTCGAGCGCACGCTCCGCGACGGCGGCGATAGTCATCGACGGATTGCACGCAGCGGAGTTCCCCGGCAACAGAGCGCCGTCGAGCACGTACAACCCCCGCTGGCCCAGAACCCGACCATCAAGATCGCACACCGAGTTCATGCAGGCACCGCCAAGGGGATGCCAGGTGGACGGCAGTAACGCGTTGGTGTCGGTGAGCAGTCCTCCTGCCGCGATCCGCTGGGCCGCAGGTCCGATGTGGCCTTGCTGGATCGCAGAGTCGCCATCCCTCGGCCAACGGAGCACCGCCTCGCCTCGCGCTGAGTCGTACACGAACCGACCTCGGTCGCTGCTGACCCCGAATCCGACCATCACCGTGCTGTGAGCGTCGAACGCCACCGGCGGGAACGACGCCTGAATGACGGTGAACGCGTTATGCGGGTCGTCCCAGTTCCGGCTGCCGTAGACGACCGGCCCGCCCTGTGTCGCACCGAAATTCTCCGCGAGATCCGACCAGATGTAGATCCGGTCGGCATTGGTCCCCCATCCCGCGCCGAGTTCGTCGGGCAAATCCGTGATCCGCCCCGTTGCTGCGGCGCGGACCAGGAGTTTGGTGGTGTTCATGCTGCCGGCAGCCATCACGAGCGCATCCGTCGTCAAAATCTTGTTCTCGAGAATCTTGCCGGAAATGTCGGTCCGGTCCACGTACACACGCCACCGTCCGTCGGCCGCCCGCTCGACATCGGTGACCTGGTGCAGAGTCTCCACATTCACCAATCCGGTCGCTTCCGCTGCCGCAATGTAGGTGACATCCACCGAATGCTTGCCCCCGTTGTTGACACCGAGCGCGCCGTCACCGTTGGTGTACGACGGCTTCATCTCACCCCGCAGTTCGGCCAACGCGTAGTTCCAGTCGATCGGCATCGGAATCTTCGACACGGGTAGACCGGAACGCGTTGCGTTACGCGCGAATACACGTGCCGCCTCGTAGTTCGGGCTGGAAATCAGTTCGTCGGGTGCAGTTTCCACTTGCAACATCCGCGCCACCCGCGGGTAATGGACGCGGTCCATTCGTGCGTAATCGAGCTCCTCCGGAAAGTGCGTGTTGAAGACCGCTTCTTCCGGTTGCAGCGTCATCCCTTGGTACACAAGCGATCCGCCGCCCACCCCGGCTGCGCAGATCGCGGTCATGTTCTCACCGGTCACCGTCTCCAACAAACCCGCGTATGGCTCGAAGATCGCCGGCCTGCCGAACAGAGTCGGGTTGGACTGATGCCAGAGGATACGCTTGTCCGGACTGGCGGGATGCGGAAAAGTTTCGGCATTCGGCCCGGTCTGCCACCGAATCCCTCTCTCCAGCAGGGTGACCGGAACCCCGGCCTCGGCCAAGCGAAGTGCCGTCACCCCTCCGCCGAACCCCGAACCGATAACCACGACACGGTGCACTTCACGTGTCAGCGGAATCCCTGTTGCAGCCTTGGCAGTGCGTGGCGCCATCATCGCGACTCCCACGGCGGCCGTACCGGCCAAGAACGATCTACGTTTCACTCCGGACATGACTGGTGCTCCCTCGAAGAATGTCGCCAGAGAATTCCGGGCACGCCAAAACTAGACACTCTAACGCTCGAGTGTCAAGGTTTTGGCGGAGCAGGCGAGGAACTACGAGGTCGACCGGATTGCGGGCCCGAGCCACCTCGAGAGAAAGGCCCGCAAGGAGTCATCGGAATGGACGAGGTCACTGTCGAAGGCAACAACCGAAAGCCCCAGTCGCACGGCAATTTCCACTATCTCATCCAACTCCGCCTCCGTGGCGAGGCCACGTTCGACCATAGGGGCGAGCATCTGACCAGCGAAAGGTATTGCTCGACTCATCATTTCGAGATCGAAGACAGGGTTTCCCCGCTCGGCGAGGAGCAGAGTCGCGAGCACCGGGTGAGCACGCACGGCAGTTCGCGCGGCAACGATGAATTCGACGACATAGTCGCACGCCGTGTCGACCGACTCCACCTGTGCCGTGATCTCCCCGAGAACCTCGACAGCGAGACCGCCCATCGCCTGGGAGACGACCTCTTCACGTGTACCGAAAATCGAGTACACCGTCTGGCGCGAGACACCGGCCGCGGTGGCAACTGCGGCAATGTTCACAGCCTCGAATCCGCCACCTTCGATCAGTCCGAGGGCGGCGCCGAGAATCTTCTGCTGTGATCGCACGAGGAAAGTATCGCCCACCGAAACGGCGCCCTGAGAAACGCGGTCCAGATCCGACTCCCACCTGCATAAACGGCACAACCGGTTTCGTTTGGCTGCCGAAATTTAGTAGGTTAGGCTGCCCTTCATGAAAACTTCTGTTCGGGGCTTCACTGCCCTCGGTGCGGCTGCAATCGCGGTCACCGCACTTGTCTCGTGCTCCTCGGATTCAGGCACATCCACGACATCCCAAGGTACGGACGGATTCCCCGTCAGCATCGAGAACACCTTCGGCACCACGACCATCGACTCGAAGCCCGAGCGCCTCGTCACCCTCGGATGGAACGCGCAGGACATCCTGTACGCACTCGATCTGACTCCGGTCGGACAGCCCAAGTACACCTACGGTGCGGACGACAACGGCGTCATGCCCTGGGCCCAGGACTACTTCGACGCGGACAAGACAACGCTCTTCGACATGCCGGCCAGCGGAGAACCGCCGATCGAGTCCATCGCGTCGTTGACCCCCGACGTCATCCTGGCGCCGTACGAGGGCTTCGAGGAATCCGTCTACAACCAACTGAGCAAGATCGCACCGACGGCCGCTTATCCCGGCGCAGCGTGGCAGACGTCCTGGCAGGACCAGACCCGCATCGTCGGCAAGGCAGTCGGCAAGAGCGAAGAGGCCGAGAAGCTCGTCGACGGCCTCGACGCGACTCTCGCCGATACCGCCGCAGCCCACCCGGAGTTCGCCGGAAAGACATTGGCAGTGGTCAACTTCGACACCGATTCGAGCAACATCAACGTCTATCTGCCCACCGACCCGCGGGTCCAGGTGCTGACGGAACTCGGATTCGTCAACGCGCCGGGCGTCGAGAAGCTCGCCGCGGACAATGCAGGTGGATCGTTCTTCAAGACGATCTCCTACGAGAACATCGCCGACATCGACGCCGACGTGATCGTCGGCTTCACCGACGGCTCCGGTGATCCGTCCGGCATACCCACAGTCGGTGGACTCGACGCGGTCAAACGCGGATCCACCGCATTCCTCAGCGACACCCGCGTCATCGGCGGACTGAGCAACGTCAACGTCCTGAGCACGCCTTGGGTCCTCGGCCAGATCACACCGACGTTGAGTGAAGCCGCCAAGCGCGCGACCGCCTAGAAACGGGATTTTCACGACACCCTCAAAGCCAACTCCCACGGCATGAACTACACGAGCGGGTTCACTCTGAAGCCTGACGCCACAAGCACGATCCTCGAGATGTACTTCTCCGGGGAATCCGAATCCACTTCACGTATCTCGAAGATCTTCACAGCGGTATTCGGTCGATTGGGCGCGCGGGTGACCCGGAAATTCATGGCAAAGGATCTCGAGGACATCGCAGCCAAAGCTGAGAGTCTCGCGGGTAAGTAAACCGCCCTCACCTGCATCGACATTATTGTTTGCATAGTCACTGCAATCAATACCTTGTCTCTGCGTCCGGTTGTTTCGACCTGGGAATGGACTCAGCTGGATAACGGCGCGTGAGTCCCCGCCAAATCTCGTCCGGTGGGCGTAGCGTGCAGAGTGCTCGCGGATGGATCGACGCATCGGGGTGTCGACCGTAGGGCCTTTGAGGGGGCAGGAATGGCATTCAGCGGAACCGCCTCCGGCGGTGGATCCGGCGCTACTCGCGCCGACGTCGGACATGCAGTGCTCTTCGCCGGCGCCGCCGCGCTCGGCGGTTTTCTGTTCGGATACGACACCGCCGTCATCAACGGGGCAGTCGGTGCGATCCGAGACAAGTACGACATCGGCGCCTCGGGCACCGGGCTCACGGTCTCACTGACTCTGCTCGGCGCAGCACTCGGCGCCTGGATCGCAGGCACACTCGCAGATCGCCTCGGCCGCATCCGCGTCATGCAAATAGCCGCGGTGTTGTTCATAATCGGCGCCGTCGGTTCCGCAGTTCCGTTCAGCGTCTACGACCTCACGTTCTGGCGCGTGGTCGGCGGCCTGGCCGTCGGTTTCGCATCGGTCATCGCTCCGGCGTACATCGCGGAGATCTCTCCCGCTGCGATTCGCGGCCGTCTCGGTTCGATGTACCAATTGGCGATCGTTCTCGGAATCGCCGTGTCGCAGTTGGTCAACTACGCACTCCAGGCCGCGGCCGGTGGCGATCGCAATCAGATCGCGGGCCTCGAGGCCTGGCAGTGGATGTTGATGCTCGAAGCCGTTCCCGCAGTTCTGTATCTGATCATGACGACCACGATTCCCGAGTCGCCGCGATTCCTCGTAGCGCAGGGCAAGGACGATCGCGCTCGCAAGATCATCTCCGACCTGGAAGGCGGCGATCACGACGCCGTCACCGAGCGGATGAACGAGATCCGCGACTCGCTCAGCGAGAAGCAAGCCAAAACCACGGTCCGCCAACTCTTCTCGAAGCGACTAGGTGTCTCCCACCTCGTGTGGGTCGGTATCGCACTCGCCGCACTGCAGCAGCTGGTCGGTATCAATGTGATCTTCTACTACTCCAGCACCCTGTGGCAGGCAGTGGGATTCGGCGCCGACCGCTCCCTTCTGATCAGCGTCGTGAGCGCCTTGGTCAACATCGTCGGTACGTTTGTCGCCATCGCCGTCATCGACCGGGTCGGTCGAAAACCGCTGTTGTTGGTCGGTTCCGCCGGTATGGCCATCTCACTGGGCACCGCGGCATTCTGTTTCCATTCGGCAACAGTGACCAAGAACGAGATCGGCGAATCTGTGGCCACGCTGACCGGAGCCAACGCGACTATCGCACTTATCGGTGCGAACGCATTCGTGTTCTTCTTCGCTCTGTCCTGGGGCCCGGTGGTCTGGGTGTTGATCTCCGAAATGTTCCCCAATCGCGTGCGTGCTGCAGCAGTAGGAATTGCGACCGCCACCAACTGGGTCGCGAACTTCCTGGTCTCCTGGACGTTCCCGGCACTGGCCGATTGGAATCTGTCGTACACCTACGCCGGCTACGCCGTCATGGCAGCGTTGTCACTGTTCGTCGTCCTGCGATTCGTGAAGGAAACGCGAGGCAGCACACTCGAATCCGTCCAGTAGCGAGATCTCACGGTTTCACACCGAAAAGCGGTGGCCCTCGGATTGATCCGAGGGCCACCCGAGTTCCTTGTGGATGGCTTCGCGGCTGGCGTGATCGAGGAACTGCTGAGGAACGCCCATGTCGCGGCACGACGTGTGCACTCCGGCGGCACGCATCGCGGCCGAGACCGTCGAACCGATGCCGCCGTGCAGACCGCCGTCTTCGATGGTGACCACGAGGGCGTACTTGTCCGCCATCTTCACCAGCGAATCCGCGACCGGCAGAACCCAACGCGGATCAACGACGGCAACCGAGATGCCCTGCTTGTCGAGCCGCTCGGCAATCTCGAGCGCCAAGGATGCAAACGGGCCCACCGCGACGAGGAGCACGTCGCCGCGCTCACCCTCGCTGGCCTTGAGGACGTCGACCATTCCGTCGAGTCGCTTCACTGCCGGAATCGCTTCGGGTACAGCACCCTTCGGGAACCGTACGACCGTTGGACCGTCGTCGACGAGAAGCGCCTCGTCCAACTCTTCCCGCAGTGTGTCTGCATCACGCGGTGCCGCGACGCGAATCCCCGGGATGATTCCGAGCAGCGAAAGATCCCAGACGCCGTTGTGGCTGGCACCGTCGACTCCGGTGACCCCGGCGCGGTCGAGCACGACTGTCACCGGTTGTTTGAGCAGTGCGACGTCCATCAACAACTGGTCGAAAGCCCGATTGAGGAAGGTCGAGTAGATAGCAACGACGGGGTGAAGGCCGCCAAGTGCAAGACCGGCGGCCGAGGTCATCGCATGCTGCTCGGCGATACCGACGTCGAAAATCCGATCGGGGAACTTCTCACCGAAGGCCGCGAGGCCGGTGGGCCCGGCCATCGCCGCGGTGATGGCGACGATGTCCTCACGACGTGAAGCCTGCTCGATCAATGCGGCCGAGAAGACCGACGTCCAGTCCGGCGCGGACGACTTGGTGCCGCGACCGGTGACGGGATCGATGACGCCGGTGGCATGCATCTGGTCGGCCACGTCGTTCTCGGCGTGTGCGTAACCGTTGCCCTTACGAGTGACGGCATGCACGATGACCGGTCCGCCGTAGGCCTTCGCCCGGCGCAACGCCGATTCCATGGCGGCTTCATCGTGTCCGTCGACCGGTCCGAGGTACTTGATACCCAGATCGGTGAACATGACCTGAGGGCTGACAGCGTCCTTGAGACCCGCCTTCATTCCGTGCAGGACGGAGTACGCGGTGCGCCCCACCCAGGGCAGTCTCTTGACCATGCGTCGGCCACTGTCGAGGGCGCGCTCGTAACTCGGCGCGGTGCGCAGTGCCGAAAGATGGTCGGCGAGGCCGCCGATGGTCGGCGCGTATGAGCGGCCGTTGTCGTTGACGACGATCACCACCGAACGGTCTTTTCCGGCTGCGATGTTGTTGAGGGCTTCCCAACACATTCCGCCGGTCAGGGCGCCGTCACCGACGACGGCGACAACGTGGCGATTCTGGCCCGTGAGCGCGAAGGCCTTCGCGAGGCCGTCGGCATAGGACAACGCGGCGGAAGCGTGAGAGGACTCGACCCAGTCGTGTTCGCTCTCGGCGCGGCACGGATACCCGGACAGTCCGCCCTGCTTACGCAGAGTGTCGAACTGATCCTGACGACCGGTGAGGATCTTGTGCACGTAGGCCTGATGGCCCGTGTCGAAGATGATCGCGTCCTGCGGCGAGTCGAAAATTCGGTGCAGTGCGAGGGTCAACTCCACGACGCCCAAGTTGGGCCCGAGGTGACCACCGGTCGCAGCGACCTTCAGCACGAGGAACTCACGAATCTCGTCGGCCAACTCCGTCATCTCGGCGTGGCTCAACTGACGTAGATCGTCAGGACCCTGAATGCGGGCAAGAACACCCAACGAGATCGCTCCCTCCGTGCTTCACAGCTGCACCGGTGCGCGCCGCGGCTGTCTTCGCGACAGTGCTGCCAGTCTACGGAGCGTTCCGGCGAACCGACACGCGGACTCGGCCCGAATCCGGTGTGACTTCGCGTAACAGCGAAATCTCACGGATCGCTCGTGATCGCAATCACAGACAAATGGGATCCGTCGCAATCGACTCGACAACTCTTGTTCCACAAAACGACCGCCATGTCGGCTTAAGGTCGACATATGGGAACTGTGGTCGAAGACCTGATAACGCGAGTGTTCGACGAAGTCCGATCACTCGACGAGGGCGAGTTGGCCGACTACATCCCCGAACTCGCGGCGGTCGCCCCCGATTCGTTCGGAATCTGCATCGCCACCGTCGACGGTTACGTCTACGAGATCGGCGACTCGCGAATCCCGTTCACCATTCAGTCGATCTCGAAACCCTTCACCTACGCCTTGGCTCTCGCCGATCGGGGAAGCGAGGCGGTTGCCGCGAAAATCGACGTCGAACCATCCGGCGAGCCGTTCAACGAAATCAGCCTCGACCCGCTCACCGAACGGCCACGAAACCCCATGATCAATGCCGGGGCGATCACCGCTGCATCACTGGTCGCCGGCCCGAATCCCGAGGCCCGCTTCGAGCGCATCCGCTCGGCGTACTCGAGGTACGCGGGCCGCGAACTGGCATTCAACGAGTCGGTCTACACCTCCGAGGCGCGCACCGGTCACCGCAACCGCGCGATCGGACACATGCTGCGATCCTTCGACGTCATCACCGGCAATCCCGACGAGGCCGTCGACCTGTATTTCCGTCAATGCTCGATCGACGTGACCTGCCGCGACCTGAGTCTGATGGCTGCGACGATGGCGAACAACGGTGTCAATCCGCTCACCCACGAGCGCGCGCTGGCTCCCGCGGGCGTCGAACAGGTCCTCAGCGTCATGGCTACGTGCGGCATGTACGACGGCGCCGGCAAGTGGCTGGTAGAGGTCGGATTGCCGGCCAAGAGCGGCGTCGGCGGCGGAGTCCTGGCGGTTCTGCCCGGCCAGATCGGCATCGCGGTGTACTCCCCCAGGCTCGACGTTCACGGAAACAGCGTTCGCGGAGTTGCGTCTGCCCGTGCACTGTCGAAGGAACTCGAACTGCACTTCCTCCACGTGACGCGGGCGTCACGCTCGTCGATCCGGGCCAGATACAGCGTCATCGAAGCACCGTCGCGAGTACGACGCACCCCGACCGAACAGGCTGTGCTCGACGACGTCGGCAAGCGCAGCCGGGTCTACGAACTGCACGGCGATCTCCTCTTCACCGGTGCCGAATCGGCGGTCCGCGAAATCGGCTCGGTGGACGAGGGCCTCGAAGTTGTCGTCATCGACGTCCGCCGTGTCGACGACGCCAGCGACGTCGCAGTACGCATGATCACCGCGCTGCAGGTTCAACTGGCCGAGCAGGCTTGTGCGGTGGCCGTCGTCGATCCGCAAGGACTGCTGGGACAACGAAGTTCGAGCATCGACCCCGCCAGAAGAAGTGGTCGGGTTTTTGCGGATCTCGATTCCGCCATGCAGTGGTGCGAAGACACGTTGCTTGCGGTGCATTGTGAGGCCGAACGGCAGGCGTCGACGATCTCGATCGAGGACCACCCAGTTCTCGATGCTCTGTCAGCGGCACAGATCGAGGGATTCTCGGCAGAGTTGGAGACTCGTACCTATGCCCGCGGCGAGAAGATCGCCCGCCGAGGTGAATCGGCGTCTGGCTTCTACCTGATTCTCAGTGGCCAGGTCAGCACCATGTTCACCGACGCACACGGGGTCGAGCACCGCATCACGACGCTCTCCGCCGGAATGACGTTCGGCGAGATGACGATGTTCCTCGACACTCCGTTCCTCAACGACATCCGCGCCGATTCCACGGTCACCGTGGCCGTGCTGACTCCGGAGCGATATGCAGAACTGACCGCGCAGGCACCCGAGTTGAAACTTGCGCTGCTCGAACGACTGGCTGCGGGAGCCTACGAGCAATTGGACCTGRTGTTGCGGAGTGTCATATCCGCCGGACGAATCGGATAGGAAGTACACATGCCGACCACCGCCCTCACCTCGGAGCCGTCCACTGTCACGGTGACCGGAACTGCCACTGCAACAGCTGTTCCCGACATCGTGCGGCTGACGATCGGAGTATCGGTGACGCAGACGGCCGTTTCCGACGCATTCGACGCCGTCGCGCGTCTGTCCACTGCTCTGACCGAGACCCTGCACGCGCGCGGTGTGCGCGGAGCGGACCTCACCACCGCCGGGCTGAGCGTCCATCCGCAGACTCACTGGAGTGACGGAGGCCGCCAGGAGACAACAGGATTCACCGCATCGACAACTTTCCGAGTCGTACTGCGAGAGCTGGAGCCGGAAGCGGCGAACTCCCCCGCCGCCGTCATCGCGGCGTGTGTATCGGTGGGCGGCGACGCGATTCGGCTCGACGGGCTCGAGTTCGACCTCGACGACCGCAGCGATCTGGCGACAAAAGCACGCGAATTGGCATGGACGGCAGCCGAATCGAAAGCCAGACAGTTCGCAGACCTGGCAGACAAAGATCTGGTCGAAGTTCTCGAGGTGCTCGAGGACTTCGACCAGATCGTGCCGATGCGCGGACGTGTCGCGGCGATGAAAGCGGATTCGGCCCCGATAGCCGTCGAACGCGGAGAGATCGAAGAATCGATCTCTGTCCGCGTTCGATGGGCTATGGCGTGACAGAACTGTTCAGAAGACGCGGCCGGCGGTAGACCAGCCGGGCATGCGGATCAGCGAGTGAGGTTCTTCTCTTCGCGCTCTTCTTCGTACTTCTGCTCGGCGTCAGGAGTCGCGATGTCGATCGTGGTGCGCAGCGGACGGTTCGGGATGAAGATGACCGACACGAGCGTGACCACAGCGACGACGGCTGCGACCAGGAAGATCCGTCCTGTTGCGTCGCCGTAGGCGAACCGAACGATCTGCGAGACGAAGTCAGGCATATTGCTCAGGTCGAGGCCGTCCTGGAGGCTCTTTCCAGCTACTGCCTGCTGCTCGGGCGGCAAGGTGGAGACCGAATCGACTGTCAGTGTCTTGACGCGGGTCGCAAGAATCGAACCGAGCACCGACACGCCGATCGCGCCGCCGAACGTGCGGAAGAACGCCACGATACTGCTGGCCGCACCGATGTTCTCGACGCTGACCGTGTTCTGCACCGCGAGCACGATGTTCTGCATCAACATTCCGGTACCCAGACCGACGATGGCGATGAAGATTCCGATGGTCCAGAGGCTGGTGGCGTGGTCGATCGTCGACAGCAGCCCGAAACCGACCAGCAGCAGAACTGCGCCGGCGACGATGAAGGGCTTCCACTGACCGAACTTGGTGATCAGCTGTCCCGAGCCGACGGAGGCGACGAGCATGCCTGCGACCATCGGAATGGTGAGCAATCCGGCTTCGGTGGGATCGAATCCGCGTGCGGTCTGGAAGTACTGCGTCAGGAAGGTCGTCGCACCGAAGAGGCCGACACCGACTGCGATCGAGGCGATGATCGCGAGAGCAGTTGTGCGCTCGGTGATGATCTTGATCGGCAGGATCGGATCCTTGACCTTGGATTCGACGAACATCGTCAGGCCGAGCAGGGCCAGACCACCGATGACGAAGAAGGCCGACTCCTTCGAGAACCAGGCGTAGTAGTCGTCCTGACCGGCAAACGAAACCCAGATCAGCAGGACGCTGACACCGGCGGTGAGCAAGGTGGCGCCCATCCAGTCGATGGAGACGTTGTCCTTCTTCACGGTCTCGACGTGCAGTGTGCGCTGAAGCAGGAACAGTGCGATGACTGCCAACGGAACACACACGTAGAAGCACCAGCGCCAGCCGGCAGTGTCCACGAGGACGCCGCCGAGGATCGGTCCACCGGACATCGAGACGGCCATTGCCGCACCCATGTATCCGGAGTAGCGACCACGATCTCGCGGCGGGATGATCGTGCCGATGATGGCTACGACGAGAGCAGTCAGGCCGCCCATGCCGATGCCCTGGATGACACGTGCACCCAGCAGCAACGGAACATTGTGCGCCGCGCCGGCGATGACCGAGCCGATCACGAAGATGACGATCGCGGTCTGGACCAGGACCTTCTTGTTGTAAAGGTCGGCCAGTTTGCCCCAGATCGGCGTCGATGCCGCAGTGGCGAGCAGTGCCGTGGTGATGATCCAGGCGTACTGCGTCTGAGTTCCGTGCAGTTCACCGATGATCGTGGGAAGCGCTGTCGAAACGATGGTGCTGCTGAGCAGCGCGGTGAACAGCGCTGCGATGAGTCCGGTGAGTGCTTCGAGAATTTCGCGGTGAGTCATCGCGCCCGCTTCGCGAGCCGATCCGTCACCTCCGGTACTTGCCCGGGTTTCTCCTACTGTTGCTGCCATGTGCCTTATCTCCCAATACTTTCTACGCCCGTGTGCGGAACTGCCGGTGAGGCCTGCCGATTCGATGCGCCGAACGTCTCGTTGAGACGTTGCAGCGATGTCACTGCGGCCATGGCCTCTTCCTGGCTCCAGTCTTCGAGCATGTTGCGCAAACGCGCCGCACGCCGCTGCGTGGTTCTCCGTAAAACGTCGTGTCCCTCTTCCGATACTCGGATGCGGAACGCCCGCTTGTCAGCCGGATCGGGATTTCTCTCGACATACCCAGCGTCGACCAGATCCGACATTTGCCGGCTGAGCGACGACTGACTGACACACAGATCGACGGCCAATTCGTTCTGTCGGCACTCCCCACGCGCTGCCAGCATGAACAACACACTGACCAGCGCAGGCGGCAGCAGGCTGTCTGCACCGGTGGTGACCGCGGCTCGCAGCGATCTGCCGAACATGAAGATCGTGTCGACGAGCGCTTGGGCCGTCTCCGGCTGTACCGACATTGCCTACCCCTGAATTCGAGTGGCTCGAACGAGCCGTGACTTGAAAACGGAAAACTACTTGCAGAACGAAACTATACGATTAGTTGCGTAATGCAAGCAACTGTTCTGAACGCGAGAAGCGTCACACCGTTTCAGGGAAAGATTTCGGGACGCGTCAGCGTTCTAGGAGCGCGATGCACTCCATGTGGTGTGTCTGAGGGAAGGCGTCGAACGCCCGGAGGCCGCCGATTCTGAAGCCCTGCTCCAGGTAGAGACCGATATCGCGGCCGAACGACGCCGGGTCGCACCCGATGTGCACGATCCGTTCAGCGCCCGTTGCGGCGAGAGCTTCCACGACCGGACGGCCGGCTCCCGCACGTGGCGGGTCTAGCACGACGACGGCAGGCGAACGCTCCAGCTCCGCGATGACGTTCTCGACGCGGGCGCTGTGGAAGCGCACGTGACCGAGATCGGACAGAGCTGCCCGCCCGTCCGCGACTGCGCGCGCCGAAGATTCGACTGACTCCACCACGCCGGACGGCCCGACAAGGTCGGCGAGCACGGATGCGAAAACCCCGACTCCGCCGTAGAGATCCCACGCCGTGTCCGCGGTAGCGGCGTCGGCCCACTCCCCGACCACCTGTGAGTACGCGTTCGCAGCGCCGCGATGGGCCTGCCAGAAACCGGTCGCGGCCAGCTCCCATTCTCGATTGCCGACGCGCTCGATCACTGTGTCCGATCCGATGGCCACTCGGGTCTTTCGCGGGCCGCCGCTCGCCGCTCGGCGTGCCATCGCGCCGCGACGCCCCGGCGTCCGCCGTCCCGTCTTGGACACCGCGGGTGCGGCAACTTCCACGACGTGCCGCTGACCGGCAGCGTCGAGAACGACCTGCAGCTCGCTCCCTGGCGCCCATTGCGCACCGCCGAGACCGTCGTACGCGCTCTGATCGATCTGGGTGCAGCGCAGGTCCGTGACGATCCGGTTGCTCCGGTACGCGTGGTATCCCGCGACCCCGTGCCCGTCCACCGCCAACCGGACTCGCGTGCGCCACCCTGTCCCGTCTCCGGTTCCAGGTAGTTCCTCCACCGCGACGTCCGATTCGACACGAGCGAGTCGCAGAAGCTGCTCACGCACGACCGAGGTCTTCATCTCACGTTGGACACTCAGATCCGCATGCGAGTAGTCGCAGCAGCCCGCCCCGCCCGGGCCGGAGATCGGGCATGTCGGATCGATGCGATGCGGAGATGCGTCGAGAACTGTGATCGCGTCGGCGCGGCAGAACGATCCGCCCTTGTCCTCCGTCACCCGGACCAGCGCCCGCTCCCCCGGCAAACCGTGACGGACGAACACGACCCGTCCCTCGTGCCGGGCGACGACGAACCCGCCGTGACCGGGGTTGCCCAGATCGACCTCGAAGGTCTGCCCGGTCCAATTCTCACTCAACGAACTACGCCTGCCATTTCGATGTTGCCGATCATTTTTCGCCGGTGATCATTTCTCGCCGGTGTCGTAACCGCGACGCGTGGCGCCTGCGGTCTTCTCGATGTCCAGCGGCTTTGCCTTTGCCGACGAACTCAGCTGCCACGGAACGCTGGTCACCATCACGCCGGGCTGGAAGAGCAGACGACTCTTCAGACGAAGCGCGCTCTGATTGTGCAGGATCTGCTCCCACCAGTGTCCGACGACGTACTCGGGAATGAAGACGGTGACGACATCACGCGGAGCATCGCGTCGTACACGCTTGACGTAATCGAGAACCGGCTTGGTGATTTCGCGGTACGGCGACTCGATCACCTTGAGCGGAACCGTCACGTCGCTCTTCTCCCACTCACGCACGAGTGCACGGGTGTCGGGCTCGTCGACGTTGACCGTGATGGCTTCGAGGGTGTCCGGTCGCGTGGCTCGCGCGTAGGCGAGAGCTCGCATCGTCGGCATGTGCAACTTCGAGACGAGCACGATCGAGTGCGTGCGGCTGGGAAGTACGCCGTCCCACTCCTGCTCCTCGAGCTCGGCTGCGACGCTGTCGTAGTGCTTGCGGATCATCTTCATCACGATGAAGATCGCGACCATCGCGACGATGGCGATCCAGGCGCCGGCAGCGAACTTGGTGATCAGAACGATGATCAGGACGGTGGCGGTCATTGCGAGACCGATCGAATTGATCACTCGCGAGCGCTGCATCCGGGCCCGCTGTGCCTTGTCGGTCTCGGACTTCAGATGCCGAGTCCAGTGCTTGATCATGCCCGTCTGGCTGAGCACGAACGAGACGAAGACGCCGACGATGTACAGCTGGATGAGCTTGGTGACCTCGGCGCCGAACACCACGACGAATGCGATCGCAGCACCGGAGAGGAAGAGGATTCCGTTGCTGAATGCCAGTCGGTCGCCGCGCGTGTGCAGCTGACGCGGTAGGTACCGGTCCTGCGCCAGGATCGATCCGAGTACCGGGAATCCGTTGAACGCGGTGTTCGCGGCCAGAACCAAGATCAGTGCCGTGACGATCGCCATGAAGAAGAATCCGATCGGGAAACCACTGAACACGGCTTCGGCGATCTGCGCGATCAAGGTCTTCTGGTGGTAACCCTCCGGCGCACCGACCAGCTGTTCCTGCGGATTGTGTGCGTAGACGATGCCGATCTTCTGAGCCAGGATGATGATGCCCATCAACAGGACGATGGCGATCGACCCGAGCAGCAGCAAGGTCGTGGCCGCGTTGCGCGATTTCGGCTTCTGGAACGCCGGTACGCCGTTACTGATGGCCTCGACGCCGGTCAATGCAGCACAGCCCGAGGAGAAGGCACGCGCGATCAGGAACGCGAAGGCAATTCCGTACAGATGCGAATCCTCGGCGTTGAGTGTGAACGACGACGATTCCGCGTGCACGTCTTCACCAAGAACGTAGATCCGGAAGAATCCCCACCCGAGCATCAGGAACATGCCGACGATGAATGCGTAGGTCGGAATTGCGAACGCGGTACCGGATTCACGGATACCGCGAAGGTTGACCGCGGTCAGCAACACGATCGCCGCAACCGCGAACAACACCTTGTGCTGCGCGACGAACGGCAGAGCCGAGCCGATGTTCGACGCCGCCGACGAGATCGACACGGCGACCGTCAGCACGTAGTCGACCATCAGCGCACTACCGACGGTCAGACCGGCGGTCGGGCCGAGGTTGACCGTCGCGACCTCGTAGTCGCCGCCACCGGACGGGTATGCATGGACGTTCTGGCGGTAACTCGCCACCACCACAGCCATGACGATGGCGACGGACAATCCGATCCAGGGTGTGTACGCATACGCGGAAATACCCGCGACGGAGAGAACCAGGAAGATTTCTTCGGGGGCATACGCGACGGACGACATCGCGTCGGACGCGAAGACCGGTAGTGCAATTCGCTTGGGTAGCAGCGTGTGCCCGAGTTTGTCGCTTCGGAACGGCCGACCGAGCAGGAGCCGCTTGGTAGCGGTCGAGAGCTTAGACACGTGCAAAGCGTAAGCCGTCTCGCCCGATTCGGAGTCATCAGAGCCCCAACTTCACCTTTTGTCGTGACACCCGGCACGCAGGCGACCGTTGTACTTGCTCTTCCCGTGAGGGGCTGTACCGTTCGATTCGGCGTGCAATCGCGCCATGAGGGTCCATGAACGGAGTAGGGCGTGTATGTCGTCATCATGGGGTGCGGTCGAGTGGGTTCTTCCCTCGCCGCGTCTCTGACCAGGATCGGACATGAGGTCGCCGTCATCGACCGCGATCAGAGTGCGTTTCTGCGTCTCGATCTCGACTTCCCGGGAACCAAGGTTCTGGGAATGGGGTTCGACCGTGACGTGCTGGTCCGGGCGGGCATCGAGCGGGCCGACGCCTTCGCTGCGGTGTCCTCGGGAGACAACTCCAACATCATCGCGGCGCGAGTCGCACGCGAGACTTTCGGCGTCGAACGCGTCGTCGCGCGTATTTACGACGCCAAGCGTGCCGCTGTTTACGAGCGCCTCGGCATCCCCACCGTCGCGACCGTGCCGTGGTCGACGGATCGCTTCCTGCACACGCTGACCAAGGAAAGTCAGACCGCGAAGTGGCGCGATCCTTCGGGCACTGTTGCGATTACCGAACTTGCCCTGCACGAGGATTGGGCCGGCAAGCCGATCGCACTACTCGAGAGCGCGACCAGTTCGAGAGTCGCCTTCATCATCCGATTCGGAACCGGCGTGCTCCCCGATCGCAAGACCGTCATCCAGGCCGACGACCAGGTCTACATCGCCGCGGTATCGGGAACTGTCGCCGAAGCGATCGCACTGGCCGGCAACCCGCCGCCGAGTGACGACTGACGGAGGCCGCAGATGACTGATCCGAACGCCGCCCCTCACAACAAGCCTGCGACTGTGTTGCACTACAACGTGATTGGAAGTTCTCGATGAAGGTCGCCATCGCCGGAGCCGGCGCCGTAGGCCGCTCCATTGCGCGAGAGCTGATTCGAAGCTCACACGACGTCATGCTGATCGAGCGCAAACTCGATCACATCGAACCGGAGTCGGTGCCCGAGGCGAAGTGGGTACACGCGGACGCGTGCGAACTCAGCCGCCTCGAGGACGCGTCGATGGAGTCCTACGAGGTCGTGATCGCCGCAACCGGAGACGACAAGGCCAACCTGGTCCTCAGTCTGCTCGCGAAAACCGAGTTCGGCGTTCGCCGAGTTGTCGCCCGCGTCAATGATCCCCGCAACGAATGGCTCTTCGACGAGTCGTGGGGCGTCGACGTCGCCGTCTCGACACCGCGGATGCTCGCTTCGCTCGTCGAAGAAGCCGTCTCCGTCGGTGACCTGGTCAAACTGATGACACTGCGGCAGGGGCAGGCCAATCTCGTCGAGATCACGTTGCCCGACAACACACCTCTTGCCGGAAAAGCCGTCAAGAAGCTCGAACTTCCGCGGGACTGCGCACTGGTCACCATTCTGCGGGGTGGGCGTGTGATCGTCCCGCAGATGGACGATCCCATCGAAGGTGGAGACGAACTCCTGTTCGTCGCGGCCGTCGACGCCGAGGATCAGTTGCGCGTTGCACTCCGCCTGGAGAATTGACCGACGAACACACTGACGACGAAAGGGAATCACATGGCACAAGCACCCGAAAACACCGTAGTCACCGACAATCCAGCCCAGAGCCGGTACGAGATCCATGCAGACGGCGACCTCGCCGGCATCGAGGACTACACCACGTCCGGTGACGTCGTCTCGTTCAACCACACCGAGATCTACCCGGCCTTCGAAGGTTTCGGGCTGGCCGCGATTCTCGTCCGCCAGGCTCTGGACGACCTACGCGCCCGTGGCCTCAAGGTTCACCCGGTCTGCCCGTACGTCGTGAAGTTTCTCGACAAGCACCCCGAGTACCAGGACCTGATCAGCTGAGATCGCGGTCTTCGCGCGGCTTCGTCAGATTCACCGAGCCCACCTCTTCGGACCCTGCGTCCGTTGCGGTGGGCTCGCTGCTTTCGGGCTCCACAACCGGTTCCGGCTCGACGATGCGATCGGCCTTTCGCACAGCCCAGACCGTCACGAGCAGCACCAAACCGGTCAACGGCCAACCCATGCCGATACGCGCGACTGCGAGCCATCCGGTGTGGTCGGTGTCGTAGAGCTGTGACTGAACGAGATACCGCGCACCGAAGACCAGCGCCCACGCCGCCGTCGCGATGTCGTAGAGCCGGACGGCGGAGCTGTGCTTGCGCCACAGATTGCCGTGCCCGTTGAGATAACCCCAGATGATTCCGACGAGGGGCCAGCGCACGAGGATGGAAATCAGGAAGACCGCACCGTAGGCGAGGCTCGTGTAGATACCGAAGAGGAAATATCCTTTGGCATCGCCGGTGCGATAGGCGATGAACGCGGAAACTCCGACTCCGAGAAACCCGGAAATTGCGGGTTGGAGGGAATCCTTGCGGAAAAGGCGCCAGGCCGCGATAGCGACAGCGACGCCCAATGCGGCCCAGATTGCCGCGGTAAGGTTCCAGATGCTGTTGACCGGGACAAAAATCAGAATCGGCAAAGACGAATAGATCAGACCACTCAGCCCGCCGAGTTGGTCGATTACCGATCGCTGTTGTGTTTCAGTCACCTGTCGAGGGTGCCACAGTCACCGAGTTGCACGGTAAATGCGGGAAACGCGCCTATTCGCCGCGCAGTTCGTAGTAAGGGTTGAAGATCGCCTTGCGACCGTCACGCTCGCCCACACGACCGCGGATCAGCAGGGTCTTACCGGTCTCGATTCCCGGGATCCGGCGACGCCCGATCCAGACGAGATTGATCACCTCGGTGCCGTCGAAGAACTCGGCCTCGATGCTGGCATTTCCCGACTTGGGACACGCGTCGACGCTGCGGAGTCGGCCCACCATCGTGACTTCTTCACCGCGACGACAATCGCAGGCCTTCTGACCTCCGGAAGCCTTGTTGGACTCGGCCATCTCCTGGGCGTCCAACTGGTCGACGTCCTCGGTCAGACGCTGGGTCAGTCGACGAAAATATCCTGCGGCGGCGGGTGCCATTGCGCGCTCCTGCGAACATGTGTGACGCAAGGGTTTCGCGTCACGTGAAGGGCTGTGTGATCGCCACTGTAGACCCATTACGAGCGTGTAACCACACCGGTCAGTCCGCGTCTCGGGGGCACCGGGCAAGATCAAAAGATGCAGAACTCAGAATCGGCGACCGTTGCCGTCGTTCTCCCAGGTACAGGCTCTGACGCCCACTTCGCAGACCGCGCATTCCGGGCGCCGCTAGCGACTCTGGGTGTGCGCATCGTCGCAATTGAACCGGACCCTCGGCGTGTCGTGGACGGCTATCTGGACGCGATGGACCGAGCCGCGGACACGCACGGCCGAATCATCGTCGGAGGCGTCTCGATCGGGGCCGCCGTGGCGCTCCAGTGGGCCGCCGAGAACCCCGATCGAACCGTGAGTGTGTTGGCAGCGCTTCCGGCCTGGATCGGGTCGGCGGACGACGCACCCGCTGCAGCGAGCGCGAGGTTCACCGCAGCACAACTGCGCTCCGAAGGATTGGAGGCGGTGATCGCAGCGATGCTCGCGTCGAGTCCGGCGTGGCTCGGAGCCGAACTCGAGCGCTCCTGGCGCTCTCAATGGCCCGATCTCCCGGCCGCGCTCGACGAGGCGGCGTCGTACCACTCGCTCAGCGAGAGCGCGCTACAGGCGGTGGGCATTCCGGTCGGCATCGCTTCGGCGGTGGACGATCCGGTTCATCCCGCGGCAGTGGCGCAGGCCTGGGCGAATGCACTCCCCCGCGGCGCAGTCGCCACGACGACGCTCGACATGATCGGGCGCGACCCCGCGGTTCTCGGGTCCACCTGCATCAAAGCGCTCGCGGCGATCGAATCCGATACCACCGCGAGCGCCTGAAAGAAAACCTGCTACTGACCCAATTGCTGCATGGCAGAACCGGATTCGCCGCTACGCGGCGGCGGGGTCGGTCGCGCTGGAGGTGACGGCGGAGCGGGCGGAGCTGACTGCTGTTGCTGCTGGGCGGCGACTTGTTGCTGCTGCGCTGTTGCCAACTGCTGCTCGTGTGCGGCCGCCAGCTGCTCGGCGAGTACCTGCGGGAGCACGACGGGCAGCGGTGTCCGCACCGGATGCGGCTCTGATCCTCGGTTGACGACGGTGTCGCGCAGGATGTCGCGTGCGATTGCCACCAAAGGGGTGTTCGCGGCGGTGGATCCGCTCGGACCCGCAACCACGCAGCGGACCATCCACCGCGGACCGTCGGCGCCGATGAACCGCAGGTCCATGTTGGCCGTCACGGCAGCCAGTTCCCGGCCCCAAGGGCCGTTCTCGACGCTCACCGCAGAATTGTCGTCGCGAAGCGACTGCGCGAGCTCCGCAACGACCTCACGCCACTGACCGGGTGATTTCGGGGCGGCGTATGCAGCAACCGTGATGCGGCCATGTTCGGTGACCAGGTGCACGGCCTGCGGCGAACCGTTGGGTGCCATCTCGACCTGCAACTGTCCGCCGGTCGGCATCGGCACCAGAACGGAACCGAGATCCAGGCGCTGACCGTCACGGCCTGCCGTCGGATCGTCGGAATCGATCTCCGTGATGTCGTAAGGGCCTTCCGATTCGTCACCGAACTCGTCGCCGGCGACGTCGAGATCGTCTTCGACCTCGTCGATCTCCACCGACTCGTCGTTCTCGTCACCGAAGAAGCTGGTGGTTTCCTCGTCGACGTCTGTCTTCTTCTTGCGTCCGAACATGATTCAGACTCCCTCTCCGACGACCGCGCCAGGCGCATCGGTATCGAGTATCGCGTGACCGCCGCTGGAACCGTAGCCTCCGGTTCCTCTGGTCGTGTCGTCCAGCGACTCGACTTCCTCGAAAACCGGAAGTTCGACTCGTTGAACCACGAGCTGAGCGATTCGGTCACCGCGGCGGATGTCGATGGCTGTGGCCGGATCGAGATTGATCAAGCAGACCTTGAGTTCGCCCCGGTATCCCGCGTCCACGGTTCCGGGCGCGTTCACGATCGACAGTCCCGATTTTGCGGCAAGTCCGGAACGCGGATGGATCAACCCGACGGTGCCCACCGGCAAAGCGATCGCGATCCCCGTTCCCACCAGTGTTCGGCGGCCGGGTTCGATGGTGACATCGCTGGTGGAGCACAGATCCACACCCGCATCTCCGGGATGCGCACGCTGTGGAACGGGCAGGTCTGGATCCAGTCGCTTCAAGGCGATGGAGAGATGGTCGCTCACGTGGGCCAAGACTACTCGTAGCGACGGACTATCCTTGACAGGTGCCCGAAACATCTCGACCTGACGTCGCCACCACAACGCCCCCGTCCACGACGCTGTTCTCCGAGCGCCTGTGGGTGCCGATCTGGTGGTGGATCGCCGGGCTGGCCGTAGCCGGACTCCTCGCGGCCGAGGTCCACATGGGCCGCCCGGGGCTTCTCTCGTACCTGGCGTACGTCGTGCTGCTCCCCATCCCGATCTGGGCGGCATTCTGGCTCAGCCGGATGCGCGTCGAGGTGGTGGAGACAGCAGGGGTGAAAGAACTGCACGTGGGTCGAGCCCACCTGCCGGTCGAACTGATTTCGCGGGCGGCAGCAGTGCCGGCTTCCGCAAAGAGTGCGGCGATGGGGCGCCAACTCGATCCGTCGGCGTTCGTCCAACATCGCCCATGGGTCAAGACAATGGTGTTGATCGTGCTCGACGACCCGGAGGATCCCACGCCGTACTGGCTGGTGAGCACACGTCGTCCCGCTGATCTGCTGGCTGCGCTGGATCGCTGACCAGCGCGGTCACAGCAAAGCAGTACTTCCCGACCCTTGGTCGACCCGCGAGCTGACGGGTCGACCACCGGGAAGGGAGATCAGGCAGCGCAGTCCATGCATACGAGCTGTCCGTTGGCATCACTGGCCAGGCGGCTGCGGTGATGAACCAGGAAGCAGCTCGAACACGTGAACTCGTCTGCCTGCTTCGGAACAACTCGAACCGAGAGTTCCTCGCCGGAAAGGTCGGCACCCGGCAGCTCGAAGGACTCCGCGGTGTCCGTCTCGTCGATGTCGACGACGGCTGACTGCGCTTCGTTGCGTCGCGCCTTCAGCTCCTCGAGAGAGTCCTCCGAAACCTCGTCGGACTCTGTACGCCTCGGTGCGTCGTAGTCAGTTGCCATCTCGTCTACCCCATCCTCTTCGTGTATCCCGGTCCCGTGTGCGCCGAGAATCCGGTAGATCCTTGATGCGCATGGAAACCGCCGTGGCATCCAGATCATTCCCTGTCGCTGCATAACGCTGCAGGACTGGAATTAGTGCCCGGAAGTTCCTTCCGGGAACGTGATCTGCGCCTCATTTGGTTGTCATTTCGGCGTCCGGCCGATGCCCAGTTGAACGACCTGGGCCGCCAGACAGTAGCCGACGTGAGCACGAAAGTAGTAACCGAATCGGAAATTTCCGAAAAATGACTGCGAATTGTCACCAAGGCAAGAGCAAGCTGTGACCTTTCGGCGACATTTTCAGACCGGATCCGGGTAGAAACTGCCCGCTAGTTGCCCAACTACCGTTGGGCGATCGCCAGCGGCTCGACGCGTCGAGCTCTAAGGTAGGCACCGAACGTCATGCCGGCGCCGCTCGGCCCGATGGCGAAGTAGAAGTTTCGTCAAGAAAGTCGAGGGATACCGTGGTTTCTCTGATCACCGAAGGCAGCTCTACCGATGACCAGGGACGTCCGTTCCGCCGTCGGCGCGCGTGGCCGGTGATCGCCGTGTTCGCGGTACTCGCATTGATCGGCAGTGTCTTGTGGGTCCGCATCCTGAGCGCCGAGGCAGAAGTCAGTGACACCGTCGCCTGCAACCTCCCGCAGCCTTCCTCCGATCCCTCGGCAGCGGCGCCACTACCGCTGGGAACCGTCGTCGACCGTTCGAAGCTGCTCGACGTGGATCCCGCTCCCCTGGCGGCCACCAAGGTTCGTGTGTTCAACGCCAACGGCGAACACGGTCAGGCCGCCCAGGTGGCAGCGCAACTGAGCGAGTTCGGCTTCTCCAGCGCGCCGGACGTCCAGGTCGGAAACGACCCCGTCTACGTCGACCAGAACATGGAGTGCCAGGGTCAGATCCGCTTCGGAGCGAACGGCCTCGCCGCCGCCAGTTCCGTCTGGCTGGTCGCCCCCTGCGCCGAACTGGTCCAGGACGGCCGCGGCGACGACACCGTCGACCTGGCTCTCGGCACCTACAACAAGGGCGCCCTGACCCCCAACACCGACGCCACCGCGATCCTGCATGCTCTGGCCGAGCAGCCCGCAAACGCCGAAGTCGCTCCGATGGACATCGCACTGCTCAAAGCAGCGCGCACGGCGCGCTGCTGACAAACCCGGTTCGGCCTCAGCTCGGAATCGGCTGATCTGCGCCGATCGAACTGAGCATGTGCGCGAACTGCTCGGCGATCGCCGGAGCCACCGCATAGACGACATCGCCGTCGGCCGACGTGGAATTGGGCGCCGGGACGTTGATCACGGCGCCCGCTTCGGAAGCGATCAGGGAGCCCGCGGCCCAGTCCCACGGACTCAGCCCGTGCTCGAAGTGAGCGTCGACCCGGCCGGTGGCAACCATGCACAGATCCAAAGCAGCCGAACCTATGCGTCGGATGTCGCGAACCTGCGGCAGGATCTGCCCGATCAAGGTGCCCTGCACCTTTCGGCGATCCGCTCCGTAGCCGAAACCGGTGGCCAACAGAGCCATTGACAGTTCGGTCACCTCATTGGCGTGCAGTTCGCTGACGACGCCGTCGGCCGTGGCCATGGTTGCGCCGCCGCCCCGGTGCGCGGAATACGTTGTTTCCAGCGACACGTCGACGACAGCCCCGGCCACTGAGATCCCGTCGATCTGTACGGCCACCGAAATGGCGAACGCGGGGATTCCGTAGAGAAAATTCACCGTCCCGTCGATGGGATCGACAACCCATCGAACTCCCGCGGAATCGTCGGTGTCTCCGCCACCTTCCTCACCCAAGATCGAATCTGCAGGGCGCAATTGCGCCAGAAGGTCGCGAATCACCTGTTCGGTTTCGGTATCGACCACCGTGACGGGATCGGTCGGCGTGCTCTTCGCAGCAACCGAACCACCCTCGGAGGCACCGGAACCCACCAGGCCGAATACCTCGGGCCGACGCACGCGGACGTGTTCGGCTGCGCGTTCGGCGACGGCTACGGCAACTGCCCGCAATTGTGCGGGGTCCAGAGAATCGGCGGAAAAGTCGGGCAACGTTCTTTCTGAAGGGCGCACCGGACCATCGCAACACATCTCTACCGAGGGGCACCACTCGAACGCCTGGAGTCGCACGCGCCCGAGTCCTTGTTCGGGTTAGTGTTTGCAACGGTAGATCGTGACCTCGAATTCGACACTCAGGAGCGCAGGACGATGACAACCACAGGTTTCGGGATCGACGTCGGCGGCAGCGGCGTCAAGGGCGGCACGATCGACCTGAGCACCGGGGAAATGATCGGTGACCGCATCAAGATCCTGACCCCGCAGCCGTCCACTCCCGATGCGATCGCGGGCACTGTGGCCGAGATCGTCGAGCAGGCAAAGTGGACCGGGCCGGTCGGCATCACGTTGCCCGCTGTCGTGACCGGCGGCGTCGCGCGCAGCGCCGCGAACATCGACAAGTCCTGGATCGACACCGACGCGGCCGCGCTCTTCGGCAAGGCCCTGGGCGGGCGCGAAGTCACCGTCCTCAACGACGCCGACGCCGCCGGAAT
>NZ_JBFUJN010000061.1:0-20025 GCF_056401335.1 Rhodococcus sp. P4_F3_2
GACCCAGGGCCCTCGAGGCCTAGGTATTGATTCGACCAGTCCGATGTACGGGAACCGGTTCAGGGTGAAATCACCCCTTTTTGTACTGCTGTCTGTATTGCGGAAATCTCTAAATGACGCCCAGCGAAATCATGGCGTCGGCCACCTTCACGAAGCCGGCAATGTTCGCGCCGTGCACGTAGTCGCCCGGCTTTCCGTACTCGGCAGCGGTGTTGATGGTGCGCTTGTGAATGCCGCGCATGATTCCGGCGAGACGCTCGTCGGTGTACTCGAAGCTCCAGGAATCACGCGAAGCATTCTGCTGCATTTCGAGGGCGGAGGTTGCGACGCCACCGGCGTTGGCCGCCTTGCCGGGCGCGAAGGCTACGTTCGCGTCACGGAAGAGCTGGATGCCGCCGGGGGTGGTGGGCATGTTCGCGCCTTCGGCAACGGCCTGAACGCCGTTGGCGATCAAGGTCTTTGCGGCATCTTCGTCGAGCTCGTTCTGAGTCGCGCAGGGGAGTGCGACGTCGCACGGCACGTCCCAGATGGAACCATCGGCGATGAACTCGGCATGCGGAACTGCGTCGGCGTACTCGCTGATGCGGCCGCGGCGAACTTCCTTGATCTCCTTGAGGAGGTCGAGATCGATGCCCTTCTTGTCCACGATGTATCCCGAGGAATCCGAGCAGGCGATCGCGACGCCGCCGAGCTGGTGGATCTTCTGGATTGCGTAGATGGCGACATTGCCGGATCCGGAGATCACGACGTTCTTGCCTTCGAGGCCTTCACCCTTTGCCTTGAGCATTTCGGCGACGAAGTACGCGACGCCGTAGCCGGTGGCCTCGGTGCGAACCTGCGATCCGCCCCAGGTGATGCCCTTGCCGGTGAGGACGCCCGACTCGTACGTGTTGGTCAGCCGCTTGTACTGACCGAACAGGTAGCCGATCTCGCGACCGCCGACGCCGATGTCGCCGGCCGGAACGTCGGTGTATTCACCGATGTGACGCTGCAGTTCGGTCATGAAGGACTGACAGAAGCGCATGACCTCTGCGTCGGAGCGGCCCTTGGGATCGAAGTCCGAGCCACCCTTGCCGCCGCCGATGGGCAGGCCGGTGAGTGAGTTCTTGAAGATCTGCTCGAAGCCGAGGAACTTCACGATGCCCAGGTTGACGCTGGGGTGGAAGCGCAGGCCGCCCTTGTAGGGGCCGAGTGCACTGTTGTACTGCACGCGGAAGCCACGGTTGACGTGAACGTTGCCCTGGTCGTCGGTCCACGGCACGCGGAAGATGATCTGGCGTTCCGGCTCGCAAAGCCGCTCGATGAGTCCGGCGTCGGCGTAGCGGGGGTGGCGTTCGAGCACTACGTGAAGAGACTCGAAGACCTCTGCGGCGGCCTGATGGAACTCGGGCTCTCCTGCATTGCGAACCAAAACCTGATCGTAAATCTGCGCTACGCGGTCACGTACGGACACCGCTCACCTACCTCGTTGTGAGAACTCTTTTACATTTCCGTTACATACTAGGCGCCTTTATTGCTGTATCGGACAACTGTCCTGTGAAGGTGAAATCGGACACAGCTGTCACTTGTGTCAGTTGAAAGGGCGATTTATAACAATTTGCTCAGCTTTCACTCTCTTAACACAGTCCAAATGGTTTGCTTCTGCGGTCGGGGATCACTGTGCCTGTGGTCCGAACGGGAGTCGAAATGATCAGAGGGGCTGCACGTGCGTAAAAAACACTCCATGTCGGCGATGTTGTCGATAGGCGTCGTCACGATTGCCGCGACGATTGCCGCAGCACCGTCTGCGTCGGCGATCGGCGGACCGTGTGGGTCGGGAGGAAGTGGTTCCGCCGGATCGATGACGGGTTCGCTCGGTTCGCTGACCGGATCACTTGGCAGTGGTTCCGCCGGTACCGGCTCCCTCGCCAACGCGTTGCCGTGGATCACCGGCGCGCCCAACGGTGCTCTGCCGGTGTTGACCGGCCGCACAAAAGCGATCGAAATGGTCACTGGCCCAGGCAGTCCCAACAACACTATCGAGCGGTTCAACGTGTCGGGAACCGACCTCGGAATCATGTGGGACAACGGTCTTTCGGGGCCGGATCACGACGTACTGATGGCATTCGGCGATACGGTTGGCGACTGCGACACCCCGGGTGACGACTGGCGCAGCAACGTGTTGTTCCGCAGCAACGACACCGCCATTGCCGACGGGATGAAGATCGACAGTTCTCCTTTGGACGGCCCCAATCATTCCAAGGAGATCATTCCGGGATTCGGCATTCCGGGTGAGTTCACCACCATCCCGACCGCTGGAATCTCTTACGGTGGTGTGCAGTACATCAGATTCATGTCCGTTCGGTCGTGGGACGAACCCGGAGCCTGGACCACCAACTACTCGGCTCTGGCTTTCTCCACGGACAACGGTGAGAACTGGGAACTCGATCCGGCGACAGTTCGCGCCAATACCGAAGGACTTGGCATTCCGGGGATTCCGGCAGTATCGCCGATCAATTCCAACTTCCAGCAGAGCGCCTTCCTCGACGGTCGGGACGGCTACATTTACGAATACGGAACTCCCTCAGGTCGTTTCGGTAAGGCGGTCCTGGCGCGAGTGGCCGGCGCCGACATCAGAAACCTCGGCGCCTACGAATACTGGGACGGCTCCGGTTGGAGTCCGCGAGATACCGATGCCGTTCAGGTCATCAAGGCACCGGTCAGTGAACTTGCCGTGCAGTGGAACGACTACCTGAACAAGTACGTTGCCATGTACACCAGTGCCGAGGGCAACCTGGTGATCCGTCAGGCCGACCAACCGCAAGGCCCGTGGAGTGGTACGCAGACCCTGTTGAGTGGAATCACGTTGCCCGCGTTGTACGGCGGATTCATGCACCCGTGGGCGAGCGGACAGTTCCTCGAATTCGTCGCCACCACGTGGGACCGTTACAACGTCATCTACATGCGGACCGATTTGAACGGACTCCAGATGGCGTCATCGGATTCGCGCGATCGTCCTGACCCCGCGACCACCGGTGAGGCTCGCGTCCTCGAAGTCACGATGCCGGAAGACCGCTAGCCCGAGCAAGATTCGACAACTGTGGCCTGCAACTCGATCGAGTTGCAGGCCACAGTTTTGTGAGCGTTGATTTCGGTGATGCTCAGAGAATGAAGAGCATTTCCTGATACGTCGGGAGTGGCCAGTGATCGTCGGCGACGATGGTTTCGAGGAAGTCGGCCGCTGCACGTACCTCTGCCATTGCGGGCAGGAGTGCGTCCTGTGCGTGCTTGGCCTGATCGAATGGCGACTCGCCGGCGTCGGTGTCGATTGCTGCGCGCAGGGCCGCGAGCGCTGTGCGCAGAGCCGCAACGGGCGCCGACACTTCTTCGAGCGGAGCTGAATCCGGTTCGAGGCCGGCGGACTTCAGTGCGACGAAGTTCTGCGCAACTTCCGTCTGGTGGCGCACTGCAGCCGGAAGGATCAGCGTCGTACCGATTTCGGCGGCCAGGCGTGCCTCGACGCCGATGCTCAGTGCGTACTGTTCGAGTCCGACCTCGTAGCGACTGTGCATCTCTCGGTGGTTGAAGACCTTGTACTTCTCGAAGAGTTCCATCGAGGACTCGGTGATCAGTTCAGGAAGGGCGTCCAGCGTCGTGCGAAGGTTCGGCAGGCCGCGAGACTCGGCCTCGATCTGCCAGTTCTCCGAGTAGCCGTCGCCGTTGAAGACAACCGCACCGTGGTTGGTGATGATCTCGGTGAGCAGATTCTGGACGGCGGTGTCGAAATCGGCGCCGTCGGCGACCGCGGCCTCCAGTTCGGTGGCCATGTAGTCCAAGGCCTCGGCCATGATCGTGTTGATGGTGACCATCGGGCCGTTGACTGTTTGCAGCGATCCTGGTGCGCGGAACTCGAAACGGTTGCCGGTGAAGGCAAATGGGCTCGTGCGGTTGCGGTCGCCCGGATCGGTCGGCAGGACGGGAAGGGTGTCGGCTCCGATCATCATGGTGCCCTTGTCCTTCGACGATGTTGCCGCGCCCTTGGCGATCTGCTCGAAGACGTCGGCCAGTTGATCGCCGAGGAAGATCGAGATGATTGCCGGGGGAGCCTCGTTGGCACCGAGACGGTGATCGTTGGTTGCCGATGCGACCGACGCGCGCAGGAGGCCGGCGTATTTGTGGACGGCCCGGATGACTGCGGCGCAGAATACGAGGAACTGGGCGTTGTCATGCGGATTGTCGCCGGGGACAAGCAAACTGCCGAGTTCGGAGTTGCCCAGCGAGAAGTTGACATGCTTGCCGGAGCCGTTGACACCGTCGAACGGCTTCTCGTGGAACAGACATTCCATGCCGTGCTTCTTGGCGATGGTTTTGAAGGTGGTCATCAGCAACTGCTGGTGGTCGGCGGCGATGTTGCCTCGCTCGAACATCGGGGCGATTTCGAACTGGCCGGGCGCAACCTCGTTGTGCCGTGTCTTGGCGGGGATGCCGAGTTTGAACAGTTCCCGCTCGGTGTCCATCATGAATCCGAGAACACGTTCCGGGATCGCCCCGAAGTAGTGGTCGTCGAACTCCTGGCCCTTGGGCGGCTTTGCGCCGAAGAGTGTTCGGCCGGCGTTGAGGAGGTCGGGGCGGGCGAGGAAGAAGTGTCGATCGATCAGGAAGTACTCCTGCTCGGGACCGCAGAACGACACGATGTGCTCGGGGTCGTCGTGGCCGAACAACTTCAGGATTCGTTCGGCGTGGAAACCCATTGCCTGTTGTGAACGCAGCAGGGGAGTCTTGTGGTCGAGCGCTTCGCCGGTCATCGAAACGAACACGGTCGGGATACACAGTGTGTTGCCGTTGGGGTTTTCGAGAACGTAGGCCGGGCTCGTGACATCCCAGCCGGTGTATCCGCGAGCCTCGAATGTGTTGCGCAGCCCGCCGTTCGGGAAACTCGAAGCGTCGGGTTCACCTTGGATCAAGGTCTTGCCGGCGAACTCCGCCAGTGCACTGCCGTCGCCGACCGGCTCGAGGAAGCTGTCGTGCTTCTCGGCCGTCAACCCGGTCAGTGGATAGAAGACGTGGGCGTAGTGGGTTGCGCCTTTCTCCAACGCCCAGTCCTTCATCGCCGACGCGACCGCATCGGCGACCATGGGATCAAGCGGTTTGCCTTGCTCGATCGTCGCCATCACCGACTTGTAGACGAGCTTGGGCAGTCGCTTCTGCATGACCACCTTGTTGAAGACGTTGGCACCGAACACCTCGCCGGGTGTCTCGTCGGTGGTGAAACTGACCACCGGAGGTGTGTAGGCCTCGACGTCCTTGATCGCTTGCAAGCGAACTGCATTTCCACTCATGTGCTTACCCCTCGCCCGGGCCCAGGGCTGCGCTGCTGATTGCGAGCCCGACTTCGGCAAACCCTACGAACCTCCGGTATCGGGGGTGTTTCGTAGATATTGCGCCTGTCCGCAAACTTCGAGTCACAACGGAAATGTCGATCTGTCGGAGGTCTACGGCAGACTTCGAGCCGACGGGCTATTGCACGACAGTCGAATCGGAGAGTCTTTGTGATCAGGGTGTTGGTGCCAACAACGGTGGAGCAGGGCGATCTCGCGGAAGTGCTTCGGTTGTATGACGAACTTGTCACCGAGACCCGAAAAGAGGTCGGCTGCATCAATTACGAGTTACTGCAGCGCACCGACGATCCCTGCGAGCTCGTGTTGGCGGAGGAATGGGAATCGCAGGAGCACCTCGACGCCCACACTCATACCGAGCACTTCGTCAGGTTGGTTGAGGCGCTGGACAAGCTCGAGACGGCAGCGCCGGCGCAGATCTTCACGAAGGTTCTGTAGCGGCGGAGTCCGGTCTCAGTGCTCGCTCAGGCGTCGAACGAACATTCCGGAGAGCCTCGAGCGTCAACTAGGCGAGCCGTTCCGACACACGCGGAAACTGGTTTGCATCGACACGCCAGAATCATCGTAGGTCCGTCGAGTCCGATGTAGGACAGCGCCTTCGGGCTCCAGCCGGGCCTTGTGCCGGTGTCGGCCGACCTGCACGGGCGCTCTATACGGTCACGTCGGAGTAGGGCATATGCTCTGACACCCAAGGAAATACGACTTCCATGAGTAGCAGCACCACCGCGACCAAGAGAACGATCGCCAGCAGGGCCTTCACTGGTCGGGGGCCGGGGAGCGCGCCCCAGAGGTAGCCGTACATTCATTGCTCCTGGAATGCCGCGGGAATGGTGCCCGAAGTCTTCGAGATTGTTTCGACGAGAACCGCGTGGACGATCAAGCGTTCGCTGTTCGAGTAGAGCGGATGGCACGTGGTCAGTGTCAACATACTTTCCAGCGTGGCGTCGGGCTCGGCCCAAGGGCTTCCGGGCAGCGGGTTGACGACCGCAACATCCCCGGGCACGGTGATGTGCCGCCCGAGGAGATGGGCGTAGTCGCCTTCGGAAACCCGATCGGCTTGCTCGGGATTCAAGCAGGCTTTCGCCGCAGCGCGACGTTCGGGTGAGGCCTGGTCGAGTGGGAGTAACCGGTACGTCATCCACTGGGACTCGGTCTCCACGACGACGGCATCGCATGCATCGAGTCGATCCAGGTGTTGGAAGACTGCGCCGGAACCATTGCGGTGCCCGGCGAGCGCGAAGTTTCCGGCTTCGCCGGGCATCTGCGAGTCCGGGTAGTGGCCGGGGCCGGCCCGCAGGTCCTCGTTGCGTGTGCCCTCGACGATTGCGTACGCGGCGCCGAGTGTGGGGAAATGCACGCGCGCGAATCCCTCGCCGAGCACAGGGATCAGCGGGGACACCGGCTGACCGTCGATCGCTCCTGGGGCTTCGGGGACTTCGGCCCAGGATTCCTCCAGACTGTTGTTGAGCTCGTCCTGGAGCCGCCCTGAGACGATATTGGTCCAGAACGCCTCATAGATGACGAACAGCAGGACGACGACCCCGGCCGTGAGGAGCAGTTCGCCGATTACCTGGCCTGTGCCCGGCCGCCGACGCCCTGGAACTTTGGTATCGCTCACGGACCGGGGTCTCCTCTTCACAGATCTACCGAGCTAGCTGATGTGTCGAATTGGTGCCGTATCGAACTAGCTGCCCGCGTTGATCGTGGCGCTTCCGGTACCGCCGAGGAGATCGTAAAGGAGTACGGACAGGCGACCGAGCCCGTCGATCGCGGCAGAACCAGTGGTCTCGATGCCTTCGATGACGATCGGGAACGGGAGGAATGACATGGTGTTTCTCCTTCGAGGGGTGGGCCACGGGGGCGGCCGCGAGATAGATACGTCGTGACGGTGAAACAGGGCGGGGGCGACCAGGCGTAGGTCGCCACCCGCCCTGTTTCGGTATTCCTGGTTGGGAGTTACTCCCGGCCGGGTGCACGCTTGCGGTTACGCAGGGTGAGCCATGCGCCACCGCCGATCAGCGCCAGCGCCAGACCGGCGAGCCAGATGACGTTCGCGCCGGTTACCGGCAGGGACGATGACTGGTCCGGTTTGGCCTGAGCAGGATTTCCCGGAGCAGGCGTGCCCGGAGCACCGTTGTGTCCACCACCGTTATTGCCGGGAGTGTTGTTGCCGGGAGTCGACACGTCGGTGCCTGGTCCTCCGGGTACCTCAGAGCCCGGCCACGTCGGGATTTCCCACGGCGGCAGCGGGATCGGGATCGGGATGATGATCAGCCCATTGCTGCTGGTTTTGTTCTCGAGTCCCAGGACCACCGACTTGTTTGCTTCGCCGGTGAGCTTGACGGAAGTTGCGGTCGGTTCGCCGTCGATATTCGAGACGTCCGCCTTGCCTTCCTTGACGCCCCAGATCACTTCACCCCACTTGACGTTGGTGACGTCAGTGTGAGCACCGGTTTCTGTGAAAGTGATGTCGGTGTTCAGCGGGAACTGGACCCGGCCGTCGATGACGGCTGCGTCGCACTGGGCGGTCGGAGTGACCGAAGCGCCCGGTCTGACATCGAGAACACAAGACCTCGCCTCATTGTCGATGTCCGTCCACGTAGCCGTGACCTGGAAGATCGTGGATCCGTCCTTTGCCACCTGGCCGCCCTTGGGGCCGGTCACGATCTTGTCGATATCCACCTCGGTGGTCGGGATCGGGCGGTTGTGGATCTCCACCACAGCCTTCTCACCGGCTACCGCCTTGACGGTGTCGCGGTATTCGGCGTCACCGGCATCCGCGGACACGTAGTAATACGGCCGCGCCCAGTCGATACCGGCCAGGGGCTTGGGGTCGACCTCGGAGAAGGTGATCACGGTGTTCCGCGGCACAACCTCGTCGGACGTCCAGCTCCAGTCGTTTCCGGCATCGAGGGTGATGGTCTGGCCCACTGCCGGGAAATCGGTTCCGGCGGGGAGCGCCGGATCGATTCCGTCGATACGGACCTCAAACGTCGCGCTGTCAGGCAGGTCGGCCTCGGGGGCGCGGACGGGGTTGCCGTCAGCGTCGAGGATGAACTTCGTGAATTCGACCGATCCGAATTTCCACAGCGCCTCGTTCGACAGCGTGATCAGTCGACCGTCGGTCGGGTCGTCGGAGACTATGCCCGTCGCGATGCCGTCGAGGTTCGAATGCAGCCACGATTCGCCTTCCGGGCTGGTTCCCCAGGAGATCGTGCCCCACTCGACTCCGTCGACATCGGGACGGCCGGTCTCGGTGAAGGTCACCTCGGTGCCGACGGGGAGGTCGACGCCGAGCGGTGTGGTCTGTCCCTGCTTGACGCTCAGCACCTGGGTGCGGTATTCCACACCGTCGCGCCAACGCGCCTCGACCGTGAACTCCACGTCGTCGCCGACGGCCTCGGCGGCCTCACCGCCGACCTGCTTTGCGATGCGCAGAGTGCCGTCGTTGACGTCGACGAAGTTCGACACCTCGATCTTGCGCAGATCCTTGCCGATGGTCACCACGGCTGCGTTGTCCGGATTGATCCTGACATTCCCGGAGTATGCGGGCACGCCATAGGCGAGACCGTCACCGTTTGCCGGAACCAGCTCTGTCAGTGTGACTTCGGTGCCGCCGGGCAGGTTCTCGCCGAACGGAACCGCGGTGCCGTCGGACGGAAGAGACAGTGTCTTGCTCTGCGGTTTGTCGTCCGTATCGAGCCAGGTGGCAATCACGTCGAAGCTCGCCGGTACGGCCCTGTCGAACGCCTTCGGGCCCGTGAGTTTCTTGCTCACTTCGAAGGTGCCTTGCGTGATCTTGGCCTCGTTGGTGACGGAGACCGTGTTCGCCGACGCATCGGTGCCGATGGTGAGCATTTTCGGGTTGATCACCGGCTCCGACCAGGTCACGAGGTCGGTGTTCATCGGTTGTACCTCGGTGAAGGTGACTTTCGCTCCGATGGGCAATTTGCCCAGTTCGTAGTGCTGACCGTCCTTCAGAGTGAATTGACGCAACTCGTTGCCGGCGGCGTCGTCACCAAAGGCGATCTCTGCGTTGACGACGAAAGCCTCGAGTCCCGTGCGCGCTCCGTCACCGATGACGGACTTGGTGATCCGCGCCGATCCCAGACTCGCTTTGTTGAGCAGTGTGACACCGACATTGCTCTTCGGCGTGATGGTCACCAGCGCCTCGGTGCGGTCCCCGTTGAGCGTCACACCCTCTGACGGGCGGAAAGTCCCTCTCTCGAAATACACACCGTCAACGGTGGGGAGGTTGATCTCGGACAGTCGGATCTGCCAGCCGGTTCCGCGGGGGTTGATCCCACTGACCGGTGTCCCGTCAGCCTTCACCTTGATCTCGTAGGAGCTCACCGGGGCGTCGGTCGCTGGGATTTGCCCGGGGGCGAACTCCTCGACTTTCACGGTGAACTCGGTGTCTTGCGGGAATTTCTCGGAGAAGGGAGCGATCTCCTTCAGAAGCGAGAACGAGCCCCGCGACACACCTTGACCGGTGCCGCCACCGCCCCATTCCTGCTTGACACTCTGCGTCGACTGAGTCTTGCCGTTGTAGAAGACCGAGTTCCCGTAAACCGTGCCGCGCTGATCCAGCCCACCGCTGCTGGTGCAGAGGGTGTATTCGACGTAATAGCGTGTCTCACGGTTGTAGTCGCCCGCGTCCTTCGGGAGGGTGATGGCAATCCCGTTGTCGCCGCTGCGTGTGACCGTGGTGCCCGCGGTGATGTCCGTCCCGCCCTCTTTTGCAAGGAAGTCGCGCGCGGTGACCTTGAAATTGAGGTCCTTCTTCAGATCGCCGCTGACATCACACACCGCCAAGCTGTCGGAGAACGTGTCGGTGATGACCGCCGGTGCGTCGAGGCCCTCGAGGGTGTGCCCGGAGACCTGCACCTTCCAGTCGATGGTCGTGCCGGCAGGCTGCTTCTCGCCCGCGACGTCCTTCGGTTCGGTGTTGAGCGTGCCGGTCTTGCCGCCCTCGAACTTGGGCCCCGTCACCGAAGCGTCTTTGGAGATGCCGTTGACGACCGCCGTATTGGTGAACACATCAGAGGAGTCCGGCACCTCCTTCTCGATCACACAGGACCGGAACTTCACGTAGTAGTACTGCGTCGAGTCTTGCTTGATCTTTTCCTTCGGCGTGATGGTCATGCTGAAGGATTGGGCACTCGCCGTGGCACCGGAAGCGTCGATGTCGAACTCGGAGGTGACGTTGACGTGGTTGGTTGTTTCACCGTTCAGCCCGGGTAGACGGTTCGCGCGCCAGACCGTCGGGACGAGGCCGCCCTCGCAGACCTCGTGATTGGCGCCGAGAGTCTCCTTGATGATGACTTTCTGGTCGGGGAGGCTCGCGATGAAAGTGCCCGGAAGCGTTATGCTCCAGTCGATCTCGCTGTACCGGGTGCCCCCGGCCCAACCGCCGGACTTCGACGGCCCGGTCTGTGGCGACCAATCCTGGCCGACGCCTGCCGCGCCTACGGTGTTCCCGCCGATGGTCACGGAGTTGTCGTAGACGGTGCCCGTGTTGTCCACTTCGCCGCTGGTTGTGCACGAGGTGTACTCGATGCGGTAGAGCTTGTTTCTTTCGAAGGGGCCGCCGTTGTCGAGCGCGATGCTGACTGGATCTCCAGCGGCACTCTGGGTGACGGTGACGCCGCCTGCGACCGGCTTGAGATCGTTCGGGCGACCGGACAACAGCTTCGCGTTGAGCAGGTTGCCCGTACACAGCTTCATGTTCTCTGAGAGCGCGTCGCTCAGGGTCACCGAACCGGTGCCGCCCGCGTCCAGTGCGGCCAGATCGGCACCGGGAATGTCGATGGTCCAGCGCACAGACTGCTTGTTGCCCTGGAGTTGGCCGGACTTCTTGGCAGCGCTGATCACGCTGCCGTCGCTGATGCCGCCACCGCCGGGTAGCTCGTGCGTCACGTCGAAACTGCCGTTGATCGTGAAATCAACTTTCTCTTCGGTGGTGTACGCGACAGCCTTGGTGTAGACGAAGAAATCGCCCTTCACCTCGTCCGGGCGATCCGCCACGGCATCGGAGAGAACACACGTCATCAGATTGGTGGAAGCAACCAGATCGCATGTGCCCCAAACCGTCCCGTCGTCGCCCTCGAGCGCGATCGTCGGGTTGGACTGGAGCTTCAACTCGTCAGGGAATCCGATGGTGAACTGGTCGCCCGGTTGCGGGCTCGCGCTTGACGCGTCCCAGGTGCCCTTCACCGTGACGGAGTCCCCGACCGTGATCTGCTGGTCGTTCTTTCCCTCGACCTGGACGTCGGTGATTTTCACATCGATGCCGGGATTGACTCCGCGTGCGGCCAGTCGCTGCGCCGCCACAGAAGTCGTAGACGGGGGCGCCGTGGTTGTGATCGGCGGTTTCGCAGAAGTGGGTGACTCCGACGTGGAAGTAGGCGGCGCCGTCGTTTTCAGTGGCGCCTCCGTCGTAGTCGCGGGCGGCTTCGTTGTGGTCGGAACTGTGGTGGTCGGACCTGTGGTGGTCGAGGTCCCGATGTCATCTGCTGAGGCAACTTGGACGAATGAGAACGACGATATGACCAGCGCCAGGACCGCAACGATCATCCCCAAAGCTGCCCACCGAGACACCACCCCCTCCCCGGCACGGCGTGGGAAGACACGGTTACGCATGACGAACACCTTTCGTTCAGAACACATGATTTGGGCCCCGTTTCCGGGGCCGTCGAATAGCGAAACGGGACCTTTGAGCAGCTCTGGAGCCTGGATGCGAGCGTTGGTGATTCTCAGGCGTCCTATTGCGGAGCCGAACAGTTGGTAATCGGACCTGGTTGGCGCCAGCGCAGACCGACGGCCGGCTCTGGGTAGGCCAGGAAATTCCAAGAAAGATCGACCGCCGGTATTACCTAACGCGACGACCTACGAGGTACTAAAGGCTGCGGCCGAGGATCTTTCCTGCGCGATTCATTGCAGTTCGGGCATGAGCACCATCCCGGATAGCAATAGCAACAGTGCGATGGCTCCGAGGGGGAGTCTTCGTGCTGCGTGCTTCGCTGCCGTGACGGTTTTCATGAAATTCCTTTCTTTGGCACAACGTAAAGAAATGTGCGCGGGGCCGTTCGCGAGAAGATGCAAATTCCGCGCAAACAACGCAGAAGGCGCAAACCGGGCGATGCGCAATCAGGAATCTAACACGAGCAAATCGCATAGCTGGACACGCCATGGACGTGCGTCCATGCAAGAAAAACTGCGCTTACCTGGGTATATCTATCTTCCGTTGATTTCTTTCAAGTTAACTGGCTGGTTCATCACAATTCGATCTCGACCATCAGTTGCATGCCTGCCTTGGCCCTTGTCGACAATCGGTGAGCGGCCGAGCCGAGTCGGCGCTGCTGTACCGAATGGGCCTTTATGCAGTTCACCGCCCCTTATTTGCTGTCGGAACGACAAGGCGTGGAGCGAATTATCTGTGCACACACGCTCGACATAAATGCAAATCATTTTTCTGTGTATAGGAGGAGGGTGAATTAGGGGGTGAATTCAGTCGCGCGTCATCGAAACCCCTGTTCTGAAAGGATCCAGAGATAGGGGTCACATTAGATTCGTTTTTCTTAGCAGATTGGATTTCGGCCTGAGTTAACCGTCGCTAATGCTTCGGGGGCCGACATGGCATTTCGAGACGAAGAATCGCCCAGCTTTTCGTAGAAAGCCTTCGATACGGTTACGTCAGTCCAGCTGATCACGCGCCGCAGCGACTTTTGGCGACGCGTTTGTGCGCACGGATGAGGCACTGCCTGGGATGTGAGTGGATCTCGGAAAATGCCACGTCGGAGGCTTCTTCGAAGATCTCGAGACCTCGCAAGTTCAGGTCGTTCTCGCGCATCTCGGCACGATGAAATGGCTTACTTTTCGAGCGCTTTCGATGCCCGGAGTCAAATGGTGACGGTCGTTGCGTAGTCGCTGACGGCGGATGCGGCCGGTTCGGTCGGTGCGCAGTCGCCACATCCGAGCAACCGCACCGAGTAGCCGCGAGGTCCCAGAGCCGGCGCCTCTCGCGGCTCCCTGGAAACTTCGAGAAATTAGAACTTCGAATCGAGTTCTCGCTCAACCATTCTGACGCAGCTTGTGTCAATGGTGCTACGCCCACGGCCGCCAGCAAGGTCCGACTACTCCGGCTGCTGTTACGCCCTGGGATCCGGAGCCCAGAGATTCTGTGACACTGTGCGGCGGCTCTGCTTAGCGTGTTGCATGCGACTCAGCCGGCAGTGGTGGATTCTTGGCTACCGGCTCGTTGTCGTAGAACTTCGTGAGACGACCTTTGTCACAGGGGAAGGGCTACAACGATTGGTCGGGTCCGGTCAACGAGGCGGGACCGGTCGTCGGGTGGTGTGCGCCGGTGAACCTCTCGACGACGGATACCACGACGATCGCGAGTGCCAGGATTCCAACGGTCCGGGCGAGTGACTTCAGGGTCTTCGGAAGTGCCTTCTTCATGCGTGGCAGATTACTGCGGACGGCACGTAATTTGTGGGCTAGGTTTCGGTCCGTATCGGACTGCTCTGCCCAGTGGCCGCTCGTCCACGCAGTGTGACTATCCGTGAATCAAATCTTGTGGTGCCCCCGGCAGGATTCGAACCTGCGACCAAGAGATTAGAAGGCTCTTGCTCTATCCCCTGAGCTACGGAGGCGCGTGGAACATCATACTCGAGGGTTCGGGATGTGACGCGCGCCGCCCAACTCCGACGCGTTGTCGTAGTCGGTTCGCGAAGGTCCTACCCTTGAGGTATGGCTACACCCGACCTCGCGCCGACAGATTCCCCACCGGAGTCCACACAGCACAGCGGTGCACCCGCTTCTTCGACCGCGATATTCGTGGTCAGTGGACTCATCGCAGGGCTCACCGCAGCCGTCGTGGTGGGATTCTCCGCGTCGCAGGCACTGACTCTTCTGGGCATCCCGGATCCAGGCCCGATCACCACATACGGCCTCCCCGCGATGCGTGCACTGGGGGAGATCGCCGCGGTCATCGCGATCGGGTCACTGCTTCTGGCCGCGTTCTTCGTGCCGCCGCAGAAGTCGGGTGTCCTCGACGTCGACGGCTATCGGGCAGTCCGAACTGCATCGCACGCCGCGATCGTGTGGGCGATCTGTTCGTTCATGATGGTGCCTCTGACGCTCTCTGACACGTCGGGTCAGCCGTTTGCCGAAGCGATCAAACCGGCGAACCTGTGGTCGGGACTCGATCAGGTCGAGATCGCCGGCGCTTGGCGTTGGACGGCGATCATCGCGGTTGTTCTGGCGATCCTGGCCCGACTGACACTGCGCTGGTGGTGGACTCCGCTCCTGCTGCTGGTCGGTCTCCTCGGACTGATGCCGCTTGCTCTCACCGGTCACTCGTCTTCGGGCGGCTCGCATGACATCGCTACCAATAGTCTGATCCTGCACCTCGTGGCGGCTTCGCTCTGGGCCGGCGGGTTGTTCGCGCTACTGGCACACGCGCGCCGCGGCGGCGATTACACCGACGTAGCAGCCCGACGCTTTTCGACGGTCGCATCCATCTGCTTCGTCGTCATGGGATTCAGCGGCGTCATCAATGCGATTGTCCGTCTGCCTCTCGACGACGTGTTCACCACGACCTACGGACGATTGATCGTCGCCAAAACAGTTGCACTGATCATCCTCGGGTTCTTCGGTTGGGCTCAGCGGAGTCGGGCGCTACCGGCGCTGGCGGAGAACCCGAAGAGTCGCTCTGCTCTGATTCGATTTGCCGGCGCCGAAACGATCGTGATGGCGGCGACCATCGGTCTCGCGATCGGCCTCGGTCGTACCCCGCCGCCTCCGCCGCTGTCGATTCCCTCGATCCCCGWGGTCGAACTCGGTTACAACCTTCCGGACCCGCCGTCGTTCATGGCGTTCGTGACGGACTGGCGATTCGACCTCATGTTCGGCACCGCCGCAATTGCTGCGGCGATTCTGTACGGCATCGGCCTGCGCAAGCTGGCCAAGCGTGGAGACTCCTGGCCCGTCGGCCGAACCATCGCCTGGATGAGCGGTTGCGCGGTTCTCCTGATCGCCACGTCGTCCGGTGTCGGCAAGTACGCGCCGGCAGTCTTCAGCGTTCACATGGGCGCACATATGGCGCTGTCGATGTTGGGCCCAGTCCTGCTGGTACTGGGTGCGCCGATCACTTTGGCTCTGCGGGCGCTCGATCCGGCAGGCAAGGACGGCGTGCCAGGCATTCGCGAGTGGATTCTGACCGCGCTGCACAGCCCGTTCTCGCGATTCATCACCCACCCGATCGTGGCGGCAGTTCTCTTCGTCGGCGGTTTCTACGCGCTGTATCTCGGCGGAATCTACGGCGCGACCGTCGACTCGCACAGCGCTCACCTGCTGATGAACCTGCACTTCATCCTCAGCGGCTATCTCTTCTACTGGGTGGCGATCGGAATAGACCCGTCACCACGCCAATTGCAGCCGGTGACCAAGCTGGCGATGGTCTTCGGCTCACTTCCGTTCCACGCGTTTTTCGGCGTGGCATTGATGAGCACCACCGCCGTCATGGGCGGCGCGTACTTCCGCTCGCTCGGACTCGGTTGGAACAACGACCTGATCGGCGATCAGCAGCTGGGCGGCAGCATCGCGTGGGCGACCGGCGAGATCCCACTCATGGTGGTCATGCTCGCGCTGCTGGTTCAGTGGTCGCGCAGTGACGGAAGGACCGCGCGCCGAACGGACCGTGCGGCCGAGCGTGACCACGACGCCGACCTCGCTGCTCACAATGCCATGTTCGCCGAATTGGCCAGGCGGGACCGCGAGGGGTGGAAACCGCGTGAGGCTGCTGACGCGGAGACTGCAAGCGAGGACTCTGCGGACGAGACACCCAGCGAGAAGAAATCCGACGAATCCTCCACTAGCACTTAGCTCCGACACTGCCCGGGCCGTTTGGCTCGGGCAGTGCTGTTTCTCCACAGCTGTCCCGCCGATGCACAGGTGGAAATCGAAATCCCGAGCCAGGCGTTTGCCGTTCCACAATCGAAACTGCCGACGCAGTGATCGGCCCCGCGGCAGTTGGCGGGTTCTGGAGTTCGAAGGGGGATCGGACATGTACGAAACGCATGCAACGGTTGTCGGAACCGTCATCACCAATCCGGTGAAGCGGCAGACAACCAATGGCGAAGAGGTGCTGAGCTTTCGGATGGCGAGCAACACGCGTCGCAAAGACGCGGTGACCGGAGAGTGGACGGACGGAGGGACCCTCTATCTCACGGTCAGCTGCTGGCGGCGGTTGGTCACCGGCGTCGGCGCATCCATCATGAAGGGTGATCCGGTCATGGTGGCGGGGGAGTTGCGCACCAACGAGTACACGACCAAAGAGGGTGTGCCTCGTTCCGATCTCGAGTTGCGGGCGACGGCAGTTGGCGCGGACCTTGCTCGTTGCATCTCGAAGATCGAGCGTCAGAGCAAGCCGACGTCGGCGGAGAATGTCGAGGACGCAGTCGACACCGTCGCTGCGTGAGAACTCAGATCGAGGGTTTCGGGCAGTCGCGGGGCCGAGAGTCTTTCGCGACGTCGGCAGCGAGGGTAGCGCCGGCGTCGGTGAGCTCGAGTAATACAGCTCGCCGATCGTTCGGATCGGGAGTGCGGCGCACCCATCCGGCCTCTTCGAGGGAATCCACGACGTCGGTCGCCGACCGCGGAACGATGCGCAATCGCTCGGCAAGAAACCCGAGTCGAACCGGCTCGCCCACTCGGGTCAGTACTCGCAGCGCTCGGCTTTGCGACGGCGAGAGACCGAATGGTTCCAGCGCTGCCACTTGGCGTCGGCGGATGAGCCGTGCCACGGACATCACGACGTCGGTGAGTTCGCGCTCTCGGGAATGCATGGCGTCAGTCTAGCGTTGTTGGTGTCAGCCTCATAGTGAGGTAACCTCATCAATATGAAACTAGGGTGAGAAAGCCTCCAGGAGGTAGAACGTGAAACCAGATCACATGCGAAACATCGAACGATCCGCTGTCGAGATCACTCCGGCGGACTCCGTACCGGCAAAGCGCGTACTCGGACTGTTCGCGCCGTATCGAACTCAGATCGCCATCGTCACCGCGGTCATCACACTCAGCGCGATCGTGGCGTTGGGCAGTCCGCTGCTCCTACGCGAAATGCTCGACAAGGCGATCCCGGACAAGAACCTCGGACTCGTCAGCGTTCTGGCCATCGGCATGATCGCCATTGCCGTAATCACGAGCTGTCTCGGCGTGGCGCAGACTTGGATGTCCAACAGCATCGGTCAGAAACTGATGCACCAACTGCGTGTGCGGGTCTACTCGCATCTGCAGAATCAGTCGCTCGGATTCTTCGCTCGAACCCGAACCGGAGAAGTTCAGTCGCGCATTGCCAACGACATCGGCGGTATGCAGTCGGTGGTCACCAACACGGCAACGTCCATCGCGCAGAATGCAACGACCGTGGCAGCCACCATTGTTGCTCTGTTCCTTCTGGATTGGCGGCTTGCCATCTTCTCGCTGGCGATCTTGCCGGTGTTCATCCGTATCGCACGCAAGATCGGTGACGAGCGCCGCAAGATCTCGGGTAAGCGGCAGAAGCTACTCAGTGATCTGTCGGTCCAGGTGGAGGAATCTCTCTCCGTCAGTGGCATTCTCCTCGGCAAGACGACCGGCGCGAAGTCGGCTCTGACGGATCGATTCACCGAGCGTTCAGCGGAAGTCGCGGACGTCGAACTCCGGGCCATGATGGCCGGCAAGTGGCGCATGGCGACCATGTCGATCACTTTCGCGGCCATGCCCGCACTGGTCTACTGGTTTGCCGGTTTCACTCTCGATCACGGCAACACCATCACCGTCGGCACCCTCGTCGCATTCACCACACTGCAGACCCAATTGTTCCGCCCCACCATGATGCTGCTCAACACGGGCGTCGAGGTGCAGAGTTCGATGGCACTGTTCAGTCGCGTGTTCGAGTACCTGGATCTGCCGATCGACATTGCGGATCCGGAAGAGTCGAAGAGCTTCGACCGCACCAAGATGTCCGGCGAACTTCGGTTCGACCACGTCGACTTCTCGTATCCAGGAACCGACAGCAAGACTCTCGACAACATCGACCTCACGGTCCCGGCCGGCGGAACCTTGGCGCTGGTCGGCTCCACAGGTTCGGGCAAGACCACCCTCGGATACTTGGCGGCACGTCTGTACGACCCGACTGCGGGATCGGTGAGAATCGACGACATCGATCTGCGGGACCTCGATCTGGCGACGGTCTCCGATCTGGTGGGCGTGGTGTCGCAGGAGACGTACCTCTTCCATACGACGATTCGTGAGAACCTTCGGTTCGCGAAACCCGATGCCACCGACGCCGAGATCGAGCAAGCAGCGCGCATCGCGCAAATCCACGAGTTCATCTCCGGTCTCGACGACGGGTACGACACCATGGTCGGCGAGCGCGGCTACCGATTCTCCGGTGGTGAGAAACAGCGCATCGCGATCGCGCGCACAGTTCTGCGGAATCCGCCGATCCTGGTCCTCGACGAGGCGACGAGCGCCTTGGACAATCGCACTGAACGTGCGCTGCAGGACGCGCTCGACGAGCTGATGGTCGGACGCACCACTCTTGTTGTAGCGCACCGACTCTCCACGGTTCGAGATGCGGATCTCATCGCGGTCCTCGACCAGGGCGTGGTTGTGGAAAAGGGCACCCACGACGAACTTGTGCAACAAGGTGGGCGATACGCACAGTTGCTTGCGGCCTCGGGTAGCGACGCCGTCGAACTCCCGTCGGAACTGCAGACCGTGTGAGTGTAAGAAATGTCGGCCATTTCACTTCCGCAAGTTTCTAGAACGTGTTCTACTTTAATGGTCGTTGATCGACTATCAGTGGAGGCGGAAAGATCATGGGTCAGGTTCTGGACAACATCTCACAGTTCGCCGACGAGATCCGCGCCGACGGAGTCGAGGGCGACAAGCTGATGCGCTTGACGGACGGCAGCGCGAAGCGYYTGCGCGACKCCGGCGTCATCCGGATGYTSCAGCCGAAGGARTTCGGAGGCCTCGAGGCRCATCCGCGTGAATTCGCCGAGACGGCAATGGCTATCGGYGCGATGGACGGTGCCACGGGCTGGGTCAGCGGCATCGTCGGTGTTCATCCGTGGGAGCTTGCGTTCTTCGACCGCAAGGCTCAGGAAGAGGTGTGGGGAACCGATCCTGATACGTGGATGGCGTCGCCGTATGCGCCGATGGGCGTGGCGAGGCCGGTCGAGGGTGGGTACATCCTCAACGGTCGTTGGTCGTTCTCGTCCGGTACTGATCATTGTGACTGGATCATGATCGGTGCGATGGTCGGTGACGAGTCCGGTAAGCCGTTGATGCCGCCGAAGATTCTGCACGTGTTGTTGCCGCGCTCCGATTACGACATCGACCAGGACAGCTGGAATGTCGTGGGGCTGCGCGGAACCGGGTCGAAGGACCTGATCGTCAAGGACGCGTTTCTGCCGACGTATCGGACTCTTGATGCGGGAAAGGTTTTCGACGGGACGGCGTGGAAGGAAGCGGGCCGTACGGAGACGTTGTACAAGTTCCCGTTCTCCTGCATTTTCCCGTTGGGGATCACTTCGTCGTTGATCGGTATTGCTGAGGGTGCGTTGGCGTGCAACATGGCGGCGCAGCGTGAGCG
>NZ_JBFUJN010000062.1:0-16188 GCF_056401335.1 Rhodococcus sp. P4_F3_2
GATATCACGGTCAACGCCGTAGCCCCAGGCCCCACGGCCACCGATCTGTTCCTGGACGGGAAAGACGAAGCTACAGTGGAGAACCTGTCCAAGCTGGCTCCCCTGGAACGCCTCGGCACACCGGTGGACATCGCGGAGGCTGTCGCGTTTCTCGCCGGCCCAGCTCGTTGGGTCAACGGCCAGGTCATCTACGTCAACGGCGGCGTGATTTAGCAAATCCATCGTCTAAGGACCACACCTTGGCAATTCCGACAAAACAGTCAAACCAGTCGACTTTGGTTGTAATGTGCAAACAATGGAAAACCAGGATCGAGGGTCCGCCCGGACGTCACGACGACAGTTCATCAGCGTTGCAGGACTGGCGGCAACCGCCGTCATAACCCTCGCGACCTCCTCGACCGCCAGCGCCGCCGGCCCCACGGCACCCAATCCAGGTTCGCGGGTCGGCGATCCTGCAGAAGCCCAAGCGGTACAGCGCGTCGCAGAGACACTGCTGAACAGCGGAGTCCCCGGCCTTGCCTTCGCCATCGTCAAACCGGATGAGAAGAACCGCAAAGCGAGTGTCACCACTACGTACCACTACGGCCAGGCCGACGTCGAAAACGGCGTGAGAGTCACTCCACGAACGCAATTCGAGATCGCCTCGGAGACCAAGACCTTCACCGCTGCACTACTGGCGAAACTGATCGCTCGGGGAGAAGTCGGATTGGACGACCTGGCGAGCAAGTATTCGGACGGCAACCCGCTGCCAAAAGGCAGCGGTGGCGAGGAGATCACGCTTCGCCAACTGGTCACCCACCGTTCCGGTCTGAGCGACGACCCACCCAATCTTTCGGCAGGGTGTGCCGATCCCACACAATCGTGCACGGACGAGAAAGCGAAGTACACGAGAGACATGCTCTGGGAAGGACTCCGGGCTCCCGGGGCCTTGGAGTTCGCCCCCGGTAGCCACTGGCTGTACTCGGACTTCGGGTTCGGACTGCTCGGCACACTCATGGCAGACAAGATCATTCCGGGACAGGAGAAGCCGCCTTTCGCGGCAGCAGTCGCCCGCGAAATCACCGACCCGCTCGGGATGATGGGTACCGTGATCGAGACCAAAGCAACCGACCTGGCCGTTCCGTACTACCTCGACGGCACAAGAGCCCCTCTGTGGAACAACACGGGTGCGATCGCAGGCGGGGGTGGCCTCGTCAGCACCGCCGAGGACATGTCGATCTGGGCCGCAACAACTCTCGGCTATGGCAACAACCCGCTCAAACCGGTCCTGACCTCGATGCTCGAGCAGATCGACACGCAAGCTCCGGAGAATCCTGCATTCGGAATGGGAATGGCGTGGCAGCTCCAACCCCCGACGCCGAACTTCCCACAATCGTTCGCCAAGAAGAACGGAGACAGCTCGGGATCCAACTGCATCACCCTGTTGGTTCCCGACAGCGGCTGGTCGATCACGATTCTGGCGAACGGTGGAAATGCGGCGATGATCGACCCTGCAGCAGTGAACCTGATGCATGATCTGGTTCCGAGACGACCGATATTCGGTAGCTCGACGGGAAGTTCGTCGGGCAGCGACGCCGGTTTCCAGACCGGGTCATTCGGATAGACCCACTTACCCAGGGGCGCTACATCTTCGTCGAGCGTGCCATCACGAAGCAGTAGAGCCCGTAGGTGATGATGCCCAATCCGGCAAGGATCAGCAGGGCCACTCCGTACGGCTGCGCACCCAGCGTCTTGAACGCTCCGTCGAGTCCGGAGGACTTGCCGGGTTCGGAACTGTTGACCGCGAGAAGAACCAGAACGCCGACAGCAGCGATGGCCAAGCCCTTGGCGACGTACCCGACGGTTCCGAGTCGGCGCACGAAGTTGCTGGGTGTGCCTTTCAAATCATCCAGGAAGTTCTGGCTCGCGCCCTTGTACACGTGGTAAACACCAACAGCGATGATCGCGATCCCACCGATCACCAATGCGATAGTCCCCAGCGTGTTCTCCATCAAACGCGCCGTGATTCCCGCACTCTGACCGCTGCTGGACTTCCCGCTTCCGCGGGCGAATCCGAATGCAGTGAAAGCAAAACCGAAATAGACGAGCGAAATGCCCAGAGCCTTTGCACGGTTGAAGAACTCCTTCTTCTTGTCGTCCGAGGACGGCGACGACGAGCTCCCCAACGCAGCTTCGGCCAATCTCCACAACGCCATGGCAAGGAAGGCCACGACGCCGACCCACAGAGCGAAGACACCCCCTGGTTTTCCTGCCAACTCGGCCATCGCACCCGATTGGTCCGCAGACCCGGATCCACCGAGAGCAAGGCGGATCGCGATATATCCGATCAGCAGATGAACCACGCCGCTGACGACAAATCCTGCGCGGGCAAAGCGCTCGAAGACATTGTTCTGTGCGACGTCAGCCGCCGTGGACGTGACACTTTTCTGGTCCTGCGGTGACGATTCTTTGTTCATCATGATCGTCGAACCATATACGGGCAGACGCTTCCCTCGAACGCCTGCATCAAGTGTTTCGAGATCAAGGGTTTCGAGGGTTCTGATCCGGCGTCGACCGCGGTTCTTCGGGGTTGGGAACCTTGGGGTCGATCGTGTCTGCATGATCTCGTTGCTGGTTCAGTTCCTCGCGAGAGCTCGTCGCCTCTTTCCGATGTTGCGCTGCATGATGTTGCAGCGCAGACGCTTCCGCCGCTTTGGCGTCGGCCTCTGCCTGCACCATGCGCGCTTTGGCTGCTGTCTCTTCTGCCCGCGCCTCGCGCTCGCCTACTTGCAGCGACTTGTCTGCGACGTCTTCGCGGATCTGTTCTGCCTCGATGTGACGACGCTCGTCGCGCCTGTTTCGCGCCACCCACAGGAGTGCGGCCACGATCGCTATCACCACGACCACGGCAACAATTATCCAGATAATGCTGCTGGTACTCATACTGCGAGAGGTACCCACCTGGGACTTTCTCACACGCAGGCAAAGAAATACGCAAAAATTACAGGTCGGTCGGATGCGTGTTGGCACCGCACAAAACGACGCACAATTCACCGTCGGACGGCGGCGTCACCGTTCCGTTCAGAACCGGAACCATTGCTGCCGCGGTTCCCAACTCCACCAGGATCCGGAACTCCCGCCACAGGAACGCCCGCGCCTGCCGGATCGAATCATCGTCGACCACAACGCTGTTAACCGAACTCTCATGCAGCGTCTCCCAGGCGATGGCGCCAATCCGTGTGGCCCCCAATGAGTCCCCGGCGATACTGTTCACTTCGATATCGATCGGACGCCCCGCATCGAGCGAGGTGTGCAAGGTGGCAGCCCCGGTCGGCTCGACGGCTACCACTTGATCTTCGGGACGAGCCGCCGCGACGATTCCAGAGACCAACCCGCCGCCGCCGACTGCAACGCAATACGTGATCGGTCCGGATGCGTCGTCCTCGATCTCGAGAGCAATGGTCCCGGCTCCGCTGACGATGTCGGGCAGGTCGTAGGCGTGCAGTTCGAGCGCACCGCTCGAGCGTGCGATGTCCGCCGCAGCGGCAGCGGCGAGTGCATACCGGTCGCCGACCTTGTGAACGGTTGCACCCAGCTCCCCAAGTGCCTTCACCTTTGCTTCGGGCGCTGTCTCCGGAACCACCACTGTGCAGGTGAGTCCTCGGCGCCGCGCGGCCCACGCAGCGCCGATCGCAGCGTTGCCGCCGGACGCGATCACCACGCCGGCATCGGGCATGGTGCCGTCGGCGACCGCTCGTTCCACGGCATTGAGACTGCCGCGCACCTTGAAGGAGCCGCCGTGTTGGAGGTACTCGAGCTTGAACAGAACCGGCACCTCGCCGTGTGGTGTCGGCACCGCAGTTCGAAAGATGGGAGTACGCCGCGCCAGTCCTGCGATACGAGTCCGCGCAGCTTCGACGTCCGAGCGCTCGATTGCCACTGGACCTGCGTTGTTGTCGGCGGTGAGAGTCATGTACCAACCCTACGGTTCGCAACTTCGACCCGAAGCAGTCGGCCCATCGTCATCAAGATGTCTGTTTTTCACCAATTAATGCCCGCATCTGACCGAGACATCGACCTTCCAGGTGAATAAATTTACTACTACAAGCACAACGACGACAGCAAGGAAAGGCACACACCATGTCGAAGATCGCAGTATTCGGTGGAAACGGTTTTGCAGGAAGCGCAATCGCGAAGGAAGCCGCTTCACGCGGCCACGAGGTAACCGTCGTCGCTCGCAGCGCGCAGTCCGGAACCGACACGAATGTCGTGCAGGGTTCGGTTCACGACAACACGATCGTGGAGCAGATCACGGCAGACAACGACGTCGTTGTCGTTGCCATCCCCGCTCGCGAGATCGACGGCAAGCGCCTGCTCGACGCCGTCACTCCCCTCGCCGATGCCGCCGCACGCAACGGTGCTCGCATTGCCGTAGTCGGTGGCGCCGGCAGCCTGTTGGTCGCCGAGGGTGGGCCGCGCGTCGTCGACACCCCCGATTTCCCGGACGCATACAAGGGTGAGGCGCTCGCTCACGCCGACGTCCTCGACGCGCTCCGCGCAACTGACAGCAATGTCGACTGGTTCTACGTGAGCCCGGCCGCAGCGTTCGGTGCCCATGCCGGCGTCGCCCCGAAGGGATCGTTCCAGTTGGGTGGCGACATTCTCCTGACGGACGCCGAGGGTAACTCCGCCGTCGCGGGCGAAGACTACGCCCACGCTTTTGTCGACGAGATCGAGACTCCGGCCCACCGTCGCCAGCGTTTCACCGTCGCACACTGAACATGAGCAACCTTCGTAGGCGCGCAGCCTGGATCGCTGTTCCCGCTGCCGCCGCTCTCCTGCTCACCGCGTGCTCCAACGACGCGGAATCCGCAACGCCCAGCAGTTCTGCGACGTCCACGAGCGTTGTTGCCGAACAGGGCGATCAACTCGAATCCAACAAGACCGTCGTCACGGACTTCTACGAACTGGCGTTCAACGGCCGTCAGGTTCAGCAGGCCGCCGACCGGTACCTTGGCGACGTCTACATCCAACACAACCCCACTGCCGCCGACGGGGCAGCCGGATTTGTCAGCGGCATAGGCGGTTACGTCGAGGCCACACCCGGATTGCACGCCGAGATCACTCGTGTTTTCGCCGAGGGCGATCTGGTTGCCCTCCAGTCTCACACCACGTCTGCACCCGGCGACCGCGGCCAGGCCGTGTTCGACATCTTCCGCGTCGACAACGGCAAGATCGTCGAACACTGGGATGCCATTCAAGACGTGCCGGAAACGTCCGCAAATCCGAACACGATGTTCGACGGACCCACCTCGTCGCCGTCCAAGTCGTCAGAAGTCTTGGAGCGCAACACGGCCAACGCGTTGACGTTCCTGCAGCTCGCCTTCAACGAAGGCAAAGCCGCCGAGGCTGCCGACCAGCTGGTCGGTCCGACCTACACCCAGCACAACCCCTCGTTCGCTGACGGCAAGGACGCATTTGTCACCGCACTGGCCGGGATCGAACCCGTTACCGGAGACAAGGCCACCAAGTTTCCACGGACGGTAGCCGAGGGCGACTTCGTCTTTGTTCAGACCTTCGCTTCGTCCGGTGAGGGAACGGCCGGCAGCGGCTCGATGGACATCTTCCGATTCGACGAGAACGGCAAAATTGTCGAACACTGGGACGCGGTCCAGGACTACCCTTCGACGACCGCAAGCGGTAACACCGTGTGGGATGACGGTCGCTGAGACGACAACTCCGAACAGTTCAGCGGACGGCTACGTGATCAGCCGACGTTGATTCGTTCTGTGTCGCCGTCGTAGTAGTCCAACAATCTCTGATCCATCACCCGGCGCCACAGTGGTGGAATCCACGCGATCACGATCATCACTGCGTAGCCGGCCGGAAGTTGCGGCGCTTCGGCCGCGCTACGCAGACTTTGGTACCGCAGCTTCGGGTTGGCGTGGTGATCGCTGTGCCGCTGCAGTTGGTAGAGAAACAGATTGCTCACGACGTGATCGCTGTTCCAACTGTCAGCGGGGCTGCAGCGAACGTACGAGCCGTCAGCACGCTTGCCACGCAGCAGACCGTAATGCTCGAGGTAGTTCGCCGCTTCGAGGAAGGTGAATCCGGCAACTGCCTGCAGCAGGAGCCAGGGCGCGACCGCCCAACCGAAGATACCGATCAGCGTCGCGAAGAGGACAACACTCATCGCCCAAGCGTTGAGAATATTGTTCTCGAAGCTCCAGGTTCGTTTGCCTTTCCTCTGGAGTCGCGCGCTCTCGATGCGCCATGCCGAACGCAGCCCGCCGAACACACTTCGTGGCAAGAACCTCCAGAAGCTCTCACCGAACCGTGAGCTGGCCGGGTCCTGCGGAGTAGCTACACGCACATGGTGGCCGAAATTGTGTTCCACGTAGAAGTGCCCGTAGAGAGATTGCGCAAGCGCCACTTTCGCGAGCCACTGTTCGCTCTTCTCGCTCTTGTGGCCGAGCTCGTGGGCCGCGTTGATACCGACGCCGGCGACGAYGCCCACCGTGAACGACATCGCGATCTTCTCCGCGATTCCCATCGGAGCGTTGATCCAGCACCAGCAGGCGAAGACCAGACCGGCGTATTGCAAGGGGAGGAACGCGTAAGTGCACCAGCGGTAGTAGCGGTCCTTCTGCAGTCGTGGGATCGCATCGTCCGGCGGACTTTCGCCGTCTTCACCAGCCAACATGTCGATGATCGGGATGACGATGACCAGGAGCCACGCGCCGGTCGCCCAGAACAATCCGAGACGAAGGTTGTCGACGAGAAACCAGGAGATGAACGGGCTGAGTGGAATCAGCAATCCGAGCGGCCACAGGTACCTTTTGCGGTCGCGCCAGCGCGGGTTTTCGCCAGACGGCGAGTCGGTGTTCTGGACAGCCTTCGATTCGGTATGCCGTGCGTCGGAAGTCGCTGTCATTCGCCGATCTCGCCTTTCGTCCCCTCGAACGATTCGCCCCACGCACCGTTCACGCTCAGCAAACCAGAACTAATGTCCGGACGGGTATGGTCCCGAAATCCAGAGCGCCCTGCTCGAAAGACGGCACGAGCGCTTGTACTCACCAAAAACTCCCCCGCACATCACTGCTCACCCCGACAGTAGATACGGACAAAATACCCCACGGATCTGCGGGGATGGCGACCACCTCCCCACGTCGCCGAGGATCGATGTTCCCTGCCAAGGCAAGGTCGAACCGCGTCGCTCTCGTCGAAGTAACGGTAACCGGCAGTGACAGAAATCATAAGCAGAGGACAGGATTTCCGCTCGTAGTGGCGACCAAAAAGACTGCGCGCCCTCAACTGGTCAGTTGCGGGCACGCAGTGAAAAGGTGAGCAAGCGTCAGAGCGTTGCAAACACCTTCGTTTTCACTTCGTTCAGCCAACCGTTCGCGGTCACGAAGTCTGTGACGCTCGACTGCAATCCGAAGACGTGCCCGGCCTGCGCCGCCGGCAGCCTCGTGAAGAGGTTGTCGTCGAGGACCGCTTGAACCGCCGCATTGGTCGATCCGTCCGCATTCAGGGGATACAGCACGACCGTCACACCGTTCATGATGTCAGCCAACTGCTCCATCGGGTAGGACTCGTATCCGGCATCGGTGTAATTGGTCGGAACACCGGGCCCGTACGCCAATCCGAGTTCGTTGACCACCAAATTGCCGATCGCACCGGTGGGCTGCTGAACCGAGAAAGCGCCGGGCGCGTCTCCGAGTGAAATGTGAATCCACTTGTTGGTCGCGATCACGTCGGCGTACTCGCCACGGACACGTTCGAGATTCTCTTCGTAAGCAGTGCGCGTCGACTCGAGCACGTCCGTCTTGCCGATCGCCTCGGCGATCTCCGTGGTGATCGTCTTCCAGTCGCCTCGACTCTCGCCCTTGACGATGACGGTGGGCGCAATGCCAGACAGACGGTCGAACGCCGCTTGGTCCACCTCGTCGGCGTCGCCGACGATGATGTCGGGATCTGCCGCAGCGATCGCTTCGAAGTTCATTTCCCCGTAGGGCCCGATGGTCGGGAGCCCGTCGACGAAGGCCTGCTGCTCCGGCGTGAATTCACTGATCCACTTGCCGTAGTCCTGCACAGCAGCCGGTTTCACTCCGAGGGACATGAGCTGCCAAGGAGTGTCGTACGACGCGGCGACGACGCGCTCCGGCGAGGCGGGAACCTCGATGTCCCCGTATGCCGAGGCAACCGTCCGGACGTCCGTCGGCTCGGAGTCGGCCGATGACGAGGAACAGCCAGTCACCACCATCGCACCGACAACGACAACTGCCGCCGCTGCGATGACTCTGGAACCGAAAGAAAATGATCGAATTGCGCGCACGCAGAACTCCTACAGAGGTGATTGTTTAGCCAACCCTAAGTTCATTCTGTGGCACGACACAAGTCCGATCGAGGCGCTTTGAGTCGCTGTTCGGACTAGTCCTGTAGCCAATCGGTCATTGGCGCGCGCGGATGATCGATCAGGCTTGCGAACTCCCCCGGGGTCACACCCATCGTCCGACGAAAAGCCGCACCGAACGCGCTTTCGGAACGGAAACCCGTCTTCCTCGATACAAACGAGATGCTTCGACCAAGTGCCAGAAGTTGCATCGCATGATGAGCCCGCAGTCGCATACGCCATTCCGAGAAGGTCAATCCGGTTTCGGCCGGGAACCTTCGTGTGAGGGTCCTCGTACTGACCTTCGCGTCGGTGGCCCACTCCTCGACCGATCGGGTGTCGGCCGGGCTGGCAACCAACTGATCTGCGATCTGCCGAAGCCACGGCGTCGTCGGCAGCGGCACATCGAAAATCAGTCGCGGTACGGGTTCGACGAGGTCGATGGCAAACGCCTCGGCTCGTCGACGAGCCGCGTCGGTCAAGTCGTCTCGGGTGAGGTGATCGAGTACTTGTTCGAGCAGCGGAGGGGTGGACAAGGCCACCACACGATCCAACCCGGTCACATCGGATGCCACCAACCACGTGCACGACAATTCTGTGCCGCTACGCGCCGTCACCTCGTGCGGAACAAAGGACGGGATCCACAGACTGACCCCGCTCGGCACCGTGTACACAGTCTCCGGAGTACGGACCTCGAGAACACCGTCGATCGCCCACAGCAATTCGTGATCGCTGTGGCGGTGCATCTCCCACGTGTAGTCCGAATCGACTGACAGCCGATTGGTCGCCAAACGCAGATACCCGTCGGCACTGACGCGCAGCGGTCGCACGACGCGTTGCCACTCGGACAACTCGTCGAGCGGGCTGCTGAGCGGGTAGTCGATCTGCTCGCTCACCGCAGCGTCGACAGTTCGGGATGTCCGAACAGGCCAGGTAACCCACCGGTGTGCAGGAAGACCGTTTTTGATCCCGCCGTGATGGCTTTGTCCTTCACTAGTTGGATCAATCCCGCAAAGGCTCGGCCGGTGTACGTCGGGTCGAGGAAGATGCCCTCCGTACGAGCCAAACATCGGATCGCGCCGGCTGATGCTTCCGTGAGCGTCGAATATCCTTGTCCAACTTGGTTTCGCAGGATCTGAAGATCCGCGGCTCGCACGGTCGGACCAGGCATCTCGTCCAATAACCCAGCGAGGGTCGACACTGGATCGGCAACAGCCCCGACATCGACGCCGACAACTCTGTCGACGCCCAGATGCGCGACAAGTCCAGCCATCGTTCCGCCCGATCCGAGTGCAACCACGACGCGTTCCACTCCGGGGAGTTGCTGCTCGATCTCGCGTGCGCAGTCGACGTAACCCTGCGCGGCCACCGCGCTGGTACCACCGAAGGGAATGACAAAAGGAACTCCGCCCGAGTCAGCGACGGCCTGCACCGCGGCGTCGACCGCGGATGCCGTGTTCCCTCCGGCCCAGACGATCTCAGCGCCCGCGAGTGCATCCAGAACGAGATTTCCCTGCGCGGATTCCGGCTCGGCACCACCGAGCACCAGCACACAACGCAATCCCAAACGGGCTGCTGCGGATGCAGTCAACCGAGCGTGATTGCTTTGCGGTGCACCGGTAGTGATCAAAGTCGTCGCGCCGACGGCCAAAGCCTGAGCGCAGGTGTACTGCAGCTTTCGGATCTTGTTGCCGCCACCGCCTAGTCCGGTGACATCGTCACGTTTGATCCACAGGTCTTCCGGCCCCAATCCGAGTGCCTTCGCGCAACGCGCCAAAGGTTCGACGGGGGTCGGCCAACTGCCCAGGCTGATCGGCGGAACGTCGGAACTGAACATTCGACGAGTCTAGTTCGACCGTGCACCCACAGGCTGTGCTCGAATACAGTCCGTACTCGCATACAGTCGGGACATGGGAACTTTCACGACGACCACACGTGACGTACCGCTGACCGTCAGCCGACCGGATTCGCCGAGTGAACCGAGACATGCGGTAGTAGTTCTCCAAGAAGCGTGGGGCGTGAACCAACACATCGAGAGCATCCTCGAACGCCTCGCCGACGCCGGCTACCTTGCCGTCGCCCCGCATCTCTACCACCGCGGCGCACAGACCTCCTTCACCGACTTCCCGTCCGCGAAGGATGCGCTCATGGCACTCGACAGCACAAGCATCGGCCACGACGTACGTGCCGCCGTCGACTACAGCCGATCCGAGGGAGCAGACAAAGTCGGCTCCCTCGGATTCTGCATGGGCGGCACCGCGTCACTGTGGTGTGCCGCGGTACCCCTCGTCGATTCCGCTGTCACGTACTACGGCGGCGGTGTCGCCGAGGCCCGATGGGACGGAATCGCGGCAGGCACCGAACTTGCAGCGCAACTGCAGGTCCCGTGGCTCGGTCACTACGGCGACCTCGATCCGAGTATCCCGCCGGAGAGCGTCGAGCAATTGCGCGCAACCGCGTCCGATCTCGCCCGGGTGTACCGCTATGCCGACGCCGGCCACGCGTTCAACAACGACACTTCGACCAGCCACTACGCCCCGGATTCTGCTGCCCTCGCCTGGACCCGCACTATGGAGTTCTTCGCCGAAACCCTTTGATTGCCAATGCGAGTCAGGGAACCCGCTTGACCACCGTGCCGGTGATCTCGTCCTGAACCTGTTCAGCCGTTACCGCTCGACTCTGCGCCCGACGTGATCGGGTGAAGTAGTAGATGCCGATCACGGCAAGAACAAACGGCACCCCGAACACCAAGGTCATCTTGAAATCCTCGACCCACAATGTCGTGACGAGGATCGCGACCATGAGGACACCACCCAGTATCGTCCCCACCGGGAAGAACGGAATCGTGAACGAGAGGGTTCGTCCTTCGCTTGCCATCCGCTTGCGAAAGAACCAGTGCGTCACGAAGATCAGCAGCCACGTCGCCATCGCTCCGAACATCGACAACGAGATCATCAACGTGAATGCCTGCTCGGGAAAGAGAACGTAGACGATGGTCGCGACGGCGATGCCCGACGTCGACAGCAGCAAGGCGTTGACCGGCGAGCCGTTGGCCCTGACCTTGCCGAGAACGGCCGGCGCGTCACCAGCACGCGAGAGCGAGAACATCATTCGCGAAGACACGTACAACTGACTGTTCATCGCGGACAGCGCGGCAATGATCACCACGAAGTTCAGCACACTGTCTGCGCCCGGAATCTTCACGACCTGCATTACCGTGACGAAAGGGCTTCCGCCGCTCAAGATCTTGTCCATCGGAGCAATTGCCAGAATCAAAGCAAGGGTTGCGATGTAGAAGACGAACAGCCGGACGATCGTCACACGGAACGCCTTCTTCACCGCCACCGCGGGGTTTTCCGCCTCACCGGCCGCAATGGCGATCATCTCGATGCTCAAGTAGCTGAAGATCGATACGATCACGGCAAACCACATGCCGGACAAACCATTCGGAAAGAATCCGCCACCGGCCGTGTAGTTGTGGAATCCATAGTCCGGGTTCCCGCTACCGAACACGACGTACGCTGCCATCACGATGAATGCCACGATCGCGAAGACCTTGATCGTCGAGAACCAGTACTCCATCGTTCCGAAGGCCTTGACGTTGAACATGTTCACGCCGATCAGCACTCCGGAGAACAACACGATCCACAGCCACGACGGTACGTCGGCGAACCAGAACTGCATGTATTCACCGATCGCGGTGACCTCGGTACCGACCGCGAGGACGATGCAAGACCAGTAGAGATAGCGAACGAGGAAGCCGATCAACGGTCCGACGTAGAACTCTGCGTACGCACCGAACGAACCTGATGTCGCATGTGCGACGGTCATTTCGGCGAGGGCACCCATCAGCAGCAGGGCGATCAACCCGCCGATCGCGTAACTGATGATGACGCTCGGGCCGGCAAATCCGATGGCGAACTTACTGCCGAGGAAGAGTCCGGTGCCGATTGCACCGCCGAGCGCGATCATGCTCATCTGCTTGGGGCCGAGTTCGCGTTTGAGACCTGATTCTCGCTGCTGAATGTTTTTGAAATCACTCATGAAAGCTCCTTGCGAAAGGCGGTACCTCCCGGTCCGCGGAAACTTGGAAGAATCAGGTGACTGCGTCGCGCTCGCGGAATTCGGGGCGATCCCAGGACTTGTTCTCGAGGATGTCTCGCAACACGTCGACGGCGTTCCACACGTCGGCGTATCCGAGATAGAGCGGAGTGATACCGAACCTCAGCACTCCTGGTTCGCGGTAGTCGCCGATGACGCCCCGCGCGATGAGAGCCTTCATGATGGAATAGCCCTCGGGATGAACAAAACTCACGTGCGAGCCACGACGCTCGTGCGCGCGCGGCGTGATCAACTCCAAACCGTAGGCAGCGCAACGCTCCTCGACGAGGTTGATGAAGAGATCGGCCAGCGCGAGCGACTTGCTGCGGATGTCGGCCATGTCAGCTTTGAGCATGACGTCGAGACCACACTCGACGAGTGACAACGACGTGATTGGTTGAGTACCACTCAGAAACCGTCGTATTCCTGCGCCCGGTTCGTAGGCCGACTCCATCGCGAACGGTCGCGCGTGCCCCCACCACCCGGACAGCGGCTGGATTCCGGTGTTCTGATGGCGACGGTTGACCCAGATGAATGCAGGTGAACCTGGACCACCATTGAGGTACTTGTACGTACACCCGACCGCGAAGTCGGCGTCGGCGCCGCTCAGATCGACAGTGACGGCGCCGGCCGAGTGTGCGAGATCCCAGATCATGAGGGCGCCACGTTCCTGCACTGCTGCAGTGACTTCCGTCATCGCATACAGGTTTCCGGTGCGGTAGTTGACGTGCGAGAACATCACTACGGCGGTGTCTGGTCCTACTGCTTCGGTGAGGTCGCCCGGTTGGTCGATCAGGCGTAGTTCGTATCCCTGATCGAGCAGCGAGATGATGCCCTCCGCAATGTAGAGGTCAGTGGGGAAATTGTCGCGCTCGGAGACGATCACCTTCCGGCTGGGATCCTGAGCAGCCGCGATGGACAGTGCGGAGGCCAATGCCTTGAACAGGTTGATCGACGTCGAATCCGTCACTACCACTTCGCCTTCACCTGCTCCCAGCAACGGGGCGAGTTTGTCACCGAGGCGGACCGGGAGGTCGAACCATCCAGCCTCGTTCCAACTGCGAACCAAGCCGTTGCCCCACTCGTCGCCGATTACTCTCGCGGCGCATTCCTGTGCGGCAATGGGACGCGCGCCGAGCGAGTTTCCGTCGAAGTAGAGAACGCCCTCCGGAATCGCGAACTCGCGGCGGAACTCCCTCAGGGGATCCACTGCGTCGGCCTTGACGCAGTCATCCAACGAAAGGGTGGTTGTCGATGTCATGACGATTCTTCTCCTGCATGTGTCGGCGTTGAAAGTGATGAAGGCAGAGTCCGGAGCACGGCGCGTACCGGGCTGGCATCGAGGTCGAGGAACTTCAGCGGCAGTGCGATCAACTCGTAGTAGCCTTCGTCGACCTCGTCGAGGCACAGTCCTTCGAGGATCGCGACGCCACGATCGCTTGCCGCGTGGTGCCCGTCCATGGTCTTGCTGTCCATCGGATCGAACGAGGCGCCGTCGATTCCGATCAGAACTCCACCGCGGTCGGCGAACCAGTGGGTCAGCTCCGGAGAAACGCCGGCGAAGTCGTTGTCCCACTCGCGCGGGTACTTCGGGTAAGTCCTCAGAATCAGCCGCTGCGGCAGATGGCCGCCGAGTCGCTCCACCGTCTCTTCGACGGGCCTGATGCATGCGGCACCGTCGACGCCCGTCATGTCGACCACCAGTGCTTCGCCGAGATAGGGCTCGAGGGGAACAGAACCGATGGGCGCACCGCCGATGCGGGTGTGCGCCGGCGCATCGGCGTGAGCACCGATATGAGGAGTGGTGGTGATTCGGTTGATCGTGACGGCGTCACTGTCGCCGAGGTCTGACGTAACAGCGCGGGTGAAGGCGGTATCGCCTGGCCACACGGGCGTCGATTCGGAGATCGGCGGGCTGATGTCGATCAACCGCGCCCCCGAATCGCCCGTGTGTCGGCCGATCCTCGGAACCATCCGGACCCCTTCGTCGCAACAGTCGACTGTGTCGATCTCGACCGTTTGATAATTCGATGTGTTTGGCAAAAGCTAGAATCATCGACGGGCGCGGTCAATAGTTGCTGAATATTTTCGCAACGGCAGGGAGAAATCGGATGATTAATGCGATCGAACGGGCGGCAGCCGCGGCTCGGCCGAATCATGTTCGGCTCGACGACGTCGATACGGCGATTCTCCGCGAACTCGTCCGGGATGCACGCATCCCCAACAATGCACTCGCCGAGAAGGTCGGGATAGCGCCGTCGACCGCTCTGGCGCGGATGCGTGCGCTACGCGAATCGGGCGTCATCAAGGGGTTTCACGCAGACATAGACCTCGAGCTACTCGGCCTCGAGATCTCGGCGATGGTGTCGATTCTGATTCACTCCCACGCCAGAAGCCGGATGACGGAAATTGCCGAGCACCTGAGCGGACTGGATTCCGTTCAGCGAGTGTTCCTGATGAGTGGGGACCGTGATCTCCTGGTGCACGTCTCGTGTGAATCTCCCACTCGGCTTCGCGATTTCGTCAGCGCGCACCTCAACGATCCGGCCATCGCCAATACCCAGACCAACTTGATCTTCAGCGAACTGCGGCAGGGTGACTGAACCGCAGGGCACAGCAATCATCGTCGATCGATCGCACCAGTCGTCTGGCTGCCGTTCGATCATGTGAGCACAAGTGAAACGGGGTGGGTGCATTGGATTGCACCCACCCCATCCTTGAACTACCTCGTCAGCCGACAGTCAGACCTCACGTGCGGACTCAAGATGTCGCTCGGTCAAATCAGTCGACGGATTATCTACGAGGCAACGAAATTAAAGTGGTACGCCGAGTTGGAACTGAGCGATCCGTACTGATGCGCTGCAAAAATGATCGTTCCGATGTTCGTAGTCCCGAAAACTGCTGCACTCTTCCACGGATTGTTGGTGATGGTGGTGAACGGTGACGGCGGGGTGCCGGCAGTGAGCTTGACCGTGGCTCCGCCCAGTACATCAGCCTTCATCGTATTCGGAGCCTGGATACAGTAACGCCCCGCTGAATCGGTGGTCGCGGTATACGTCGTGGAGGGTGCCGTGCTAATCACGCCGGAGATTACGACCCCGGAGACACCTTGTGCGGCCGCCGGTGGTGCGGCGTTGTACTCCAACCCCGCACCGCTGTAAACATTGCCACACAGCTGGTAATCAGCGGTAGGTACGGCCTCGACCGCGGGAGCGGCAGAAGCGGTTCCTGCGAACGCGAGGGCAGCGGCGGACGCAAGAACACCCGCACCAATTCCGACTCTCTTAAATCCCATGACTGTGAACACCTTTCGTAGATGAAACGCGAACGAATCGCTATTCGAATCTTCTGTCCACTGTGCGGCTCGGAAACCTCCTGTTTGCACGCCATTCAGAGCGCAGGGAAGACACATGGTTCATGCAGCTGTGGCGATGATCTGAGTTTCCCCGTCTTGGGCACTCGGCAGTTCGACGCTCCGGCCGTGAACTGAACTAACCGTCGTGCTACATACACTATATGCACTTTTTGTTACGCTTGTCGGCGATTTAGACATTCTCAAAAATGTTGCACAACATCACTTTTCGAGATCCTTCGTTGCCACTAGGGCGCAGGATGTGGTCCCGCCAGCCACACAGGCAGTCAGATAGCGAAGACGCTCATGCAACACTTCCTCGGCACAATCACCAGTGTTCGATTGCACGAAGAGAGGTGGG